>NC_020126.1:4141718-4460312 GCF_000331735.1 Myxococcus stipitatus DSM 14675 | reverse complement strand
CGTCACCAAACGGCCTTCCAGCGTCGTGGATTTCACGTATCCCGCCACGCCGGACAGACAGCCCCCGAGGAAGAGTCCCAGTGCGTAAGAAGGTGGCAGCAGACACGCCAGCCCCATCCCCAGGGGCGAGGGAACCCAGCGGCGCGCACGAGCGGGAACGACTCGCTCGGTGAGTACGAGGATGGCCGCGCACAGTGCGGCCCACCCGATGGCGGCGCGAGTCGCCGGCGCCAGGGTGTCCAGGCCCGAGGACAGCACTCGCGCCACGCTCGCGGTGATGAAGGCGGCCGGTGCGGGAAAGCGCTCACCGCCCAGGGCTTCGCGGTCCGGCACGAGCAGGAAGAACAGCGGCACCACCGCGAGAGCCCCCACCGCCGAGCCCAGCAGCTGCGCCAGGAACAAGCGGCGCGGATGCGCGCCGAGGAGATGGCCGGTCTTCAGGTCGGTGAGGAGGTCCGCGGACGATGAGGCCGCGTTGACGGTGATGCCCGCGGTGGCGAGGTTCGCGTGGACCTGATGCGGCAACAGCACGCCATACGTGAGCTGCGTCACCTGGCTGAGCGCGCCCACGGGCGTCGCATCCGTCTCGCCCGTGACGCGGCAGGAGATGAGACACAACACGAAGGACAACGCGATGGCGAGCACGGCATGCGCGAGCGGGACACCGAAGCTCACGTGTGCGACCGCGAGGGTCGCGGGCACGAGGACCAGCAGACCCACGAGGAGCCACCCACGTGGCACCTGAAGCGCATCGACGGGATGCGGTGGGACTTTCGCGCGTGAGAACAAGCCGCTCAACGCGCGACGAAGGATGTGGCCATCGAGCACGAACTGGAGCAGCGACGCCGTGGCGAGCGCCGCGGCCCCTGGCCACAAGCTCCACTCGAGGAAGGAACCCGACTCCGCGGAGACCAGCCCGGAGCCGAGGATGTGCGGAGCCACGAGCCCATGAACGAGCAGCGCCCCGAGCATCAGCGACGTCGTGGTGCGAGGCCCCAGCAAGACGCCCGCGCCCACGGGGAGGAGGCTCGACTCCAGCGCGAATCCCAATCGCTCCAGGGGAAATCCGCCCCAGGTGCCTGGGAATGGAATCGACGTGGGGAGTCGGGCGAGCCCATCACGAACCAGGGTGATGAGTCCCGATACCAGCCCGCCCCACCCCAGCATGCGCAGACGCGGACGGGCCTCCGAGCCCGTCGAGTGCAGTGCGCGAATGGTGGTCGCCGCGGCGGTGCCCGAGGCGAACGGGAGCTGCTCGTGGTCCACGAGCCGTCGCTTGAACGGCACGGCGAAGAGGACGCCCAGCGCGGACAGGAAGAACGTCCACGCGAGCAACGTCGGGCCCGAGGGATGTTGCCCGGTGACGATGAGCCAGGCGCCTTGCACGGAGACGAGCGCGCCTCCCGTGGCATAGCCGGCCGCCGAAGCCACCGCCTGCGCGTTGCAGGTCTCCAGCGTGGACAAGGGTGAGCCCGCGAGCCCGGGCGACAGACGCCGCAAGAGTCCATGCGACGCATGAGCGAGCAGCGCGGCGGTGATGGCGACACCAAACGCGAGCCCCGTCTTCAGTCCCACGTAGAGGTTGGTCGCGCAGGTGACGACGCCGATGCCAGCGCCCAGCAGCACGGAGCGGAGGGTGAACTGAGGCAGGCGGTCGGCTTGATAGACGTGCGTGAGCCAGTAGGAGTCCGTGGCCTCGGCGGAGTCGCCGGGGATGCTCAGCAGCGTCAGCGAGGCCGGAGTCGGCGCCGGGGGGGACGCGGCCTCCTCGGGCGAGGCATGCGGAGAGGACAAGGCCATGGGCCGCCCATCTTTTCATTGTGGCTCCGCCAGGACGAGCCCCCTCCGCGCGATGGAGCCAGCGACCTCGCCAGGAAGGCGCTCGGAGAAGCTCACGGCGCGGTCCACGCACGTCGCTCACACCCGAACGCTTGCCGCGAGGTGACCTTGCCGCGGGCGGAAATCACTCACTAGCCTGCCCGCATGAACAGACACATCAGAATGGCATCCGTGATGGGATTGTCCCTGTGGGCAGCCGCATGTGAGGCCCCGTACGAGCCGGAGACAGCCCCGCGAGCGACCGACGGCCTTCAGGAACAGGGGACCTCATCGGATGCCACGGCGCGACGATGGACGACCGTGCTGGACACCTTGAGCGTGGGAGAGCTCGCGACCCAGCCTGATGGACATCTGGTGTTGGTCTCCAGCAACAACTCAGACATCGACGTCGCGCGATTCAATCCCCAGGGACAACAAATCTGGCATCGCCGATTTGGCGACGCCCACTACCAACAGGTCAGTGGTGTTGTCATCGACGCGCGAGGCAACACGCTCATCACGGGTGACTTCTGGGGCGAGCTCGACTTCGGCGGTGGCCCCCTGCCCTGTCCTGGCGAGCCTGGGAGCCCGCGGGCCTTCGTCGCGAAGCTCGACGTGCGGGGGCACCACCTCTGGAGCCGCTGCTTCGGTGACCAGGGACAACAACAAACAGGGACACTCGCGCTAGCACCCGATGGGGACGTCTTCGTCAGTGGCTATTTCGACCGCATCATCGACTTCGGTGATGGGCCGATTCCCGTGAAGGGCACGGTGAACCATTTCGTCGCGAGGTTGTCCCGAAACACGGGCGGGACGGTCTGGCATCACGTCTACGAGACAGGAATGGGCAACACCGTCAGGCTCGCCTCTGACGCTGAAGGCAACCTCTTCATCAGCGACTCCTACACGGACACGCTCAGCATTCATGGACAGCCGTGGCTCTCCACTCCGGGCTTCAACGCCTATGTCTTGAAGTTCGACCGACACGGCCAGCCCCTCTGGGCGAAGGACGTGGGTCCCGCCCACCAACAGACCGGATGGCGGCTGGCAGTGGACCGGGAGGGAAATCTCTTCGGAGCGGGAGCCTTCTTCGGCACGCTGGACCTGGGCGGCGGCCCCCTCATCAGCCTGGACATGGATGTGTTTGTCGTTTCGTTGGACCCCGAGGGAACGCATCGCTGGAGTCGGCGATTCGGAGGTCCTGGCCCCGACTGGGGTCAAGACATGCGCCTGGACCCCGATGGGGAATCGGTGGTGACGGGCTCCTTCACGGGGACCATCGACTTCGGCACGGGCCCTCTGACGAGCGCGGGCCTCGACGACATCTTCGTGGTGAAGCTGGGACGCCGAGGGAAGACTCGATGGAGCCGGGCCTTTGGAGACCTCTCCCGTCAGACCGCGTATCGAGTCGTCAGCGCGGGCCGACACGATGCGGTCCTCGGTGGACCTCTCGTCGGAACCGTCGACTTCGGCTCGGGGCCCGTGACAGGGACGAGCTCGCGCACCTGGTTCCTCGCGCGTGTCACACCCCAGTAGGGACGACCCCGGGCCGCGGTGCGACTCAGCGAGCCGCCCGGTCGGGCCACACCGCGCGCAGCTCGTCGGCGCGAGGCAAGCCCTCCACGGCGCCGGGCTTCTCCACGACACGAGAGCCCACGTGGCACGCGAAGGTCGTCAACGCCACGAGCTCCTCCCGCGTCGCGCTCTCGAGCGCTCGCGCGCCGCCGTACCAGCTCACGAGTCCATGCAGGAGGCCCGCGACAAAGCCATCACCTGCCCCCGTGGTGTCCACCACGCGCACCTGAGGCGCCGGGACATGAATCCTCTCGCCGCGCCAGAGGAACAGCGCCCCTCGCGCCCCCAAGGTCACCACGGGCAGGCGCACCCCCATGGCGGACAGCTTCGTCAGCGCCTCTTCGGGGGACTCGGTTCCTGTCACGAAGCCAATCTCCTCCTCGGACAGCTTCACGACGGTGCACAGCGGCAACATCCGCGCGAGCAACCCCTCGAGCTGCGTCGGGTCTTCCCAGGCATGGAGCCGCAGGTTGGGGTCGCAGCTCACGATGCGGTCCGCTTCGCGCGCGAGGCCCAGCATCGCCACCGTGGCCGCTTGAGCCTCGTCGCGCTGGAGGGAGTTGGAGCCGCAATGCACCGCCTTCGCGCGGTGCAGGAAGCCTGGGTCCACATCGGCGTTGGAGAGGAGGAACTCCGCCGAGCGGGTGCGGAAGAACGTGAAGCTGCGCTCCCCACGCGCGTCCAGGGAGATGAACACCAGCCCCGTGCGCGCGTCCGCCGTCTGGCGCAGGTGGCTCACATCCACGCCCTCCTTCGCGAGCCGCTCGCGGAGGAAGTGGCCGAACTCGTCCGCGCCCACCACGCCCAGCATCGCGGACCGCATCCCCAATCGGGCCAGCCCCACCGAGACGTTGGCCGGCGAACCCCCAGGGCATGGCTGCCACGCGGGGACGTCTCGCACACGCAGGCCCTGCTCCGAGGGGAGGAAGTCCACCAACGTCTCACCGAAACACACCACGTCCAGCGGTGACGGCAGTCCGTCGCTCACGATCGCTCCCAGCGCGGCGTCAGGCGCGCCGCTTCGTCAGTCCAGGCCCACCTGGGCCATGAAGTCCACGCTCTTGAGGCGGCGGCCCAGGTGGTGGGCGATGAAGACGTTGAGCAGGCTCCGTGCCCGCGCGCGCAGGTCGGCGGGGAGCGGCGTACGCGCCCCTTCCTGGAGGGCGCGCAGCCCGGACAGGAGTGCCACGGGAACCGGCACCGCCTCTCGCGCACGCAGGCTGCACGGCTCACACACCGCGCCACCATGGGCCTGGTCGAACCGGGGGCGCTCTCCTGGCGGCGAACCACACAGCGCGCACGCATCGAAGCGCGGCATCAAGCCCGCGTGGGCCAGGGCCGACAGCTCGAAGGCCAGCAGCGACGTGGGCCCCGCCTCCTTCGCGTCCAGTCGGGTCAGGTAGCCCTCGAGCAGGACGAAGAGCTCCGACTGCGGCTCATGGTCTCGCGTCAGCTCGCGGCAGAGCTCCACGGCGTACAAGGCCCGGGCGATGAGCGACAGGTCCTGCCGCGCGGCGTAGTAGCCCGCGACGATGTCCGTGGAGTCCAGCCGCACGGTGGAGCCCCGCGTCTCGACGAGGTGCACGCGAAGCCGCATGAACGGCTCCAGCGCGCCCGCGAAGCGACGCTTGCTCTTGCGAGCCCCCGCGGCGAAGGCCGTCAGCTTCCCATGCTCGCGCGTCAGCAGCGTGACGAGCCGGTCCGACTCGCCGTAGTCCACGGTGGACAGCACGAGCGCATCGTCGTCGTAGCGCTCCATGGCGTCATTCAACGCGCGAGCGGAGAGGGAAGCTTCCCGCTCAGCACGAGGAACAAGTACACGCCCAACGCCAAGGCCACCAGGAGGACGGACAGCCCGACATAGGCCCGCTTGCGCCGCTCCGTCTCGAGCTGCGCGGGCGACGGGGCGGGCACCGAGCGGTCCACCTCCTCGTAGCGGAGGACGGCCTCCTCGGGGGCCAGGCCGATGACCTGGGCATAGGCCTTGATGTAGTTCACCACGAAGATGCGCGAGGGCAACCGCTCCACCTGCCCCGCCTCCAGCGCGGCGATGAGCGTCGGCGGAATCTTGGTCTCCCGAGCGACATCCTCGAGAGACAGGCCGCGCAGCTCCCGCTGCTGGCTGAGGTACTTGCCGAAGTCGACGTGGTCCACGGTGCGCCCAGATAGCAGACTAGAGCTTTTCGAGCAGCCTTCGGCAGTCGTCCTTGATTCCCTGCTCGGCGGGCTTGGCCTTCGTCTCGCACACCGCGAAGGACTGCTTGGCGGCATCCGCCTGGCCCAGCTTGGCCAGACACACGCCTTCGCGCATGTACGCCTCGGCCACCTCGGGGCACGTCTCCCGGAAGCGGGTGAGCTGCCGGCACGAGTCCTCGGTGCGGCCCGTCTCGTCGAAGATGATGCCCAGGTTGCGGTAACCCATGCAGAAGCCCGGGTTCGTCGTCACCGCCGCCTTCAGGCTGCCCACCCCGCGCTCCGTCTCCCCCTTCTTGTAGAGCGCCCAGCCCAGGTTGCCCTGCGCGATGTAGGGCGTCAGGTAGGTCATGTCGTTGAGGACCAGCTCGTAGAGCTTGATGGCCTCGTCGTAGTTCCCCTGGTCCAGGTGCACGTTGGCCAGGTTGGTGCGGGCCTCCGAGAAGTTGGGCCGGACCTTCAGCGCGCGCTGGTAGTGCTCGGCCGCCTCGTTGTGCCGCTGGAAGACCAGGTGCATCAGCACGCCCATCGCGTTGTTGGCCTCGGGGTAGTCCGGGTCGTTCTTCAGCGCGACGCCCAGCTCGCGAACCGCGTCCTGGATGTGCCCGTCCTGCTGGGCGGTGATGGCCAGGTCGTAATGAATCTCCGCGAGACGGCGCTCCTTCTCCGAAGGGACATGGGCACAGCCGGAGAGCGCCAGGAGGAGCGCGAGGGAACAGGACGCGGAGGCAAGCCGGAGCATGGGGATGATTCTCGACGAGGAAAAGGGATGGGGGGACGGACTCAGAAGGCCGCGAGGAAACGGCCCAACGTGGTGGTGACGTTCTTCTTCTCTTCCGCGCGAGCCTTCACCGCGGGCACCTGCTTCGGGTCCTTGAAGAAGACGGGCAACGTCTTGAGCAGCTCGTCCTGCTGCTCCGCGGGCTGGGCCCGCCAGTTGGCGTCGTCCATCATGAAGCCGAGCGACTCGACGAAGGCCAGCGCCTCGCTCTCGTCGTCGCGGTACTCATCCGCCGTCATGTTGCGGCGGCCGGACAGGTACACGGCGCAGTCCTCGGCCTCGGCCAGGTAGAGGTACACGAAGACGGCCGCCCCCTGCCCTCCGCGCAGCCCCACCACGAACGCCTGCGAGGGCCCCGCCTGCTTCCCAGGGATGGCCACATGCGGCGCATTGAGGGAGGTGTGCAGCGCGAGGATCTGCTCACGCGTCGCGGGAAGGCCGCGGTAGCGCTCGTCCAGGTTGAACACGACGTGTCTTCTCCGTGACCCTCTGCCCCGTCAGCGCGTGGTGAGGGTGTACTCCTGCGTGACGTCCTTCGACTCCGCCGCCGTCGTCTGGAAGCGGATGAGGGGGTTGTCGATCATCACGTTCCCACCGCCCTCGTTCCCTTCCCCGATGATGACCCGGAACACGTGCTTGGGCGAATCGCTGCGCTTCTGCCCACCGACGATTTTCCGGGCCATCAGCATCACCTGGTTGCCGCCGGGCTGCAGGTGCTTGGTGATGTCGGTGACCACCTGGTCGTCGTTGCCCCGCAGCTTCCGGAGCCACCGGGAGTTCACGTACACGTCGATGTCGTAGTCCGTCATCCCCGGCACCGTCTGCTCCGTCACCAGCCAGTAGCGCTGGGTGATGCGGTCCGGCCGAGGCTGCGCCGCGACGGGCGGCGTGGAGGCCGCGGGCGGAGTGGCGCTCGACGCCGCGCCCGGACTCGAGGGAGGCGTCGCCGGAGCCGTGGCGGGTGCGGTGGACTCGGGCGCGGCGGGCTTCGCCGGGGCGATGGGGGCCTGCGCGGGGGGCTGTGTGTTCACGGTCGAGACGCGGTAGCCCGCGGCCTCGATGTGGACATTGCCAGCCTCGTCGATGCGGACGGTGGCCTTCTCGAACCGTTGGTTCGTGACGCCGTCAATCAGCACACCGTTGAGATAGACGGAGCCAGCCAGGGCTCCCATCGGACTCATCGCGACCAGGGCGGCGACGAGCGCCGAGCTCGAAAACGGGCGAGTCATGGTGTCTCTCCTCGGAATCTCCAACAGTCCCGGGCACTTGCAACGCTTAGCGCACCCTGAAGGATGGGACAAGGCGCACATGCGTCCGCTTGGAGCGGCCGAGGCGCCTGGAGATTCACGGGCTTGTCAGGGGGTGGGTTCGACGTCGGCGCCGGGGGCCTCGCGCTGGGCCAGTGCCCAGTCCCCGCCCAGGCCATGCCCTTCCCTGAACCTGCGGAAGTCGCGCCGCACGGCCCGAGGGTACCGCCGGAACCGCTCCAGCTCCCCCTGCTTGATGGCGTTGCGAATGCGGGTGGGCCCGGCGTTGTAGGCCATCAGCGCCAGCTCCAGGTCCCCACCGAAGCGGTCCTGGAGCGAGCGCAGGTAGCGGATGCCCAGCCGGACACACAGGGCGGTGTCCGCCGTCACTTCCTCGCGGGACAGCCGCAGCCCGGCCTTCTCCGCCAGGAAGTGGAGCGTGCTGGGTTTGATCTGCATCAACCCCTTCGCGCCCTTCTCGGAGACAGCCTCCTCCGCGAAGTCAGACTCCACGTCGATGAGGGCCAGGACGAGCAGCGGATCATACCCCGCCGTCTGAGCCTCCTCCGCGATGGCCTGTCCCAACTGCCGCCGCAGCGTGAGGCCCAGGTCCGGGGCTCGCCGGGAGAGGACGGCGTCAATCAGCGACGCCTCGGGAAATGCGCTCTCCGCGACCACACGCTCGGGGACCACCGGCTGGACGGGGCGCTCCTCCAGCAGCGGAACGAGCCGCGCGGAGACGACGAGCGCCATTCCCGCCAGCAGGGGGAGTCGGGAGCAGCCAGAGCTGAGGGCGTGGAGAGAATCGAAGAACCGCGTGCCGAAAGACCTCCCGCCCGAGGGGGCGGGGTTCGTCACTTGCGGTGCTCCAGGTCCTGGATGCGTTCGGCCAGGCGGTCCAACCGGCTCCCAAAGGCTTGGAGTTCCTCACGTCGGGGCAGCTTCATCAGCAACAGGGCGGCCCGGACACGGTCCTCCACGTTGTGCTCCAGGTCCTTGCGGTGCCCGGCCAGCCGGTCCGAGAACGCTTGCGCCTGGCGCTTCACCTCGTCCTGGCTCCAGCCCGCGACCGCCGCCACCTTCTGCACCGCGCGGGAGGCTTCTTCTTCCGCCGTGTTCACAGCCAGGAGCGCCTGACTCCAGATGCGCTCGAAAGTTTCTGTGACAGGGTTCTTCTCTCGGGGGGCCTCAGGCTTGTTGTCCAATGGGTCTCTCCGGGAGAGGGTGTAACCAGGCAGGCAGGCGTTCAACGGACGACGGACCTGCCACGTAATCACACCCCCGGGGTGAAGGAAACGAGAACGAGCCCCCTCGCCTGCTCCATGTCCACTGCTGGAGTGGTGAGGGGACACCATCCGTCAACAACGCGGCGTTCTCAGGCGCGCGGCGACGTCTCGGAGTCCTTCGAGGAGCCCTGGCGGCGGATGGGCTTGAGCAGCGAGTCCACCTTCGCGGAGAGCTTGGCCAGCTCCTTGTTGATCTCCTGGAGCTGCGACTGGCTGGCGACGCCCACCGTCTCCACGACCTTCGTCTGCAGCCCGTCGAAGCGCTTGCGCAGCTCCGCACCGGCCGCATCCACCTTCTTGCCCAGCTCCTTCACGCGGGGGTCCGCCAGCAGCTCCCCGGCCTGGACCTTCGTCCACAGGGCCTGAGCCTCCTTGGTGGCCTCCAGCCGGCGGGCGTCCAGCGCCTTCACGACCTTGCCAGCCTCCCCTTCCAGCTCCTCGATTCGCTTCTGCGCCTGGGCGAGCTGGGCCTTCAGGAATCCTTCGACGTTCGACAGACCGCTCTTCGCCGCCTCGGCGGTGGTGGCCTGCTCCGGGTTCGTCTCCGCCTGGTTCGTCGTGGTCATGTGGTCCTCCCCTTTGCTCCCGGCATCGCCGGGAATCGACTCAGTGTGTCGAAACTCTCTGCGCAAAACTTAACGCGTCGCGCCATGAACGTCAAGGAAGACGTCCCGGAAAACATGACTACCAAGGTCGGAAAACAAAACCGCCGCCTCGGTGCGGAACCGAGACGGCGGCGGGAATCAGGGGGCCACCGGTGAGGGTGGCGGGTGGCGCTTAGGCGGCGCCGGTCGACTGGGTGCCTTCCGAGCGGGAAGCGCCGGAGAGCGGGCCCGAGTCGCCGTGGGCACCGGCCAGAGCGGCCTCCATCTCGTTGACCTCGTCGGTCGGGCTCTCCACCTCGATGTCGAGGTGCTTGTAGTTCGGCAGGCCCGTGCCGGCGGGGATGAGCCGGCCCATGATGACGTTCTCCTTGAGGCCGCGGAGGTAGTCCACCTTGCCGTTGATGGCGGCCTCGGTGAGCACCTTCGTGGTCTCCTGGAAGGAAGACGCCGAGATGAACGACTCGGTGGAGAGCGAGGCCTTGGTGATGCCGAGCAGCAGCGGCTCACCCACGGCCGGGCGCTTGCCCTCGGCCATGATCTTCTCGTTCTCCTCCTCGAACACCCACTTCTCGACCTGCTCGTCGACCAGGAAGTTGGTGTCGCCCACATCGGTGACGCGCACGCGGCGGAGCATCTGCCGCACGATGGTCTCGATGTGCTTGTCGTTAATCTTCACGCCCTGGAGCCGGTAGACTTCCTGCACTTCGTCCACCAGGTAGCGCGCGAGTTCCTTCTCGCCCAGGACCTTGAGGATGTCGTGCGGGTTGGCCGCGCCGTCCATCATCGCCTCGCCGGCCTTCACGCGGTCGCCGGAGTGGACGCTGATGTTCTTGCCCTTGGAGATCAAATACTCCTTGGCCAGGTCCGTGCGCTGCTCGCCATTCACCTCGGGGGTGATGATGAGCTTGCGCTTGCCCTTGGTGTCCTTGCCGAACGACACCACGCCGTCGATCTCCGCGATGGCCGCGGCATCCTTCGGCTTGCGCGCCTCGAACAGCTCGGCCACGCGGGGCAGACCGCCCGTGATGTCCTTCGTCTTGGTCGTCTCGCGCGGCACCTTGGCGATGACTTCGCCCGGGTGGATTTCATCGCCGTCGTTGACGGTGATGATGGAGCCCTGCGGCAGGAAGTAGCTCGCCGGGTTGCGGGACGAGGGCAGGTCCTTCGTGTTGCCCTGGGCATCGCGGATGGAGACGCGCGGACGCGCCTCCGGGTCCTTGGACTCGATGATGGTCTTTCGCGACAGACCCGTCACCTCGTCCAGCGTCTCGGACATCGTGACGCCTTCGATGATGTCCTCGTACCGGACGACGCCGCCGACTTCGGTGAGCAGCGGAATCGCGAACGGGTCCCACTCGGCCACCAGGGTGCCCGGCTCGATGCGCTGGCCTTCCTTCACCAGGATGCGGGCGCCGTAGATGACCTGGTAGCGCTCGCGCTCACGGCCGGAGTCGTCGACCACGACGAGCTCGCCGTTGCGGTTCATCGCCACCAGCGTGCCGTCCATCTTCTGCACCGTGATGAGACCCGCGAACTTCACGCGACCCGCGTAGCGGTTCTCCAGGCTGGACTGCTCCGCGCGCCGCGTCGCCGCGCCACCGATGTGGAAGGTGCGCATCGTCAGCTGCGTACCCGGCTCACCGATGGACTGCGCCGCGATGACGCCGACGGCCTCGCCCACGGACACCTTGCGGCCACGCGCCAGGTCACGGCCGTAGCACTCCACGCAGATGCCGCGCTTGGCCTGGCACGTGAGCACCGAGCGGATCTTCACCTTGTCCAGACCGCTGTTCTCGATGCGGCGGACGCGGTCCTCGTCGATCTCCTCGTTGGCGCGCACCAGCAC
This sequence comes from Myxococcus stipitatus DSM 14675, assembly GCF_000331735.1. Taxonomy (GTDB): domain Bacteria; phylum Myxococcota; class Myxococcia; order Myxococcales; family Myxococcaceae; genus Myxococcus; species Myxococcus stipitatus. Next base: position 4,448,961 of record NC_020126.1, on the reverse strand, counting down.
CTCGCCCGTGACGGGGTCGAGGATGTCGTCCAGGGCCACGCGGCCCAGGATGCGCTCGCCGAGCGGCTCGATGATCTCACCACCCTCGACCAGGGCGCCGATGAACAGACCGTCCATGGTGCCGCAGTCGTACTCGTTGATGATGGCGTCCTGCGCCACGTCGACGAGACGGCGGGTGAGGTAACCGGAGTTGGCCGTCTTGAGCGCCGTGTCCGCCAGACCCTTACGAGCGCCGTGCGTGGAGATGAAGTACTGCAGCACGGAGAGGCCCTCGCGGAAGTTCGCGGTGATGGGCGTCTCGATGATTTCGCCGGACGGCTTCGCCATCAGGCCGCGCATACCGGCCAGCTGACGGATCTGCTGGGCGCTACCACGCGCTCCGGAGTCGGCCATGATGTAGATGGGGTTGAACGAGGGCTGCTTGCGCGACTCGCGCTTGCCGTCCTTGTCCCCAGAGGCCTCTTCCTGGGAGATCTGCTGCATCATCTCCTGGGCAACCTTCTCGGTGACCTCCGCCCAGATGTCGATGACCTTGTTGTAGCGCTCGCCGTCGGTGATGAGACCCTCGAGGTACTGGTTCTCGATCTCCGCCACTTCCTTGCGCGCGTAGTCCAGGAACTCCTGCTTCTTCGCAGGGATGATCATGTCCTTGAGCGCGATGGAGATACCGGCGCGGGTCGCGTTGAAGTAGCCCAGGCTGCGGATGCGGTCCGCGAGCAGCACCGTCTCCTTCTCGCCCGTGAGGCGGTAGCAGAGGTCGATGAGGCCACCGAGCGACTTCTTGTCCAGCACCTTGTTGATGGCGTCGAAGCCCACGCGGCGCGGAACCACTTCCCACAGGAGGACGCGGCCGACGGTGGTCTCCTTGCGCTTGCCGTCGATGCGGCAGACCACCTTCGCCTGCAGGTGCACCTCGCCGTGGTCGTGCGCGGCGCGCACTTCGTCGGGCGAGCTGAACACGCGACCCTCGCCGTTGGCGAACTCGCGGGCGCGCGTCATGTAGTAGATGCCGAGCACCATGTCCTGCGTCGGGACGATGATGGGCTTGCCGTTCGCGGGGCTGAGGATGTTGTTCGTCGACATCATCAGCACGCGGGCTTCCATCTGGGCTTCGATGGAGAGCGGCACATGCACGGCCATCTGGTCGCCGTCGAAGTCGGCGTTGAAGGCGGCGCACACCAGCGGGTGGAGCTGGATGGCCTTGCCTTCAATCAGCACGGGCTCGAAGGCCTGCATGCCCAGACGGTGCAGCGTGGGCGCGCGGTTGAGGAGCACCGGGTGCTCGCGGATGACGTCCTCGAGGATGTCCCAGACCTCGGGACGCTCCTTCTCCACCATCTTCTTCGCCGACTTGATGGTGGTGACGTACCCCTTCTCCTCGAGCTTGTTGTAGATGAACGGCTTGAACAGCTCGAGCGCCATGATCTTCGGCAGGCCGCACTGGTGCAGGCGCAGCTCGGGACCGACGACGATGACGGAGCGGCCCGAGTAGTCCACGCGCTTGCCGAGCAGGTTCTGGCGGAACCGGCCCTGCTTGCCCTTGAGCATGTCGGACAGCGACTTGAGCGGCCGCTTGTTCGGGCCGGTGATGGTCTTCCCGCGGCGGCCGTTGTCGAACAGCGCGTCCACGGCCTCCTGCAGCATCCGCTTCTCGTTGCGGATGATGATGTCCGGAGCGTTGAGCTCCTGCAGGCGCTTCAGACGGTTGTTGCGGTTGATGACGCGGCGGTACAGGTCGTTCAGGTCGGACGTCGCGAAGCGGCCGCCGTCGAGCGGAACCAGCGGGCGCAGGTCCGGCGGAATCACCGGAATCACGTCCAGCATCATCCACTCGGGCTTGTTGCCAGAGACGCGGAACGCCTCCGCCACCTTCAGGCGCTTGGCGTACTTCTTCCGCTTCGCCTCGCTGGTGGTCTCGCGCATGTCCTTGCGCAGGTCCTCGGACAGACGCTCCACGTCCAGCGCCTTGAGCATCTCACGGACGGCCTCGCCGCCCATGCCCGTGGTGAAGGAGTCCTCACCGTGCTCCTGGTAGAGCCGGTGCATCTTCTCCTCGCTGATGAGCTCGCCCTTCTGCAGCGGCGTCGACTTGGGGTCGAGGACGATGTAGCTCTCGCAGTAGAGGACCTTCTCCAGCTCCTTGAGCGTGATGTCGAGCAGGTTGCCGATACGGCTCGGCAGCGACTTCAGGAACCAGATGTGGGCCACCGGCGTCGCCAGGGTGATGTGACCCAGGCGCTCACGGCGGACCTTCGACTGGATGACCTCCACGCCGCACTTCTCACACACCACGCCACGGTGCTTCATGCGCTTGTACTTGCCGCAGTTGCACTCGTAGTCCTTCACAGGCCCGAAAATGCGGGCGCAGAACAGGCCGTCACGCTCGGGCTTGAACGTGCGGTAGTTGATGGTCTCCGGCTTCTTCACCTCGCCGTGCGACCACTGCCGAATCTTGTCGGGCGACGCCAGCGCGATGCGGATGGCGTTGAACGACAACGGGTCCTTCGGCTTCTCGAAGAAGTTGAAAATGTCCTTCACGTTGCCTCCGAAATCTCGTGAGGCGTCCCCCTTGGGGAACGCCAGTGATTCGGGCCCCCGCCCCAGACCCGGCCGCGCCCACCCTCGTTGGAGGGTGGCGGGCGGCCGGTCAGGCGGGCGCTCCGGCTACCTCAGGCCTCGGTCCCGGTCTTCCGGTCCTCGCCGTCGCCGCCACCCAGGAAGTCGCCCCCGAAGCTGCGCTGCCGCTCAGGCGGAGCGCTCTCCAGCAGCTCGACATCGAGCGCGAGCGACTGGAGTTCCTTGAGGAGCACGTTGAACGACTCGGGCAAGCCGCTCTCCAGGACGTTGTCGCCCTTGACGATGGCCTCGTACATGCGCGTGCGGCCCACCACGTCGTCCGACTTGACGGTGAGGAACTCCTGCAGCGTGTACGCCGCGCCGTAGGCCTCCATCGCCCAGACTTCCATCTCGCCCAGACGCTGACCGCCGAACTGCGCCTTGCCGCCCAGCGGCTGCTGGGTGACCAGGGAGTAGGGACCAATGGACCGGGCGTGGATCTTCTCGTCCACCAGGTGGTGCAGCTTGAGCATGTACATCACGCCCACGGTGACGTTCTGGTCGAACGGCTCACCCGTGCGGCCGTCGAAGAGCACCATCTGACCCGTGCGAGGCAGCTTGCCCTCGTCGAGCAGCGAGTGGATCTCCGTCTCGTGGGCGCCGTCGAACACCGGCGTCGCCACGTGGATGCCCTTCTTGGAGCGGCGGCAGAGCTGCTTGATCTCCTCCGCGTCCAGCTTGTCCAGGAACGCGCTGAACGCCGGGTCCTCGCCGTAGATGACCTTGAGGCGCTCCTTGATGGCGTCCGCGCTCCAGTTGTCCTCCACGTAGCGCTGCAGCGCCTCGCCGGTGCCCTTGGCGGCCCAGCCCAGGTGCGTCTCGAGGATCTGCCCGATGTTCATGCGGCTGGGAACGCCGAGCGGGTTGAGGACGATGTCCACCGGACGGCCATCCTCCAGGTACGGCATGTCCTCCTCTGGGAGGATGCGGGACACGACGCCCTTGTTTCCGTGGCGGCCGGCCATCTTGTCGCCCACGGCCAGCTTGCGCTTGATGGCGACATACACCTTCACCATCTTGATGACGCCGGGAGGGAGCTCGTCGCCCTTCTTGATGCGGGCGATCTTCTCGCCGAAGGCCAGCTTCACGGCCTCCTTCGTCTCCTCCAGGTTGCGGAGGATGTCGCGCACGCGGGAATCCAGCGGGTCGCCGACGGAGATCTCACCCCAGTACTTGTAGGGCACCGTGGCCAGCAACGCGTCGTCGAGGATGTCCCCCTTCTTCAGGAGGATCTTCCCCTTGTCGTCCACGAGCTTGCCCTGGACCTCCTTGCCGCGGACCAGCGCGCGGATGCGGCCGATGGCACTGTCCTGGAGGACCTTGATCTCGTCGTTCTGGTCCTTGAGGAGCTTCGCCTCCTCCATCGACTCGATCTGCTTGGCGCGCTCGTCCTTCTCCACGCCCTTGCGGCTGAACACCTTGGCGTTGATGACGGTGCCCACCACGCCCGGAGGCACGCGCAGGGAGCTGTCGCGCACGTCGCCGGCCTTCTCGCCGAAGATGGCTCGCAGGAGCTTCTCTTCGGGAGACAGCTGGGTCTCGCCCTTCGGGGTGATCTTGCCCACCAGCACGTCGCCGGGCTTCACCTCGGCGCCGATGCGGATGATGCCGCTCTCGTCCAGGTCCTTGAGGGCCTCTTCACCCACGTTCGGGATGTCGCGGGTGATCTCCTCCTTGCCCAGCTTGGTGTCGCGCGCGATGCACTCGAACTCCTCGATGTGGATCGACGTGAAGACGTCGTCCTTGAGGATGCGCTCGCTGATGAGGATGGAGTCTTCGAAGTTGTAGCCCTGCCACGGCATGAACGCGACGACCACGTTCTGCCCCAGCGCCAGCTCGCCCGTCTCCGTCGCGGGACCGTCCGCGATGACGTCACCCTTCCGCACCTTGTCGCCCTTGCTGATGATGGGCTTCTGGTTGAGACAGGTGTTCTGGTTGGAGCGCTGGTACTTGAGCAGGTTGTAGATGTCGACCTCGCTCGACACGTCGCTCAGCGAGGCCGGCACGTCCGCCTTCACCACGATGCGGCCGGCGTCCACGCTCTCCACGGTGCCGTCACGGCGAGCGACACACGTCACGCCGGAGTCGCGCGCGACGATGGCCTCGATGCCCGTGCCGACCAGCGGCGAAGCAGTGCGCAGGAGCGGCACGGCCTGACGCTGCATGTTGGAGCCCATGAGGGCGCGGTTCGCGTCGTCGTTCTCGAGGAACGGGATGAGCGACGCGGCCACCGACACCAGCTGGTTCGGCGACACGTCCATCAGGTCCACGTCCTCGGCGCGAGCCTGGACGAACTCACCGCCGCGGCGGCTGGACACGAGGGCGTTGACGAACTTGCCCTTCTTGTCCGTCTCCGCGTTCGCCTGGGCGATGGTGTGCTTCTCTTCCTCGAGCGCCGAGTAGAAGGCCACGTCCGTCGTCACGATGCCCGCGTCCACCTTGCGGTACGGCGTCTCGACGAAGCCGAACTCGTTGACGCGCGCGTAGGTCGACAGCGACGCGATGAGGCCGATGTTCGGACCTTCCGGCGTCTCGATGGGGCAGATGCGGCCGTAGTGCGTCGGGTGAACGTCGCGGACCTCGAAGCCCGCGCGCTCACGCGTCAGACCGCCAGGCCCGAGCGCGGACAGACGACGCTTGTGGGTGACTTCGGAGAGCGGGTTCGTCTGGTCCATGAACTGCGACAGCTGGCTGGACCCGAAGAACTCCTTGATGACCGCCGTGACGGGCTTGGCGTTGATGAGATCGTGAGGCATGAGCGTCTCGATCTCCTGGAGGCTCATGCGCTCCTTGATCGCCCGCTCCATGCGCACCAGACCGATGCGGTACTGGTTCTCGAGCAGCTCGCCCACCGCGCGGACGCGCCGGTTGCCGAGGTGGTCGATGTCGTCGATGGTGCCCTTGCCGTTCTTCAGATCGATCAGGTAGCGGATCACCTCGAGGATGTCCCGCTTGGTGAGGATCTGCCCGTCGAGCGGCTCCTCGAGACCGAACTTGAAGTTCAACTTGAGGCGGCCGACCTTGGAGAGGTCGTAGCGCTCCGGGTTGAAGAACAGGTTCGTGAACAGGTTGATGGCCGTCTCCGGCGTCGGCGGATCGCCAGGACGCAGGCGGCGGTAGATCTCCATGATGGACTGCTCGGGGGTCTCGAGCTTGTCCAGCATCAACGTCTCACGCAGGTACGGACCCACGTTGAGGTTGTCGATGAAGAGGACCTTGAACTCCTTGATGTTGCGCTTGAGGAGCTCGTCGACCTTGTCCTGGGAGACCTCCTCGTTGCACTCGAGGATGACCTCACCCGTGTTCTCGTCCACCACGTCGTAGGCGGACACCTTCGTGAAGAGCTCGTCCGCGTCGATGGGGAGCGTCTTCATCTTCGCCGCTTCAAGCTTCTTGATGGCGGCGCGGGTGAACTTGCGGTTCTTCTTGACGATGAGCTCGCCTGTCTTCGTCTTGATGTCGCGGGTGGCACGCTGGCCCGGGAGCAGCTCCAGCTCGACGCTCTTCTCGAAGTCCGCCGCGCTCTGGAGATAGATGGTCTCCGTGGCGTAGTAGTAGTTGAGGATCTCCTCGGTGGAGCCCTTGAACTCCAGCGGGTTCTTCTTCGCGGTGTCGCTGACGGCGCCCAGGGCGCGGATGAGCACCGTGGCGGGCAGCTTGCGCCGCCGGTCGATGCGCACGTACAGCAGGTCCTTGTGGTCGAACTCGAAGTCGATCCACGAACCGCGGTAGGGAATGATTCGGGCGTTGTAGAGCAGCTTGCCAGACGAGTGGCTCTTGCCCTTGTCGTGGTCGAAGAAGGCACCCGGGCTGCGGTGCAGCTGGCTGACGACCACGCGCTCCGTTCCGTTGATGATGAAGGTGCCGTTCTGGGTCATCAACGGGATTTCCCCGAAGTAGACCTCCTGCTCCTTCACGTCGCGGATGGACTGGGCGCCGGTCTCCTCGTCCTTGTCCCACACCACCAGGCGCACCACCACCTTGATGGGGGCGCTGTAGGTCATGCCACGCTGGTGGCACTCATCGACGTCGTACTTGGGCTTCTCCAGATGGTAGCTGACGAACTCCAGGGACGAGGTCTCGTTGAAATCCCGAATCGGGAACACCGAGTTGAAGACACCCTGAAGGCCGATGTCCTCACGCTTCTCCGGGGCGATATCGGCCTGGAGGAACTTCTCGTAGGACTGCTTCTGGATGTTGATAAGATTAGGAATGTCGATGATCTTCGCGATCTTCGCGAAGGTCTTCCGCACGCGGAAATTGTTCTGGATCTGCGTCGGCATTCTGGCTCCGGGGACGGCTGCTCGGGCGGGGCAAACTTCAGTAACGCGCGGCGGCGCCGGGAAATTTGCAAAGGTCAAACGGGCAAAGCCGGCACCCCCCGCACTGGGAGCGCCGGCCTGCACGTTCGGTCAGGAAGCTGCTTGGAAAATCCCGGAAAACAAGCAGCCCCTGTACGACTTACTTGATGTCGACGGTGGCGCCAGCGGCAACGAGCTGGTCCTTGATCTTCTTGGCGTCGTCCTTGTTGACGCCCTCCTTGACCGTCTTGGGCGCGCCCTCGACCAGGTCCTTGGCCTCCTTCAGGCCCAGGCCGGTGATGGCGCGGATCTCCTTGATGACGTTGATCTTGTTGGCGCCGGCGTTCGACAGCACCACCGTGAACTCCGTCTTCTCCTCAACGGCCGCAGCAGGCGCAGCGCCACCCGCAGGAGCGGCGACGGCGACGGCGGCGGCGGAGACGCCCCACTTCTCCTCGAGGGCCTTCACCAGGTTGGCGGCCTCGATGATGGTCAGGCCGGAGAGCTGCTCAACGATTGCATTCAGGTCAGCCATGGAACTTTGTCCTTCTGGGTTTGACTAACGACCTACTTCCCGAGTGGGAACTACGGTCGTCAAGGTTGGTGTAGAGAAACTTCTCGGATGAATCAGGGAAACTAACCCTGCGACTTGTCCGCGTGGGCCTGGATGACCCGCGCGAGCTGGGAACCCGGAGCTGCAATCGTCCGAACCAGCTTGCCAGCAGGCTGGTTGAGCATCCCGAGCAGCTGCGCCCGGAGCTCGTTGAGACCCGGCAGCTTCGCCAGCTGCTTGACACCGTTGACGTCGACCTTGCGGCCGTCGACCACGGCGCTGCGGATCTTGATCTTGTCCTCGAGGTCCTTCGTGAACTCGGTCAGGATCTTCGCCGGGGCCACCACGTCGCCGTAGCTCAGGCACAGAGCCACCGGACCCGTGAAGTCATCAGCGATGACAGCCACGTCCGTGCCCTGCGCGGCACGGCGCGCCAGCGTGTTCTTGATGACCTTGTACTCGACGCCGCCCTCACGGAACTTCTTGCGGAGCTTCGTCACCGTCTCCACATCCACCTTGGAGAACTCAGCGACAACAGCCGACTTGGTCCGCGAGAACTTCTCGTGGAGTTCCTTGATCATCTCCTCCTTCTCGCTCTTCAGCACTTTGACTCACCTCCTTACTGGCCCACCTTCCGATGGGCGTGATGCCTGGGCCAAAGTGGCAGAGCGAGAGGAGTCTCCGAGAGACACCACACCGCACCTCCAGTCTCGGCAGGGCTGGCCTTTCGGCCGTTTGAACCCGACAGAGGAAGCCATGACCCGACCGGATTCACCCGGTTCCCAACGGGGCACTTCTCCTCTGACCGGGTCCCTGCTGTCATGAACCAGGTCGGAAACGCCCGTCTCATGACGTGGCGCTCCAATTGCAAAAGCCGGGGGCCTATACCCCCGGCTTCAGCAAAGATCCAGAACTTTCGAACCTGAGGCGTCAGGCAGGCAGCCGTTCCGCCACCCCGGTGCGGGGTAGGAACGGCCGCCAGACCCCTGTCCGCCTACCGGTGACGGGCCAGAATCTCCTGGGTATCGATCTTGATACCCGGGCCCATCGTCGTCGAGATGGCAATCCCCTTCAGATACACGCCCTTGGCGGTGGCCGGCTTGAGCTTCATCACCAGGTCCACCAGCGCGTTGAAGTTGCCCTCGAGCTTGTCCGCCGCGAACGACGCCTTGCCCATCTTCGCGTGAACGATGCCGGCCTTCTCCACGCGGAAGTCGACCTTACCGCCCTTCGCGTCGCGGATGGCCTTGGCCACGTCCATGGTCACCGTGCCGACCTTCGGGTTCGGCATGAGGCCGCGGGGACCGAGCACCTTACCGAGGCGACCCACGACACCCATCATGTCCGGGGTGGCGATGACGGTGTCGAAGTCGAGGAAGCCCTCCTCGATGCGCTTCTGGAGGTCCTCGGCACCCACGACGTCGGCGCCGGCGTTGGTGGCCTCGGTGGCGCGCTCGCCCTTCGCGAACACGGCCACGCGCACGGTGGCGCCCGTACCGTTGGGGAGAACCACGGCGCCACGGACCATCTGGTCCGCGTGCTTGGGGTCCACACCCAGGTTGATGGCGACGTCGACCGTCTGGTCATACTTCGACGCGCGCGCATCCACCGTCTTCTTCAGAAGCTGAAAGCCCTCGGCAACCGAGTAGCGCTTCTCGCGGTCCACCATCGCGGCAGCCGCACGGAACTTCTTCCCATTCTGAGCCATGACAGAAATCCTCGTCCGTGAGTGGGCGGCGGCTTAGCCGACGACGTCGATGCCCATGGAGCGCGCGGTGCCAGCAATGGTGTTCATGCAGGCTTCAAGCGACGCGGCGGTGGTGTCCTGAATCTTCTTCTTGGCGATCTCCTCGAGCTGCGCCCGGGTGATCTGCCCCACCTTCTCCTTGCCAGGCTTCTTCGCGCCCGAGCCCTTCTTCTTCTCGGTGTGCAGGCCCGCCGCCTTCTTGATGAGGACGGCCGCCGGAGGCGTCTTGAGGATGAACGTGAAGGAGCGGTCCTGATAGACGGTGATGATCACCGGGATGATCAGCCCCTCCTTCGCCTCCGCCTGGGTCTTCGCGTTGAACTGCTTGCAGAACTCCATGATGTTCACGCCCTGCTGACCGAGCGCGGGGCCGATCGGCGGAGCGGGGTTCGCCTTGCCGGCGGGAATCTGCAGCTTGACCTGTCCTGTGACCTTCTTCATCGGCTGACAACTGCCTTTCGAGGGGGTGGTTCCAACGGGTCTTCAGACGGGAAGACCCTCCCACCCATGGGACCGTGCCCCGGAGGGCACGGAGACTGCTCGGGGCGCGCTCTATCCGAGTCGCCCACGAAAAACTAGCCGGTGGTCTTCTCCACCTGCATGAAGTCGAGTTCCACGGGGGTCGCGCGACCGAAGATGCTCACGAGCACCTTCACGCGACCCTTCTCCGCGTTGACCTCCTCCACCGTGCCGTTGAAGTTGGCGAAGGGCCCGTCAATGACGCGCACCGTGTCGCCGTCGTCGAACTGCACCTTGGGCTTCGGCTTGAGCGTGCCCTCGGAGATCTGCGACGTGAGCCGAGCCACTTCCTGGTCGGAGATGGGCAGCGGGTTCTGGTTCTGCACCGTCCCAGGGAACCCGGTGATCTTCGGCGTGTTCTTCACCAGGTGGAGCGTCCGGTCATTCAGCTCCATCTGCACGAAGATGTAGCCCGGGAAGAACTTGCGGCGAGACGTCTTCTTCTCGCCCTTCACCATCTCCACGACCTGCTCCATGGGGATGAGGATCTCACCGAACTGGTCCTGCAGCCCCTCGAGGCGAACCTTCTCCTCCAGGCTCTTCTTCGCCTGGTTCTCGAAGTTCGAGTAGGTGTGGACCACGTACCATTTCATCGCCATTACAGCTTCCCCCACAGAGCGGGCAGCCAATCCACCATCAATTTGTACGCGGCGGAGTCAATGCAGAAGAGGAGCACCGCGGCGACGAGCGAGGCGACGACCACGGCCATGGTCGACGTCCGGGTCTCCGGCCAGGTAGGCCAGGACACCTTCATCAGCTCGGAGGCCACTTCCAGGGAGAGCGTGTGCGTCTTCGGATGGAAGTAGCCCAACAGCGCAAGCCCCACCGCGGACACGTAGCCCACCAGGGTGGAGACCTTCCAGTCCGAGCCCTCGATGAGGACGCCGTCCGGCCATCCGAAGCTGGCCCAGAGCATCCCGAAGACGCGCTCCAGGAACAGCGCCAGGACAATGGCGGCGAGGAGGTAGAAGATGACAACGAGCCGCTTCGGATCCATCGCCGAGCGGTTAGCCTGCTGGCTGGCCTCTGATGCCGTCGCCATGATGCCTCACGAGGTAAAGCGGATGCGAAATTTCACGAACTGCGGAAACACAGGAACCCCCGGTACCTCCAGGTACCGGGGGCCCCGCTCCTACTGAGACTTGGCAGGCCAGGAGGGATTCGAACCCCCAACACGCGGATTTGGAGACCGCTGCTCTACCGTTGGAGCTACTGGCCTAAGAACTCTCAGGAACTACCGACCTAGACCTTACCTTCCTTGTGGTCCGTGTGCTTGCGGCACCGCGAGCAGAACTTGCTCAACTCGAGCTTGTCCTGGCTCTTCCGCTTGTTCTTCGTGGTCGTGTAGTTCCGCTCCTTGCACACCGTGCACTCGAGCGAAATGATGGAACGATTGCCCTTCGGCATGGCCTACCTCATCAGACACGGAAGGGGAAGGTTACCAGAAGGCACCTTCCCCTCGAAATCCGGTGTTTGGGGCCAGGAGGCTTGAGTGCCTCCCAGGCGAATTACTCGACGACCTCGGCAACGACGCCGGCGCCCACGGTGCGGCCACCCTCGCGAACAGCGAAGCGCAGCTCCTTCTCCATCGCCACAGGGGTGATCAGCTCCACCTCGATGGCAATGTTGTCGCCCGGCATCACCATCTCCACGTTCTCCGGCAGCTTCACCGTTCCCGTCACGTCCGTCGTGCGGAAGTAGAACTGCGGGCGGTAACCCTTGAAGAACGGGGTGTGACGACCACCCTCTTCCTTCGAAAGCACGTAGATCTGCGCCTTGAACTTGGTGTGCGGCGTGATGGAGCCCGGCTTCGCAATCACCTGGCCACGCTCCATGTCCTCGCGCTTCAGGCCGCGGACCAGCGCGCCGATGTTGTCGCCCGCCATGCCCTCGTCCAGCAGCTTGCGGAACATCTCCACGCCCGTCACGACCGTCTTCTGCGTCGGACGCAGACCGACGACTTCAACTTCCTCGCCGACCTTCACCTTGCCACGCTCCACGCGACCCGTCGCCACCGTTCCACGGCCGGCGATGGAGAACACGTCCTCCACCGGCATCAGGAAGGGCTTGTCCGTCGCGCGTTGCGGGGTCGGGATGTAGCTGTCCACCGCCGCCATCAGCTTCAGGATGGCCGGCTCGCCGATGTCGCTCGCGTCACCCTCGAGCGCCTTCACGGCGGACCCGGGGATGATGGGGATGGTGTCGCCAGGGAACTCGTACTTCTTCAGCAGGTCCCGGACCTCCATCTCCACGAGCTCGCGCAGCTCGGGGTCGTCCAGCAGGTCCACCTTGTTCAGGAAGACCACGATGTACGGAACGCCGACCTGGCGCGCCAGCAGGATGTGCTCACGCGTCTGCGGCATCGGGCCGTCCGCCGCCGACACCACGAGAATCGCGCCGTCCATCTGCGCAGCGCCCGTGATCATGTTCTTCACGTAGTCGGCGTGGCCCGGACAGTCGACATGCGCGTAGTGACGGTTCGCCGTCTGGTACTCCACGTGCGCCGTCGAAATCGTGATGCCGCGCTCGCGCTCTTCCGGCGCCTTGTCGATCTGGTCGTACGCCAGGAACGTGGCGCCGCCCGTCTTCGCCAGCACCTTCGTGATGGCCGCCGTCAGCGACGTCTTGCCGTGGTCCACGTGTCCGATCGTGCCGATGTTCACGTGGGGCTTGTTACGCTCGAACTTCTCCTTGGCCATGACACTCCTCTAAAAAATGGAGCCCTGAACCAGGATTGAACTGGTGACCTCATCCTTACCAAGGATGCGCTCTGCCAACTGAGCTATCAGGGCTTGGCGATACTATGAACTACAACGTTTGGAGCGGGAAATGGGATTCGAACCCACGACATTCAGCTTGGAAGGCTGACGCTCTACCAACTGAGCTATTCCCGCGTTGCCGAGTGGAGGGAGATGGATTCGAACCATCGAAGGCGTAGAGCCGGCAGATTTACAGTCTGCTCCCTTTGGCCGCTTGGGTATCCCTCCGGAATTTTCACAGCAACTGCTTACTACCCCACCCCGTTACTGCTCGTCTCGGGCCCTTATCCGCGGCCCCGTCCTGCTTGGCCGGCGGCGGGACTTGAACCCGCGACCTACTGATTACAAATCAGTTGCTCTACCGACTGAGCTACACCGGCACTCATCCGGCTCCTACCCACCGCCCTACCCCACCTCCACCGGAACCGTCAACCGCCCGGCGCCGATGTGCGAGGCGCGCCCTTTTAGAAGTACCCATCACCCAAGTCAAGGACATTGATCCCAGGTGCCGACCTACGAACGGGAAGGGCTCCCGCGCTGCCGGGCGACCTCATATAGCAGAACGCCGGCCGAAACGGACGCATTGAGTGAACCGACCTGACCCGTCATGGGAATCCGCAGGCGATGGTCGCAGTGCTTGAGGACCCCCTCCCGCACACCCGGCCCTTCGGCGCCCACCACCAAGGCAAGTGGACCGTCCAGCCGAGCACTCCACATGGGCTCCGTTGCCCCTACGTCCGCGGCCGCCACCCAAAGCCCCGCCTCCTTCAGTTCCTCCAGGGCACGGGAGATGTTGACGACACGCGCGACCAGGCAGTGCTCCACCGCTCCAGCCGAGGCCTTGGCCACCGTGCCCGTCACCTGAACGGCCCGGTCCTTGGCGATGACGACCCCATGGGCCCCCAGCGCGTGGGCGGACCGGATGATGGCTCCCAGGTTGTGCGGGTCCTGGATTCCGTCGAGCACCACCACGAGCGGTGGCTTCTTGCTCGCCTTTGCGGCATCCAGGATGTCCTCCAGATCCGCGTACTTGAAGCCCCGAAGCTCCAGCACCACACCCTGGTGAACGCCTCCGTCCGCCATCGCCGCGATGCGCTCGCGGGACACCTTCTCCACCCGGACGCCGGCCTCCCGGGCCCGGCTCAGCAGCTCGCCCGAGGCCCGGGCCGCCAGCTGCCCCTCCACGACGTACAACCGCTCCACCTCATCCGGCCGGGCCCGCAGGGCCTCGAGAACCGGATTGACCCCAAAGACGTGGCGCAAGGAGGAATCTCCACCTTCGCGCTCGCCACGACCACCTCGAGAGGGACGCTCACTCATGGGAACTAGAGAACCTCGACGGGAACGGAGAGGGTCTTCTGCTGGCGGGCGCAGATCTTCTCCGTGCAGATGAAGAAGACGAGCTTGGCATCCACCGAGCCCTTGCCAGCCGCCGCCGCGGAGAACGGGACCTCGAAGCGGGGGTCCACGAACTGCTGCCCCGCGGCCTTCTTCGACACCGAGTCCTCGCGACCCAGCTTCTCCTTCGCCACCGAGACGTGCGAGGCCTTCACGTCCAGCTTCAGCGGGGCCTCCTCGGAGACGTGCGCGCCGGACTTCGTCTTGACGGACACAACGAACACGCCCTTCTCCCCCGCCTTGACCTGCGAGGAGGAGCCCTCCGTGGACACGTCATAGAGGCTCGCGGGGTCCACCTCATCGGCGAACACCGGGGCCGTCCAGACACTGGCCACCAGCAAGGCCGCAACGGAAGTGAGCTTTCGGAAGTTCGTCATGGGCGAAGTCTCCTGGAAACGGGTGGTGCGTATCACGCCTGCGACGCAAGAGTCGGCTTTCTCTTCATGTCCCCCCAGGCCCTCGGTTGGACGTGCGGCTCGCACGCTTTCCACGAGGCGCGGGGGACGGCGGCAGGATGGCGTCGGGAAGAGGCTGAGGGGGAATGAGGTCCGGAATCGACACGGGCTCCGCTCCCGCCACGAGTTCCTCGGCCCGAAGGATGATGGGGGTGGCCAGGTCCAGGCCCGTCGCGGCCTCCATCTCCGGCAACGCGGGGGAGCTATTCACCTCGAAGACCTTCGAGTGCCCCTCCACGTCCAGCAGGTCCACCGCCGCCACTTCCAGTCCCACCAGTCGCGTGGCCTTCTCCGCGGTGGCTCGCTGGCCGGGCGACAGCTCCATCGCCTCCAGGCGCGCGCCCTTGATGAGCGTGTGAGCAAGCCTTCCGGGCCTCGGTCGGCGGCGCACCGCGGCCACCGCCTTGCCTCCCACGACGAGCACCCGCACGTCCTGGCTCGTGCTCTTCACGTACTCCTGCATCACGAGGTTGTGGCCCAGGCCCAGGACCGCCTCGAGCGCGGCCTCCAGTGACTGGAGGCTCTCACACACCATCACCCCATGCTTCTCCTGCCCCTGGAGGAGCTTCACCAGCACGGGCACCCCGCCCACCAGGCCCACCATCTCCTTGAGGTGTGCGGCATCCCGCGCCATCACCGTCGCGGGGATGGCGATGCCATGGGCCGACAACAACTGCAGCGAGCGCATCTTGCTGCGCGACTGGGCAATGGCCTGGGCGTGGTTGACGAGCGGAACCCCGCTCAGCACGAACTGGTTCACCACCGCCAGGCCGTAGGTGCTGATGGACTGCGCAATCCGCGGCAACACCACGTCGGTGGGCGCCAGCTTCTTGCGGTCGTAGTAGAGCGTCGCGCGCCCACTCCCATCCAGGTGCATCTGCACTCGGAGCGGGTTGAGCACCCGCATCCGGTGACCTCGAGCACGCCCCGCCTCGACAAGGCGTCGAGTGGACGGAATGGAAGCGGAGCGCGAGAGGAGCGTGACTTTCATGGGTGGGGACGGCGGCCGGACCGCGGCGGGGGACCTATAATCCCCACACCCTTCCGGGTAAAGCCGCCCCCGCCCAGCGGCCTAGCGCAGCCGGATGGCGCGAATCTCGATATTGACCGGCGCTTCGGGGCGCGAGTTCTTGATCCGGTCGCAGGTCGCGCCATTGAAGCGCACGCCGTCCGGCGTCAGCTCCCAGGTCGCATCACTGGCCACCGTGCGCTCACCCTCGACGTACACGACGATGAGCTTGGGGTCCGACGGAAGCTGCGGCCCCTTCAGGCGAATCAGGCACGGCTCCGGGTTGATGAAGTCCTTGCTGATGAGCTCCAGCGCGGCGGAGAGCTCCGCCTGGTTGGCCGCCTGATAGAAGCTGCGGCCGCAGAGGCCCGTCACCCTGTTGCAGGTATCGCTGGGGCCACAGGCCGTCGGGTCATCCGTGCACGAGCGAGCAAAGCCACCCGCCGCCGCCATCGCCTGGAGCACCGCCGGGCCATCCCCCGACGCCGTCTCCGCGCCAAAGCCGATGACGATGGTCGTGACGCCCTTGGCCTTCAGTTCGCTCACCGCCGCCACGGAGGCGTTCGTGTCGAGGCAGCCTCGGCGCTCGTAGGTGGCGCTCGTCGTGCAGAGGCTCCCCGCGATGGTGCACTTGCACTGAAGGGGGTTCTCCTTGCCGGAGTACTCGTTGCTCGCATTGCAGTTGGGCAGACCGTCGGTCAGGAGGATGACGAACCGCTTGCGGTCCTCGTCCTGCATGCTCGGCTGGTTCCCCAAGAACCGGAGACTGCCGCTCGTCGGGGTGCCACCCAGCGGACGCCCGGTGCCCGCGTTGGGGATGCCCTGGATGAGCTCGGTGATGCTGTTGGCGTGAGCCCGCAGCGAGGAGTCATCCTCCGCCGTCGGCAGGTCCTTTCGAATCGACAGCGACGTGGAGGCGTTGCAGGCCTCGGCGCCCAAATCGCTCTTCGACTCGGGATACGTCGTGAGGCCAAAACGGACGTACTGGCCCGTCTTCGTGAGGAACCCGGGGACCGCGGCCTGAAGCTCCGTCCAGCGCGTGGGGCACGTCGCCGTGGGGCACGGCAGCTCACCACCACAATTCGTCGTCCCGCCAGCCCCATCCGAAACCTTGCACGACGGAAGCGAGGGGTTCACGGGGAGGGTCATCGAGCCCGAGACGTCCACCAACATCATGACGTTGGGCTTGCTCGCGAGGGCGGTGATGGTCTCCTCGACGGTTGTCTGCGCGATGGCGAGCGGCTCCACCGGTTCGAAGTCGTAGGACTGACAACCCGTGGCGACGACACCCGAGAGGGCGCCGAGAACAAGAGCGCTCAGGAGGGGCAACTTGGCGCGCATAGGCAATGAATTCCTTCTGCTTCTCGTGGGGGGACGCGGAGCTCCGCGCGGCCGGAGTTCTACGGGGACGGCTCAGGGGCAGAGTAACGCGTGACTCCCCTCTGAGGCTACAGCCTCAAGAAGGGGGGCCTCAGGTTCGACTGGTACTGCGAGGTTACAGCAGGGACCGATGCCAGACTCCCGACAGGCGCACACTGGGTGTGGCGTGCGCGACATCGCGGGCCCGGCATGTCTGGCGGCGACCTACAGCGTCAGCATGCGGGCTCCTTGAGTGAGCCGCCACAGTGAGGCGAGGCCCATCACCTCATCCAGCGGGCCTTGAAGGGACTCCGGCTCGAAGCCACACAGGCGCACCGTCGTGTCGCAGGCGATCAACTTCGCCCCCAGCGCCCTCGCCTCCTCCAGCATCCGGGCCGGCGGCGGCAACCCCAGGGCCTCGCCTCTCACGTGCTCTTCCTTCTCCCGCACGCCGTCCGGCTGGCCGAAGGTTCCGTCGACCCAGGCACGCAACGCGTCGAAGGCCAGGACGAAATAGACCTCGTCCCCCATCGCCACGGCGGTGATGCCCATGGAGCTCGCCTGGAACGCAGGCTCATACGTCGCGTGCTGAAGAAAGAAGAAGACACGTCCGGCCATCGACGGAGCACCATACCGGGGTTCCTGTTCGCCCGGGCAACCGGCGTATAACCCGGCACGTCCCCCAGCCAGAGGCGTTCCTCATGTCGATGCCGACACCGCCGCCCTCCTCTCGCACCCGCCGTTCGCGTGCCTCGTCCCAGCGCGGATGGTGGCTCCTGGCGCTCGGGGCCGGGATTTTCACATCCACGGGGGGAACCGCGCTCGCCCTCTCTCGTTCCGCCACGGAGCCCGCCGCGGCCCCCCTCTCATCACCCCCGGGCGAGCTGCGGGCCCAGGTACTGGCCCTGCTCGATGCGGCCCAGGGCCCCATCCGCGAGGAGCAGTGGCGACGGCTCGGGACTCAAGCCGTGCCCATCCTGAGCGCCGTCGTCACGGACAACTCCAGCGTCCCGTCACGGCGCTCCCGGGCCATTGCCTCGCTGGCCCTGGTGGACCCCACTCAAGGCGCCCGCTCCATCCAGGAAGTCCTCGACGATACACACGCTCCCGCCGATGTTCGGGTCAGCGCCGCACAGGCACTCGCGCAGTGCATGGGGGTCGAGGCCATTGGACTCCTCGCCGCCCGGCTCGCGGACCGTGAGGACCCGGTGCGCGAAGCCGTGGCCCTGACGCTCGGGCGACTGGGAGGACAGCAGGCTCGACAGGTCCTCGAGGAGCGACTCCCCGTGGAGGAACGCCCCCTCGTGCGCGAGGCCCTCCAACGGGGGCTCACCCTCGCCGAGCCTTGAGCCCCCGCGGGCGCGACTCGGGACTCGCGTCGGCCGAAGGCTTCCGTTAGATGGGGGCCATGCGCCCCACGGTCCTCCTGTTCGATATCGACGGCACCCTCATCACCACCGGCGGCGCGGGCCGCCGCGCCATGGACCTGGCCTTCGAGCAGCTCCACGGACGCCGCGACGCCTGCAACTCCTTCCACATGTCCGGCATGACGGACCGGGCCATCGTCCGTAAGGCCCTCCGCGTCATCGGCGTCGAGGACTCGGAAGCGGCCATCGACGCGGGCATCGCCGCCTATCTCGCCCACCTCACGGATGAGGTCCGCAAGGTCGACGAGCAGCGCTACATCGTCTTCCCCGGCATTCGCGAGGCCGTCATCGAGGCACGCAAACGCGAAGGCTTCGCCGTGGGTCTGGGCACCGGCAACATCCGCGCGGGAGCTCGAGTGAAGCTCGAGCGCGTGGCCATCCATGACCAGTTCTCCTTCGGAGGCTTCGGCTGCGACCACGAGAACCGCGTGGAGCTGATTCGCCGAGGCGCCGAGGCTGGCGCGGCGACACTGGGAGTCCCTCGCGAGGAGTGCCGCGTGGTCATCATCGGCGACACGCCCATGGATGTCGCCGCGGCCCTGGGCATTGGCGCGGAGTGCATCGGCGTGGGCACCGGTACCTACAAGGCCGAGGCCCTGCTGGAAGCCGGCGCACATGCGGCGTTCCCGGACTTCACGCACCCCGAGGCCCTTCCGACCTTGCTCGGCGGACGCTGACCGAGGCCTTCCGCCCGCGCTCGGACTCGAGCTCGGGCTGTGATATCTCCCGCCGCCCTCCCGAGGAGCCCGCCGCATGTCATCCACGCTCGAGTCCTATGAGCTCATCCGCTTCGCAGAGGCCTTTGAAAGCCGGCTCGCGACAGCGGGAGAGATGCTCGCCGGTCGCCCCGGACTGGAGGCGGAGAAGAGCTGGTTGGCCACCGCGCTGGAGCTGGTGCGCACCACCCGCTCCCCCGCCGCGGGCGTTGTCGACCGCGTGAAGGACCTGCCCGAGTTGGAAGAGGCGCGTGAGGAGTACGCCTTCCAGCAGCAAGGGCTGTGGGTCGATGCCCTGGAGAAGCTGCACGCGGGCATCACGTTCACCGCCAGCAGCCGCGCTCCCGTCATCGAGGCGCTCTTCCCGCACGTCAAGTTCGCCCAGCTCAGACGCGCGCCTCGAGAGATCATCTTCGAGTACGCCACGTCCTACGAACGGCGAACCCGCAGCGCCTACGTCTCGCGCATCTTCGCGCGCGAGGACTTCGCCCTCGTGAGGCCCGTCATGGAGACGGTGGCCACCGCGCATTCCGAGTGGCGCTCCAGCCATGAACCCGCCCCACTCTCCCCTGAAGTGGAGATCGTCCTTCGCGAGGAGCTGGTGAACCTGGGGCGCAAGTTGGAGATTGCCCTTCGACAGGCCCGCCTGCTCTCGGAAGCCGCGCTGGTTCCCGTTCCCAGTGTCCATGAAGCCGCGGCGCTCGGACTCAAGCCGAAGCGGCGCGCGGGACGTGGGCTCGCCCCCTCCGATGACGGCATCGCGGCACTCGACCTGGATCCCGCGGACTCGATGGAGCCCACCGAGGCGGAGCTCGCCGAGGTCGCCGCACTGGACGCTGGGACTCCTCCTGCCTCCGAGATGGATGCACCCGAGGGCGCGGCAGCAACCGACGTCGATGGAGCGACCGAGGACGCAGCAGCGTCTTCCACCATTTCGCAGGAGTCCGCGGCCCTCTCGGATGAAAGTGCGCCTCCGTCCCCTGCACTCCAGCAGGATGACTCAGTGCCAGCGGAAGCAGGTTCACCGCCCACGGAGGGAGGGCTCCCTCCTTCTGACGAGGCGTCCGCACGAAGCCACGGGCCTCGCGGACGCAAGCGTGAGGCAGTCCACTCGGAGGAGCTTGATGCGGGAGAGCCTTCCGCGGCTGCAGACTCCGAGACGAGCGACGAGCCCTCCGTGGCTGGTTCAAGTCCGGCCGCTGAATCCGCTGCCGAATCGGACGGCCCGCGTTCTTCCGCGCTTCGAGGCCGCGGACGCAAGCGCGCCTCGGAGGCGGGCCCGGCCCCCAGCACCGAACCGACTCCATCGGAACCCGCTCGAGCCCAACCCGCACGGGAGCGTACTCCTGCCCGCGCGAACTCCGTCGAAGAGACCTCTTCCGAGGGCTCTCGCGCCCAGGCTCCTTCCGTGAGGAAGAAGAAGGGCACTGCGTCGAGCTCCGGCGCCGCTGGAACCGAGTCTCCCTAAGCACCCACTGGCTCGCGCCGCTCGAGGAACCCGTCCATGGCGGACGTCGCCCTTCCCATCGACCCTCTCCTCCCGGAAATCGTCTCCACCCTGCGAGGCTCCCGCTCGCTCGTGCTGGAGGCCCCTCCTGGTGCGGGAAAGACCACGCGTGTCCCTCGCGCGCTTCTCGAAGCCGGGCTCGGCGAAGGCAAGGAGATCGTCGTCCTCCAGCCACGCCGACTCCCGACCCGGCTCGCCGCGCAGCGCGTCTCCGAGGAGATTGGCGAAAACGTCGGCGAATCCGTCGGCTACCAGGTCCGCTTCGAGGACGTCCGCAGCGCGAAGACTCGTCTTTCCTTCGTCACCGAAGGGGTCCTCGGCCGGCGCCTCTTGTCCGACCCGACCTTGCGCGACGTGGGCATCGTCGTGCTCGACGAATTCCACGAGCGCCACCTCTCCGCGGACATCTCGCTCGCGCTGCTGCGCCGACTTCAGGAGACGCGACGCCCCGACCTCAAGCTCGTCGTCATGTCCGCGACCCTGGAGGCCGAACCCGTCCGTGCATACCTTGGAGGTTGTCCTTCTCTCCGCTCCCAAGGACGCCGCTTCGACGTGAGCGTGGAGTACCTCCCGACTCCCGATGACCGGCACCTCGACCAACAGGTCCTCTCCGGCATCAAGCGACTGTTCGCTCAAGGCGTGGATGGCGACGTGCTCGTCTTCCTCCCCGGGGCCGGGGAAATCCGCCGCACCCGAGACGCCTGCGCCGAGTTCGCCGAACGCCACGGCGCCGACGTCCTCCCCCTCCACGGAGACCTCTCACCCGCGGAACAGGACCGCGCCGTGCGCAGGAGCTCGCGCCGGAAGATCATCCTCTCCACCAACGTCGCCGAGACCTCCGTCACCATCGACGGCGTCGCCGTGGTCATCGACACGGGACTGGCTCGCGTGGCCAGCCACTCCCCCTGGTCCGGCCTCCCGACCCTCAAGCTGTCCAAGGTCAGCCGCGCCTCCGCCATCCAACGCGCGGGCCGCGCCGGCCGCACACGCGCGGGCCACTGCCTTCGCCTCTACACCCAGCACGACTTCGACGGACGCCCTGACCAGGAAGCCCCCGAAATCCGCCGCATGGACCTGGCGGAGACGGTGCTCTCGCTGCGCGCGTCCGGCGTGACGGACCTCGGTGCCTTTCCGTTCTTCGAGCCGCCTCCCGCCGCCTCGCTCGATGCTGCGGAGACCCTGCTGCGTCGGCTCGGCGCCGTGGACCCTCAAGGCCGTGTCACCCCGGTCGGCCAGCGACTCCTGCGCTTCCCCGTCCATCCACGCCAGGCGCGCATCATCGTCGAAGGCGAACAGCGCGGTGTCGGCGCCGATGCGGCCACCCTCGCCGCGCTCATGGGTGAGCGCGACATCCGCCGCGAAGCCCGAGCCAACCTGGGCAGCGGTGGCCGCGCGGCCGCCGTGGTCAGTGGCCCCTCGGACCTGCTCGAGTTGCTGGAGCGATTCCGCGAAGCCGAACGCTCGGGGTTCTCCTCCGGACGACTGCACTCCCTCTCGCTCGAACAAGGCGCCGTGCAGTCCGTGGACCGCGTGCAGAAACAACTGCGGCGCGCCGTTCGCAACCAAGGAGAACAACCCCAGCGCGCCGAGGACCGCGAGCAAGCCCTCATGCTCAGCGCCCTCGCGGGCTACCCGGACCGCGTTGCCCGACGACGCCGGCCGCGTGCCCCCGAGCTGCTCCTGTTCGGCGGCGGCACCGCCTCCCTCTCCGAGATGAGCGTGGTGCAGGACGCGGACCTCATGGTCGCCGTGGATGCCGAGGAACGCCCAGGACGCGGCGCCGTGGTGCGACTGGCCAGTGCCGTGGAACCCGAGTGGCTCCTGGACCTCTACCCCGAGACGCTCGAGGAGGTAGACACCCTCCAGTGGAACGCCGAGGCACGCCGCGTGGAGCGACTCACCCGGCTCTCCTACGGCAACCTTGTCCTCGAGGAGACGCGCACCCCCGCCCCTTCCTCGGAGCAGACCGCGCGGGTGCTCGTCGAGGCCGCGCTCGCCGCGGGCCCAGGACGATTCGCCGACCCCGACGCACTCCAACAGTGGCGGACCCGCGTGGCCCTGCTCGCCCAGGCCTTCCCCGAGGCGAAGTTCCCCACCGTCGATGATGCCTTCCTGCGGGATGCCCTCGCGTCCCTCTGCTCGGACGCGCGCAGCTTCAAGGACCTCGAGGGCGTGTCCCTCATCGACGCGCTCTACGCGCGGCTGACGTCCGAGCAGCAGCGCCTCCTCGCGGCGCACGCCCCCGAGCGCGTGACGCTGCCGGGAGGCCGAGGCGTCAAGGTGAACTACGAACCGGGCAAGCCCCCCTGGGTAGAGTCACGCCTCCAGGATTTCTTCGGGATGGCCCAGGGCCCCAGCGTGTGCGCGGGCCGCGTGCCGCTCGTGCTGCACCTGCTGGCGCCCAACATGCGCGCCGTTCAGGTGACAACAGACCTGGCGGGATTCTGGGAGCGCCATTACCCCGCGCTCCGCAAGGAACTGGGCCGCAAGTACCCGCGTCACTCCTGGCCGGAGGACCCCAGGCACGCGCAGCCGCCAGCACCGCGTCCACCGCGGCGCTGACGTCGGCGACGACTAGAAGCGCTTGCGCATCTCCAGGTGGTCGATGCCTCCCTCGAGGAAGACCGTGCCCATCTCGGAGTAGCCGTGCTTCTTGTAGAACTCGAGCGCGTACAGCTGGGCATGCAGCATGATGCCCCTGACGCCACGGCGACGCGCCTCCTGCTCCAGCGACGTCAGCAGCAGTGAGCCCACGCGCGCCTTGCGGTGCGCCTGAAGCACCGCCATGCGGCCCACCTGTCCCCACGGGCCCTCTTCGCCCGAGGGCGGCTGGGCGAGCATCACCAACCGACCCGTGCCGATGGCGTGACCACTCTGATGCGCGATGACGTGGTAGGCGTGCGCGTCTTCCGCGTCACGCTCGATGCCCTCGGGGACGTGCTGCTCCTCGATGAACACCACCTCGCGGATGGCGAGCGCCTGCATGAGCTCCGCCTCGTCCAGAATCTGGGTGACGGTAACGGGCGCGGTTGTTTCCGTGGGACTGGCCATGTCGAGGGCAAGGTACACAAAAGGGAGCGAGGTCAACAGGCGGAAAAGCACCCGGACATGTCAAGGCCCCAACCGTCCACCAGACCCCTCCCTTCCGTCCCTTTCGAGCCCGCCGCCACCACGCACTTCCCTCTCCCATCACACCCTTCCAGCCCTACCTACCGGGTTCACCTCGCGCTCCATCATCCAGGCCCGTCTCCTGCGGTGCTTCGGGCCCCTCGCCTCCCTGCCCGTCCCTCATCGCGACCGGCTCACGGACCTGGTTCCCCGCGTGATGGCCTCGCGACGGCCCGCATCGCGATGGGCCTCCCGACACCTGCCGCACTCCCGTTCGATGGACTCTTCGCAGGTGCGCTCGCGACGCGCGTCCCGCACGGAAAGACACGCCCACGGCAGTCAAGCCGCGGCGCTTCTCGGGCCGAGGCTCTCCGCGAGCGGCTCGGAGTGGTAGGCTGGTCCCCGTATGCGTACTGCCCCACTGCTCGCACTTGCCCTGGGCTTGCTGGCCAGCCCCGCCATCGCTCAGCCCGAGTTCTTCTTCGGCACCGGTGAAGCCCCTGTCTTCCGCGAAGAGGGCGTGGACAAGCGCTTCATCCGCACGCGCCTGTCCCAGGCCTTGGACCAGGGCACCGCCGACCCGAACTGCGCGCAGGTCGTGGGCGCGTTCCTGACGCTGCTCGGCGAAGTGGGCACCCAGTTCCACAAGCGCGATGAGAACTTCATGCTGGACCCCGCGCTGGTGCAGGCCCTGGGGACGCAGCTCGTCACCGAGCGCTTCCCCGGCAACAGCTACTTCGTCGCCATGGTCCGCCGGGTGCTCATCGACCAGAAGCTCCGCGCCGAGTGGCTCCAGACCGCCGAGTCACTGCTCCCCTACTACCCCGCCATCGACCTGGACCGGCTGCGCTTCCTCGCCGACGGCGTGAAGCCCGTGGACAGCTTCCTCCTCACCTTGCCCGTGCTGCGCGAGCGCTACGCCGAGGAAGTCAAACGCGTCAACTCGGTCGCGGTCTCCACCGCCGAGGCCCTGTTCCGCGACAACTACCTGGACCACGAGCTGGCCTTCAGCGGAATGGAGCTGGTGGACGTCAAGCTGGAGAAGCCCAAGAAGAAGCGACTCAAGAAGGGCGAGGAGCCCGAGCCCGAGCGCATGGTGGCTCGCCTCACGTGGATGGAGCCCGAGCTCGAGGCGACCGCGATGTACGAGTTCAAGTTCGGCAAGCCGCGCAAGCGCGAGCGCGTGGAGATTGTCGCCACCCTCCAGGACAAGCAGTACGCCGACCTCAACAAGCTGCTCAAGGGCAACCGGGTCCTCGTGCGGGGTCGCTTCTGGGAGTACAAGAAGGGCATGAGCATCATCGAGCTGCGCGATGCGCTCATCTTCCCCGAGCGCGACTGGGCGCGCGTCGGCACCCTCGTCGAGCCGATGGCGCTGGCCTCCTGCCCCCTGGCCATCAACGACCTGACGGGCATCGCCCCCATCCAGCCCGGCGCCTTCGGCAAGAATCGCTGAGCCAGCTCCATCCCGCCCGGGAGCCTCGTTCCCGGAGGATGGACGGTCTGCATCACGCCTCGCGGCGGTGACCCGCTGGCATGTTGACTGCTTCGTCCCCGCCCGAACCGGAGCGAGGGACATGATGAAGGTCGACAGCGAATCCTCAGCCACCAGCCACACCGCCACGCGAGAGCGTCCTGACGGGGAGCGCTTCCAGCGCACCCTTCAGGAAGCCTCGGCCCGGAGAGGCCCTCCGCCCCCTCCTGAATCGGCACGCGCGGCCACCACGCGCCCCCTGCTCCCGCGCTCCGCCGGATTGAACACCGCGCTCGCGGCCTCCCGGGTCGTCGCCACATCGCGCGGTGCCCTGTCCAGCCCGGAGCACCTCGCCACCACTCGCAAGGCCATGCATGTGGAGTCCCAGCGACTGGGCAGCGTGCGCGTGGAAGGACACGCCTCCAGCCAGGAGCGTACGGAGCAGCGGATCACCGACCTGTTCCTCCGGGAACTCTCGCTCAGGGAGCCCGGCTTGCGCCCCACCCCACCGAGGGACGCGGGGCCCGGGATGGCCGCCTCGCCTCCAGACACATCCCCGCGGACCGCGACACCCGAAGGCATGACTTCGGAGGGGCGCGTGATGGCGAATGGCACCAGCGGCCCTTCTCGCACCGAGGCCCCCTCCCACGCCGAATCAGCCGTGGAGCTCATCGAGCGCATCGAGGTCTTCGTGAAGTCACAGCGCCCCGCGATGAGCCTGAGCGTCCGGGGAACGCTGAACGCCACCGTGGAGGTGGAACGGACGGGCCCTCGGGAGGTGGTGCTGCGCATCCAGGGCCGGACAGGCCCCGTTCCCACCGAGGACGTCGCACGGCTGAGGGATGCACTGGAGGCCCGTGGGCTGCGGCTCCGCGCGCTGCATGCTGGGTAAGACGGATGCCAGGAACGACAAAGACCCTCGCGGCCACGGAGGGCGCGAGGGTCTTTTGGAGACTCACGGGCGCACGAGGCGCCAGGGGCCTACTTGCCGGGTGCGGTGTCCAGCAGCGCGCGCTTGTCTTCCTTGGCCTTGAAGTCCTCGGCCTCGGGAAGCGACGCCTTCTTCTCCGCGATGTTCGGCCACTTCGTGGAGAAGTCCGCGTTCAGCGCCTTGTACTCCTTCCACTTCCCCGGCAGCTCAGTCTCCGGGAAGATGGCCTTGGTGGGGCACACGGGCTCGCACGCGCCGCAGTCGATGCACTCGTCGGGGTGGATGACCAGGAAGTTCGCACCCTCGTAGAAACAATTGACCGGGCAGACCTCCACACAGTCAGTGTACTTGCACTTGATGCAAGGGTCCGCGACGACGTAGGCCATGAAAGCTCTCCTCTAGAAATCTTCAGCGCGTCCGTGGGCGCGCAGACTAATGGTTCGTTCCAGGGATGGCACCCTGAATTTGTGCGACTTGTGCGGCGGATGTCGCTAACGGCCGAGCAACCCCTGGGCCCGAAGCTGCTCGGCCACAAGGATGGACCCGCGCGCGGCCCCCATCTTGGTGTTGTGGGAGACGAGCACGTACTTGAAGCCGTTCTCCAGCACACCATCCTCGCGCACGCGTCCCACCGTGGTGGCCATGCCCCCGTGGGTCTCCCGGTCCAGCCGGGGCTGGGGACGGAACGGGTCGTCCATCACCTCAATCCACCGCTTGGGGGTGGACGGCAGGTCGCGGGCCACCTCGTCGCCTCGCCACTCGCGCATCGCCTGGATGACCTCGGCCACCGTGGCCTTGGTGCCCAACGAGACGAAAACGGACTCGGTGTGGCCCTCGAGGACCGCCACGCGGGTGCACGTGCAGGACACCCGGACGTCGTGGGGCGTCAGGGCCGAGCCCCCCGCGTTGAGCGCGCCGAGGATCTTCTTCGTCTCCGCCTCGACCTTCTGCTCTTCCTTGGGGATGTAGGGGATGACGTTGTCGAGGATGTCCATGCCGATGACCCCCGGCGAGCGCCCCGCACCGGACATCGCCTGGAGGCTGGTCATCAGCACCGCCTTCACCCCGAAGCGCTCGACCAGCGGAGCCAGCGTCACCGCCAGGCCCGTCGTCGTGCAGTTGGGGCTGGGGACGATGAAGCCCTTCCAGCCGCGCCGGCGCTGCTGCTCGCGCACGAGGGGCGCGTGGGAGGAGTTGACGGGGGGGATGAGCAGCGGGACGTCATCCTCGTAGCGGAAGGCGCTGGCGGCGGAGAAGACGGGGATGTCCTTGGCCAGCCGCGGCTCCAGCTCCCGCGCGACGTCCGCCTCCACGGCGGAGAAGACCAGGTCGTAGTCCTGGGCCTCGAGCGCGTCGCCGCTCACCACCGGCATCCGCGCCATCTCGGGCGCGAGCGGCTCCGGGACGAACCACGCGGTCATCCCGTTGGCGGTGCGCAGCGCGTCCCCGTAGGATTTGCCCGCCGAGCGAGGCGACGCGGCCAGGCCGGTCAGCTCGATGAACGGGTGATTCCTGAGGGCGGCGATGAACTGCTGGCCCGCGAGTCCGGTCGCACCAATGAGGGCAGCACGAAGCTTTGCCATAGGGACGGCTCTCCAAGGGATGAAGTCCGCCGCTCCATACACCCTTTGCCGACGCACCGCATCCACCGAACCTCAGCGAGGCAGCGCGAGCTGAGGACGGGCATGGCGCTCGGTGGGGTAGCCCCCTCGAATCCAGGCCGGAAGCCCCCCCTCGAGGCAGACCGCCTCGCGCCCATGCATCCGCAGCAGGCGGCAGACGCGGCGGACGTCGGAGCCGTCCTGTGCGCCACCGCACAGGACGATGAGCTCGTCGTCGGGGAGCATGCGGTGTTCCCGGGCGACCTCACCGGGACTCATCCTCAAGGCGCCAGGGATGTGCAGGGCATGGTGTTCCCATTCAGCGGGGGTGCGGCAGTCGATGACGAGCAGCTCGTCATCGCCCAGGCGCAGGTACAGCTCGGTACACAGGATGGTGGGCTCCACGAAGACCTCCGCGGGGGCTCTCGGGGCTCAACCCGGGCCCTCGCGCATCTCTTCCATCCCGCCTGGACGCCTGCCCCACCCCACCGCCCGCGTCCCTTAGGGCCGCTACAAGCCCAGCTGCTTGGCGATGATGTCGTTCATCACCTCGCTGGTCCCGCCGCCGATGGGCCCCAGGCGAGCGTCCCGCCAATGCCGCTGGATGTCGTACTCCATCATGTAGCCGGCGCCCCCGTGGAGCTGGAGGCACTCGTCCGCAATCCGGCAGGCCGTCTCCGTGGCCACCTTCTTGGCCATGGACGTCTGGGCCACCGCCCACTCGCCCGCCGAGTGCAGGCGCAGGGCGTGGTAGGTGAGCTGGCGCGCACACTCCCGGGCGGTGAACAGGTCCGCGAGCTTGTGGCGAACCACCTGGAGCTGGCTGAGAGACTGGCCGAAGGCGCGGCGCGACTTCACGTGCTCGACGACTCGCTCCAGCATGTCGTCCATGGCGCCCACCGCCCCGAGCGCGAGCGACAGCCGCTCCCACTGGAAGTTGCCCATGATTTGCGCGAAGCCCTGATTCTCCACGCCCAGCAGGTTCTCCGCGGGGATGCGGCAGTCCTCCAGGAAGAGCTCCGCGGTGTCCGAGGCCCGCCACCCCAGCTTCTTCAGCTTGCGGCCCACGGTGAAGCCAGGGGTGCCCTTCTCCACCACCAACATGGACAAGCCCTTGTGGCCCGCGGAGGTATCCGTCTTCACCGCCAGCACCACGAAGTCCGCACGAACCCCGTTGGTGATGTACGTCTTGGAGCCGTTGACGACGTAGTGAGCACCGTCGCGGCGGGCCGTGGTGCGCAGCCCCGCCACGTCCGAGCCCGCGTCAGGCTCGGTGATGCCGAGCGCGCCAATCTTCTCGCCTCGAATCGCGGGGGCCAGCCAGCGGTGCTTCTGCGCGTCCGTCGCGAACAGGTTCAGCGGGCCGGTGGAGATGGTGAACTGCGTCCCCAGCCCCGCGGACACCCCGCCCGAGCCACAGCGCCCCAGCTCCTCCAGCAGCACGGCCTCGTAGAGCGGGCCCGCGTTGGTGCCACCGTACTCCACGGGGTACTTCAGGCCCAGGAAGCCCAGCTCGCCAAAGCGCGTGAAGAGTTCCCGAGGAAACTCCTCCGCCTCCTCCCACCCCGACACGAAGGGGAGGATCTCCTTCTCCACCACCGCCCTCACCGTGCGGCGAAAGGACTCGTGCTCCTCCAGGTACAGCCCATGGCCATGCAGCATCAGCGAACCCCTCGGTGCGAATCGGCGCGCCAGGCCCACAGGGGCGGCACGCGGCCTTCGAGCTGAATGGTAGCGGTATCCCGCGCGCTCCCGCTTCCGCTGAATCCTTGACCGGGCGGCGGCGGGCTGCGTATAAACCCGGCCCCAAGCCGTCGGCGCCATAGCCAAGTGGTAAGGCAAAGGTCTGCAAAACCTTCATTCCCCGGTTCGAATCCGGGTGGCGCCTCATCCAAAAGAGAAGCCCGATGCGGAAATCCACTCCGCATCGGGCTTTTTCTTTTCGTCCGCTCGAGCGCGGTGCCGGGTCAGCAGCCCAGTTCCACGGCGCCGATATCGGGGGCCCCGCCACAGAAAGGCAGGCCCACGTCGACGCCCTTGTCCACCGCGTCGGTGCTGGGGCTGAAGGCCTCACCCAGGCCGGGAGGACCGCTGATGGAGGACGCGTCCCCCGTGGTCGCCTTGAACTGGTCCGGGCTCACCACCACGCCGTTGCGCTTGAACTGCCCCGTGGGCGAGATGAGGTTGTTGCCCAGCTTCAGCCCCGGCGCCTGACCGCCCAGGTCCACGGCGACCGTCCCCTCGATGATGTTGTTGCGCACCACCGGCGTCTGGGTGGGGCCTCCCGTGCCGTGCCCCATGATGAGCGCCGTCGTCGTGGCGGCGACGGTGTTGTTCACCACCACGGTGCCCTTCGAGTTCTCGAGGCGGATACCGGTGCCCTCCCCGCCCCCCGCGTTGGTGATGTTGTAGACGCGGTTGCGCCGCACGACGATGCCCGTGGGCATGGGCCCGGAGCGGTTGCCACCCACCGAGATGCCCTTGGCGCCGTCGTAGATTTCATTGTCCTCCACCAGCACGTTGCTCGCGGAGTAGTGCACCACCAGGACATCCCCCTTCGCCGTGCTCGTCGGGCGGAAGTTGTGCATCCGGTTGTTGCGGATGACCACGCCGTAGCAGGTCTTGATGTCCACCGCGTTCTCACGGTTGCCGTAGAAGTGGTTGTTCTCCACGAGCAGGCCCTCCGCTGGAGGCAGCGAGCTGAAGCCCTCGGGCCCCAGGCACTGCACGGAGTCACCTGAGTTGTCGTGGATGTCGTTGTTGCGGACGGTGATGTCCTTGGACGTGGGCTGCACGACGACGCCGTGCGAGTCCTTGTTGCCCGTGTTCTTCACGAAGCCGTGGATGTGGTTGTTCTCGATGATGGCGCCCGTGGCCTTGTTGAACGTCGTCACGGCCGCACCGCCCCCACCGTCGCGCAGCTCCGAGTTCACCAGCATGGAGCCCGTGACGTCGCCCTCGAAGGTGACGCCGAAGAGCGGCTGGCGCTGCACGTCGATGGTGAACCCGTCGATGACCCAGTTCGGACGGCGCACCTGCACCATGCCGCCCGTGCCGGGCCCTGGGATGATGCGCGCGCCGCCCTCGCCCTGGAGCGTGATCTTCGCCTCGGGGGTCCCCGCCTTCGCGTTGGCGCCGATGATGACGCGCTCCGCGTAGGAACCCGCCTGGACGCGGATGAGCTCGCCCGGGCCCGCCAGGCCGACGGCCTTGTTGATGGTGCGCAGCGGCTGAGCGGCGCTGCCGTCGCCGCCGTCATTGCCGGAGGGGCTCACCACCCACTCGCGGGTGAAGTTCGTGCTGGCCGCGGCGCTCAGCGCGGTGGCCTGGACACCCGGCTGCGGCGACGGCGTGGCGATGGCCGCATGGTCCGCGTGGGCAGGCAGGGCCGCCACGGGGGTGTTGGGAACGGGCTGCACACCGATGGGCGGCAGGCTTGCTCCGTGGGCAGCCGAACCGAGCATGAAAAGGCTGGTGGCCAGAGCGGCCACGGGAGTCTTCAGCGTCAGGAAGTTGCCTTTGAAATTTCGCATGAGCAGGTCCAACGCCAGGCCCGGCGCGGTCTATTCGCTTCACGACAAGTACCGGCACACGGGCCGCCGGGCGTCCGGTCCGTGACAGGCCCCGGGCCGGCGGGTACGGTGCCGCCCCCTGTGCGCACCGCCGTCCCACTCCTGCTCTCCGCCCTGCTGCTCGCGACCTGCGCGAGCCCTCGGTCGTCCGGCCACCTGATAGAGCGTCCGGTGGCACTGCCACCCGAGGAGCCCCTGGACGCCGGGACGGATGGAGGCACGCCCCCCTCGAGCGAAGACGCTGGGACGGAGGATGCGGGCAGCGAGGCCGTGACGTCCCCCGGGGCCTCCGGAAGCGACCTGCTGGCTCATGGGATTCCAGGGCCCGGGGAGCTCAAGCGGCTGGACTTCCGGGGCGGTGAGCCTCGGCTCCCCATCCGGCTCATGGAGGGGCGGCGCGAGGCGACATTCTCTCCTCGGGGGCGCATGCGGATGCGCTTCGGCGGGACGGTGGAGAAGATGCTCGACGCCGCGGCGGGGACCCGCTGGACGGTGCGCGTGACGCAAGGCGTGCCGGCGGTGCTCTCCGCGCGCGTGCAGCTCGGCGAGCACCGGTTCGCGGACCGCGAGGGCCTGGCGGCGGCGCAAGAGGAGTGGCGGGCCCGAGGCATCGCCGTGCGCACCCACGTCCTCGGCGCGGTGTACGGCATCGCCGGCAAGGTCATCGACAACCGGCGCTCGCTGCTGCTCGTGGACGAGGTGCTCTCCCCCGAGGACGCGGCGAAGCGGCAGGCGGACCTGCTCCAGCGCTTCGGCGTGCGGACCCTTCTCTTCGAGGAGGCGCAGACCCCCGCGCGCGCCATCCTGGAGGTCCGCGACGAGTCCGGCGCCGTGGTGGGCCTGGCGCAGGACCGGCTCGACGCCGAGTCACCGGAGGGCGCCGGCTTCGACGTGCGCCAGGTCGAGTACGGCGTGGGCTACGACTTCCACGGCTTCGAGGACCGCACGTTCCGGGGCGCACTCCAGTTCTCCGTGGACCGCGCGGGCCTGCTCGCCGTGGTGAATGTCGTGCCCCTGGAGGACCTGCTCAAGGGCCTGGTCCCCGCTGAAATCTTCGCCCGCGCCCACCCGGAGGCACTCCGGGCGCAGGCCGTCACCGCGCGCGGCGAGGTGCTGGCGAAGGTGGGCATCAAGCACCTGGCCGACCCCTACCTCCTCTGTTCGGAGCAGCACTGCGCCGTGTACCGCGGACGCACGGGCGAGGCGGCCAGCACCACCGCCGCGGTGGAGGCCACCCGAGGCGAGGCCCTCTTCAGCGCGGATGGCCGGCTGGTGGACTCCGTCTACAGCGCCGTGTGCGGTGGCCACACCGAGGACAACGACATCGTCTGGGGAGGCCCACCGGACCCGAGCCTCCGTGGACGTCCGGACATCCTGGAGCCCGCCCCGGACACGCCCTCCCCCTCCCGCCTCGCGAAGTGGCTCTCGGCGCCCGACCTGAGGGCCGCCTGTCGGCTCTCCAGCTTCGCCCAGCCCAGCAAGTTCCGCTGGGAGAAGCGCTTCACGGCGGCCCAGGTGGACGCGCTCGTCGCCCGGCTGGGCGTGGGCCGGGTCCAGGCGATGAGCCTGTCCGAGCGAGGCGTGTCCGGCCGGGCCCGAGTGCTCTCCTTGTCTGGGGACCAGGGGGCCACCCAGGTGCGCGGAGAGCTCAACATCCGCAGGCTGCTGGGCATGCTCAACAGCAGCATGGCGGTGGTGGAAGCCGAACGGGACGCCGAGGGCCGGCCCACCCATTGGGTTTTCCGTGGCGGCGGCTGGGGCCACGGAGTAGGGATGTGTCAGACGGGCGCCATCGGACGGGCCGAGGCCGGACAGCGCTACCAGGAAATCCTCCACCACTACTTCAATGGTGCTGAAGTCGCTCCCATCTACTGAAGTCCAGGCGAGGGCGCGCCGGTGGAACCGTGCACGCCTCGTGAATGTCCTTCCTCATCCCCCTGTTCTGCCGCGAACGGGACGGGACTAGGCAGCGGGCCCGGAGGTTTATCATCGCGCCGTGAGCACGGGTTCTTCTCCGACAGACTGGCGCCGCAAGCGGCGGCGAGACTCACCCTGGCGACTGCTCGCCGCGGTGCTGCTCGCCCTGGTGGCACATGTCGCCTACCTGGCCATCGTGCTCTTCACGGGGACGCTCTCCCCCGCGTCCCATGAGCGCAAGCCCGCCTCGCGCCCCCCGACGTCCGTGGCGGTGCGGCCGTTGACGCAGGACCAGTGGGCGAAGAACCGCGGCAAGACGGACCCGAAGTCGAAGACGACCGAGCGCCCGCGCCTCCAGGACAAGAAGCCCGAGGAGAAGAAGCCGGAGACCCGTCCCCAGGGACAGGTGGTGGACCTGGCGCCCGGGAACAACGAGGAGGCGCCGGACGCGAAGTACCTGGCGGAGCACAACAACCGCGTCAAGAAGGAGACGCGGGCCCGGGAGCAGACGCCCAACTACCGCAACGCCATGCCCCAGCGCACGGCGCCCGAGGCCCAGGAAGGCGCGGACACGGAGCCCACGGCGCCGCGCATCGCGGGCAACAACGGCATGGGCAACGACGACCGTCCCCTCGCCGAGGGCGGCCAGCAGTTCGCCTTCGAGGTCCCCGACATCCACCGCCGCAACGAGATGAAGGTGAAGTCGGACCCCACCACGCCCGGCGGGGTGTCCGTGAAGAACCAGAACGAGAGCGAGGAGATGACGGGCAACGGCAAGCGCCTGCGCATCCAGCCGGGCACGGGGGGCCAGGAGGAAGGCTCCTCGGGGCGCATCGGCTCGCCGGGAATCGCCTCGCTGATGCCGTCGCGCGCCGCCATGGACAAGGTGCTGGGGGCCGCGCCCAATGACCACCTGCGCGACGTGGAGGAGGGAGACGGCACCCTGCTCAACTCCCGCGAGTGGAAGTACGCCAGCTTCTTCAACCGCGTGAAGCAGAGCGTGGGCATGCACTGGAATCCCAATGAGTCGCTGCGCCTGAGAGACCCCACGGGCCGGATGTACTCGGGGAAGGACCGGCACACGCTCCTGGAGATCACGCTCGACGAGAAGGGCCGCGTCACGGACATCCAGGTGGAGAAGAGCAGCGGCCTGGACTTCCTGGACATGGAGGCGGTGTCCTCGTTCCAGCGCGCGCAGCCCTTCCCCAACCCGCCTCCGGGGTTGCTGAGCGACGACTCGAAGGTGCGCTTCTCGTTCGGCTTCTTCCTGGAGATGGGCGGCGGCCCGCGCATGCGGCTGTTCCGGCAGCCCAACTGACGTTCGCCAGGGCACGCGCATCGCGCCAGGTCCTCGCGGACGGGCGCGGTTCCCACTACGGTGCCGCGCCGTGGACACCCCGCTCAACGACCGCACCGCAGAGCTCCAGCAGCGCAGCAAGAACATCCGCTTCGTGTTGTTCGCCATCCTCCTGGCCAACTGGGTCGTCGCGGGCGCCAAGCTCGTCTTCGGCTTGATGAGCCAGTCCGCGGCGGTGACGGCGGATGGACTTCACTCGTTCATCGACGGCGGCTCCAACGTGCTGGGCCTGGTGGCCATGGGTGTGGCCTCCCGCCCCGCGGACGAAGACCACCCCTACGGACACGGCAAGTTCGAGGCGCTCGCCTCGCTGGGCATCGGCGCGATGATTGGCATCGGCATGCTGGAGCTGGGGCGCATGGCGCTCGACTCGCTGCTGCATGACCGGCACGTCGAGGTGACGCCCGCCATGGCCGTGGTCATGGTGCTCACCCTCGCCGTCAACCTGGCGGTGACACGCGTGGAGGGCCACTACGGGCGCAAGTACAAGAGCA
This sequence comes from Myxococcus stipitatus DSM 14675, assembly GCF_000331735.1. Lineage (GTDB taxonomy): Bacteria > Myxococcota > Myxococcia > Myxococcales > Myxococcaceae > Myxococcus > Myxococcus stipitatus. The sequence goes on along the minus strand of NC_020126.1, from coordinate 4,414,141 downwards.
GCCTGCTCCTGGCCGACGCCAGCCACACCCTGTCGGACGTGTTCGTGACGCTGGCGGTGCTCGCCTCGCTGGGCCTGGTGGCGCTGGGCTTCCCCAAGGCGGACGGCATCATCGCGCTGGGCGTCATGGTCTTCGTCGCGTGGGTGGCCTACGGCATCGTCCGGCAGGCGGTGAACATCCTCTCGGACACCGCTCGGTTGGACCCCGCGCAGGTGGCGCAGCACACCATGTCCGTGTCCGGCGTGCGCAGCTGCCGCGACGTGCGCAGCCGAGGCATGGAGGAGAGCGTCTACGTCGACCTCAAGATCGAGGTGGACCCGAACCTCACCACCGCGCAGGCCCATGAAGTCGCGGACCGCGTGGAGCGCACGCTCCAGGCCGCCTACCCCCAACTGGTGGACGTGGTGGTGCACGTGGAGCCGGAGCACGGCGACCAGGGTGCGCCCCGGCCGCATGGCCACCACGCCTGAATGACAAAGGCCGCCTCCCCATGACGGGAGACGGCCTTCGACTTCAACCGCGGGGCATCAACCCCGTCACGCGACGGCGGGCTTGGGCTCCGGCGTCATGTAGTCCTCGATGGGCGGGCACGAGCACACGAGCTTGCGGTCGCCCAGCACGTTGTTGAGGCGCCCCACCGACGGCCAGAACTTGTTGTCGCGCACCCACGGGGCCGGGAACACGGCGACCTCGCGGGAGTACGGACGGTTCCACTCCGGCGCGGAGATGACGCGCGAGGTGTGCGGCGCGTTCTTCAGGACGTTGTTGTCCTTCGGCATGCGCCCCTCCTCGACTTCGCGAATCTCCTGACGGATGGCGATCATCGCGTCGCAGAACCGGTCCAGCTCCGCGCGGGACTCGCTCTCCGTCGGCTCGATCATCAGCGTGCCCGCCACCGGGAAGGACACCGTGGGCGCGTGGAAGCCGTAGTCCATGAGCCGCTTGGCCACGTCCTCCACCTCGACGCCCGACGTCTTCTTCAGCGGACGCAGGTCGACGATGCACTCGTGCGCCACGCGGCCCCGCTTGCCCCGGTACAGCACCGGGTAGTGAGGCTGGAGCCGCTCGGCGATGTAGTTCGCGTTGAGGATGGCCAGCTTCGTCGCCTGGGTGAGGCCCTCGCCGCCCATCATGGCGATGTACATCCACGAGATGAGCAGGATGCTCGCGCTGCCCCACGGAGCCGCGGAGATGGCGCCGATGCCGTCCGAGCCGCCCGTCTGGATGACCGGGTGTCCCGGCAGGTACTTCACCAGGTGGCTGGCCACGCAGATGGGGCCCATGCCCGGGCCGCCACCGCCGTGCGGGATGCAGAACGTCTTGTGCAGGTTGATGTGGCAGACGTCCGCGCCCACCAGCCCCGGCGCGGTGAGGCCCACCTGCGCGTTGAGGTTGGCGCCGTCCATGTACACCTGACCGCCGCGCTCGTGGACGATGGAGCAGATCTCCTTGATCTCCTCCTCGAACACGCCGTGCGTGGACGGGTACGTCACCATCAGCGCGGCGAGCTTGTCCTTGTGCTCCTCCGCGCGGGCGCGCAGGTCGTCGAGGTCGATGTTGCCGTTCTCATCGCACTTGGTGACCACGACCTTGTAGCCCGCCATGACGGCGGAGGCCGGGTTGGTGCCGTGCGCGGAGGACGGGATGAGGCACACGTCGCGGTGCCCCTGACCTCGGCCCTGGTGGTAGGCGCGGATGACGAGCAGGCCCGCGTACTCACCCTGGCTGCCGGCGTTGGGCTGCAGCGAGCAGCCCGCGAAGCCGGTGATGCTGGAGAGCATCTGCTCGAGCTGCTCGAAGATGACCTTGTAGCCGGCCGCCTGCGACGTCGGCGCGAAGGGGTGCAGCCGGCCGAACTGCGGCCACGTCACCGGAATCATCTCCGCGGTGGCGTTGAGCTTCATCGTGCAGCTGCCCAGCGGAATCATCGAGTGCGTCAAGGACAGGTCCTTGGCCTCGAGCCGCCGGATGTAGCGCAGCATCTCCGTCTCGGAGTGGTAGCTGTTGAAGACCGCGTGCGAGAGGAACGCGCTCCGCCGGCGCAGGTCGGGAGACACGGAGCTCTCCACGTTCACGCCCACCTCCTCCAGCGACGGGGCCTGCGACTTGCCTACGCCCGTGGCGAAGGCCGACAGGATGGCCTCCACGTCCGAGCCTCGCGTCGTCTCGTCCAGCGACACGCCCAGCGTCTTCTCGTCGATGCGGCGGAAGTTCATCCGCGCCGACTCGGCGGCGGCCAGCACCGCGCGCACCTGCTGCGCCGTCAACTCCACGCGCAGGGTGTCGAAGAACTGCTCGTGCCGAGGCTTCAGGCCCAGCTTCGCGAGGCCCCGCGCCAGCACCACCGCCAGCCCATGCACGCGCTCCGCGATGGACTTCAGGCCCTTGGGCCCGTGGTAGACGGCGTACATGCTGGCGATGACGGCCAGCAGCACCTGCGCGGTGCAGATGTTGCTCGTGGCCTTCTCGCGGCGGATGTGCTGCTCGCGCGTCTGGAGCGCCATGCGCAGCGCGCGGCGGCCCTGCGCGTCCTCGGACACGCCGATGAGGCGGCCCGGCATGACACGCGTGTACGCGCTCTTCGTCGCGAAGTAGCCCGCGTGCGGACCGCCGTAGCCCATGGGCACGCCAAAGCGCTGCGCGCTGCCCACCGCCACGTCCGCGCCGAACTCACCCGGAGGCGTCAAGAGCGTGAGACTCAAGAGGTCCGCGGCGACGATGAACAGGCCGCCCGCCGCGTGCACCTTGTCCGCGAAGGAGCGGTAGTCCACCACCGCGCCGTCCGTGGTCGGGTACTGCACCAGCGCGCCCACGTACTTCTTCGCGCCCAGGTCCACCGTGCGGTGGTCCCCCACCACAATTTCCACGCCCAGCGGCTGGGCGCGCGTGCGCACCACGTCCACCGTCTGGGGATGGCAGGACTCGGAGACGAAGAACGCGGCGTCGGAGTCGTCGCCCTTGACGTTCAGCGCCAGCGACATCGCCTCGGCGGCGGCGGTGCCCTCGTCGAGCAGCGACGCGTTGGCAACCTCCAGGCCCGTCAGGTCCATCACCATCGTCTGGAAGTTGAGCAGCGCCTCCAGCCGCCCCTGCGCGATCTCCGCCTGGTACGGCGTGTACTGCGTGTACCAGCCCGGGTTCTGGAAGATGTTGCGGAGGATGACGTTGGGCGTGTGCGTGTCGGAGTAGCCCATGCCGATGAAGGACCGGAACACCTGGTTCTTCGCGGCGATGGCCTCCAACTGGGTGAGCAGGTCGTGCTCGCCCTTCGCCGGCGCGAGCCGCAGCGGCTCCTTGGAGCGGATGGCGGGCGGCACGGTCTGGTCGATGAAGGCATCGAGCGAGTCCACGCCCAGCGCGGACAACATCTGCTTCAGCTCATGCTCATCCGGACCGTTGTGCCGGCCGGCGAACGACTCCTGATACTTCCAGTTCAAGGACATGGCGGTGGTAGCTCGCGTGCGACTCGCGACGGCGGAGTCGGAAAATTCGAGGACCGTCACTAACAACGGCGCCCCGGCACTTCACTCTCAGCCGTTCTGGAGCAGCTTGGCGTACGCGGCGGCGTCCAGGAGCTCGGCCAGTTCCTTGGTGTCCGAGAGCTCGATCTCGATGATCCACCCGTCACTGTAGGTGTCGGTGTTGAGCAGTTCGGGCTCGCCGGTGAGTTCCTCGTTGATCTTGGTGATGGTTCCGGAGAGCGGCGAGAACAGCTCCGAGACGGCCTTCACGGACTCGACCGTGCCGAACGCCTCGCCCTTCGCGACCTTGCGGCCCACCTTGGGCAGCTCCACGTAGACCACGTCGCCCAGCGTGTTCTGCGCGTGGTCCGTGATGCCGACCACCGCCTTGTTGCCCTCGATGCGGGCCCACTCGTGATCGCTGGTGTACTTCAGGTTCTCGGGGATGTTCGACATGGGGTGCTCCTCGATGGGGCTAAGGGTTCAGGGCTTCTTGAGGAACGGCGTCTTCACGACGACGGCGGGCACTGCGCGACCGCGAATCTCGACATCGAACGTGGAGCCTTCCGCGGCCAGCTCCGTGGGCACGTAGCCGATGCCGATGGGCTTCTTCACCGAGGGGCCCATCGTTCCGCTCGTCACCTCACCGACGCGGACGCCCTCCTTGAGGATGGGGTAGCCGTGGCGAGGGATGCCGGCGCCGGTCAGCTCGAGGCCCACCAGCTTGCGCTTCACGCCCGCGGCCTTCTGCGCCACCAGCGCGTCCTTCCCGATGAAGGCCGCCTTGTCCAGCTTGACGATCCACCCGAGCCCCGCCTCCAGCGCGGTGTGCGTGTCGTCGATGTCATTGCCGTAGAGCGCGTACTTCATCTCCGTGCGCAGGCTGTCCCGGCAGCCCAGGCCGCAGGGCTTCACGCCGTCCTGCTGCCCCGCGTCGAGCAGCGCGTTCCACAGCGCCACCGCGCCGTCCGGCGCGCAGTACAGCTCGAAGCCGTCCTCGCCCGTGTAGCCGGTGCGCGAGATGATGCAGCGCACGCCCGCCACTTCGCCCTCGGCGAAGCGGTAGGTGCCGATCTTGGAGGTGTCCGTCTTCGTCAGCCGCTGCACCAGGCCCGCGGCCTTGGGGCCCTGCACGGCGATCTGCGCGTACTCGTCGCCGCGGTCCACGGGCGCGACGCCGCGCGCGTGCGCCTTCATCCAGGCGAAGTCCTTGTCGCGGTTGCTGGCATTGACGCAGATGAGGATGCGCTCGGGGCTGAAGCGGTAGGCGACGACGTCGTCGACGAAGCCTCCCTGCTCATTGAGCAAGCCCGCATAGACAGCCTGCCCGTCCGCAATCCGGGCGAGGTCATTGGAGATGAGTCCGTTGACCGTCTCCAGCGCACCCGGGCCGGCGAACTCCACCTCGCCCATGTGCGACACGTCGAAGAGTCCGACGCTGTTGCGTACCGCCTCGTGCTCGGCGATGACGGAAGAATACTGCACGGGCATGTCCCAACCCGCGAAGTCAACCATCCGAGCGCCCAGCGCGCGGTGGGCCTCGTTGAGCGGCGTACGCCGGGTCATCGGCTTCTCCTGAAGGGGATTGAAAGCGGCGCGGACTATAGCCATGCACCTTGGCCGATCAAGGCCGACGGGGAAGGTCTACACTGGGTCCGCCATGAAGATTCGTAATCGGTTGAATCCGTCCAACCCTTGCTTCTCCTTCGAGTTCTTCCCGCCGAAGACCGACGAAGGCGTGGCCAACCTCCTCAAGACGTTGGAGGACCTGGCACCTCTGGAGCCGGGGTTCGTCTCCGTGACGTATGGGGCCGGCGGGAGCACGCGCGACAGGACGCTGGAGCTGGTCACCCGCATCAAGGCGGAGACGGGCATCGAGGCGATGGCCCACCTGACGTGCGTGGGCCACACGCGGGAGGAGCTGCGGGAGCTGCTCCAGCGACTGACGGAGGCGAAGCTGGACAACGTGCTCGTCCTGCGCGGTGACCCACCCCTCGGACAGAAGACCTTCACCCCGGCGGAGGGCGGCTTCGCCTATGCCTCGGAGCTGGTGCAATTCATCCGAGAAGAGGATTTCAACTTCTGCATGGGGGGCGCGTGCTATCCGGAGGGCCACGTGGAAACGGCCTCCCGCGACGACGACCTGCGTCATCTGAAGGCCAAGGTCGACGCGGGGCTGGACTTCGTGGTGACGCAGCTCTTCTTCGACAACGCGTTCTACTTCGACTTCGTGGAGCGGGCCCGCCGCGCGGGCATCAACGTCCCCATCGTCCCGGGCATCATGCCCATCACCAACTACGACCAGGTGCAGCGCTTCACGCGCATGTGCGGCGCCACGGTGCCCATGCGGCTGGGTCTGCAGTTGGAGCGGGTGAAGGACCAGCCGGACGCGGTGGTGCAGCTGGGCGTGGCGCACGCCACGGTGCAGTGCATGGAGCTCTTGTCGCGCGGCGTGCCAGGTATCCACTTCTACACACTCAACAAGTCCCCGGCCACGCGGATGATCGTGAGCGCCTTGAGAGCCCGTACATGAGCGGTCCTGGAATCCATCTCCCCCCGACCGACCCGCGCGCGAGGGTCATCGAAATCATCCGCGCTCCGGCCTTCTTCCTGCTGTGCACCGGGGTGCTGAACGTCTTCTTCAACATCGCGGGCTTCGTGCTGGCCGCGCTGCACGTGACGTCGCCGCTGGCGCCTCCGGGGACGCCGGCCAACGCGCTGGAGCTGTCGCCGGCGCTGGCGCTGATGCTGCTGGTGGGCATCCTCTGCGGCGTGCTGTCGGCGTGGGGCGCGCTGAGCGCGCTCAACCTCAAGGGCTACGGACTGGCGACGGTGGGCGGCATCACCGCGCTCTACATCCTGTCTCCCGCCTGCGTCATCGGCGTGCCGGTGGCCATCTGGATGCTCTTCACGCTGCGCCGCGATGGCGTGCGCGAGGCCTTCAGAAGCTGACGTCCAGGCCGCCGTCCCGTCGCGGACGGCGGCACGGATTCAGACAGGCGCATGGCACCGGGGGCGGACTGGTTTCACCCCACCACGCGCCCACACATTCGGCTCCCACGCACCCACTGTCCCCGCACGAGGGGATGAACGGTCCGGCCATGAAGGCCGGCCAGGTGCGTGGCACATGGAGCCGTCAAATGCCGCTGAACCTTCGCAAGTCCATCTCCCTGCTGTCCCTGGGCACCGCCCTCGTCCTTCAGGCCACGCCCGCCCTCGCGGAGTCCGTTCCGACGGAAGCCGCGAAGACGGAGGCGCGGTGCACGGGCGGCGCGTACCAGACCTGGGAGCCCGGCCTGCGACTGCTGCCCCGGAACTCGACGTACACGAACAAGTCGAGCTACGACTCGTGCACCACGAGCGACCCGAACCTCGTGTCGGCGGAGCTGGACATCGCCACGGACGTCAAGGCGTCTTGCGCGCTCCAGAGCCGCTCCGATGGCACCCTCACCTGGAATGACGGCAGCGTCTCCTCGCTGGCCATCATCCGCTCCGGCGTGGACGTCATCCACGGCGGGCAGGCCTACGTCTCCGTCGGCGTGGTGAAGGACGGGCCCTTCCAGGGCAACGCCGTCGTCATCACGTACGACATCTCGCCGCACGACCTCACCCCGTGCGTGTCGTCGGATGGGCTCTCCTCGCTGTCGGGCCCCTCCACGCTGCGCCTCATCCGGCTCTACTAGGCCGACCTCCGCGACTCCCACGCGCGAAGCCCTATGAGGGGCAGGCGACCTCCGCCGTGGCCCGCGCGTGGGGCAAGCAGATGGTGAAGACGCTGCCCTCGCCCTCGCGGCTCTCCACGCGCAGGGTGCCACCATGTTGCCGCACGGTGCTGGCCACCACGGTCAGACCCAGCCCCGTGCCGTGCTCCTTGGTGGTGAAGAGCGGCTCGAAGATGTGATCCAACACCTGGGCGGGAATCCCTCCACCATTGTCGGTCACCCGAATGTGGAAGGCCCGCCCACCACTCAGCTCCGCCGACACGGCGACCACGCCTTCGCGCCCCGGCGGCATCGACTCCGCGGCGTTCTGCACCAGGTTGATGAGCACCTGGCGCAGCAGCTCGCGGTCCACCCACGGCGGCTCCAGCCCCGCGGGCACGCGGTTCTCCACGCGCACGCCCTCGCGACGAGGCACCACGTCGACGGCCTCCTCCACCAGCCCGTGCAGCGGGCACGCGCGCAGCACCAGGGGACGCTCGCGCACGAACTCCAACATCTCCGACGTGAGGCTGGCGCACACGGCCAGCTCCCGCTCGACGATGTCCAGGAAGCGCTGAAGGCGCGCATCCTCCCGAGCGCCCTCCACCTGGCGCAGCCGCCGCACCACCGCGGCATTGGCGGTGCGCGCCGCGGCCAGCGGGTTGCGCAGCTCGTGGCTCACCGTCGCCGTCAGCTTCCCCACCGCGGCGAGCTTCTCCATGCGGGCCACCTGCTCCCGCGAGTCCTTCAGCTCCCGGCCGCTGCGCTCCAACATCCGCTCCCGCTCGAGCAGCTCCAGCTCCTTCGCCCGAGCCAGCAGCGCCTGCCGCTCCGCCACGCGCTTCATCTCCCGCGTCGCGCCCCGGCACGCCAGCACCAGCACGCCGTCCACCAGGCCCACCCAGAACACCAGCTCCAGCACGCTGCCGCCCGGCGTCCCCGCGACGGTGACCCCCGCCTGCGGCCAGCCAATCCCCCGCAGCAGGTGCGCCACCACCGCCGCCACCCCCGCCGTCAACAGCACCCGCGCGTCCCGGTAGAACGTCACCAACGCCAGGGAGCCGAAGACATGGAAGTACGTCTCCAGCCGCGCGCCGGACAGGTGCACCAACAACACGGACCACAGCACCTGCGCCGCCGCCATCACATGGCGGGTCACCCCCGCACCGGGCCGCAGCAGCGCCAACGTGGAGGGGATGAGGCACAGCGGCCCGCCCCAGAGCAGCGCCACCCACAGGGGCTCGAGCCCGGGGCGCACCCGCCAATCCCAGGGATGCGCGGACATGGCCACCGCCAGGGCCAGGGCGAACAGCCACTGCCCCACCATCAACCCCACGCCCAGCCGGTCCACCCGGCGCCGCACCGCCGCCAGGTACTCCCACAACAACGCGCAGGCACGCGCCTCCACCGCCGCGTCCAGCGACTTCGCTTCCGGCAGCCCGGACTCCGCCACCGGCATGGCGGCACGCATGACATCCAGCGGACCCGTCTGCCCCGCACGCGACTGCTCCGCGGGCGCATCCGCCTCGTATTGGTTCGACATCCTCAGGCTCACCCCGGCCACGCTGGCCCCTCAGGATCCGCCCCATTCTAACGAGTCACGACTATCAGGCAATGCAGTTTTCTCTGCTTATGCCGGTTGTGATATCGACAACAACCACCCTGGCCTGGAACCGCAGCTGGCCCGCTGCTCCAATGACAGCCGCTGTACCTGGGTACAATGCTAAAGCCATACATCACGACATCCAGAAAATCCGGCTTTAAATCGAGTTGCAGGAAATCCACTTGGACATATCATCCGTGTCGTGGTGACGGCGGTGGACGCGGCCCGAATGGGTGGGAGCATGCTCCGGCCTGGGCTGGTGGACGCGCCGACGGCTGGCGTCGGATTGAGGGCTCCGCCCTGCCCCGGGGGGGTGGGTAGGGCGGAGCCTGCGGTTTCTCATCCGCGAGCCGCGTGAAGCACCAGCTTGCGCAGGAGCGGCTCCACGAGCTCGCGTCCGCGCAGCGCCCGGAGCCAGCGCGCTGGAATGCCCCGCACGCCGTGAATCACGCCCGCGATGCCGCCGGCCACCGCCGCCGTCGTGTCGGTGTCATGCCCCAGGCGCACCGCGGAGCGGACCACGTCCTCATAGGAGCCGTGGGCGCACACGCAGTCCCGCGCGGAGCGAAGACAGTCCACCACGTAGCCCGTCCCCTGCCCTGGGGTGTCCTCGGCGCCCGTGGGGAGGATGCTGCCGTCCAGCTCCGTGCGGGATTCGGTGCCCTCGGGATACAGCGCCCGCAGCGCCGACAACGCCTCCTCCCAGGGCCGGGCCGAGCCTTCCCATGCACGCCGTGCCCAAAGACAGTACAAAGCGCAACACACTCGAGACCGCGCATGACCATGTGTCACGCGGGATTGAAGCATGGCATCCGCGGCGAGCTCCGCGTCGCTCCCCCGGTGCCAGAGCGCCAGGGGCAACACCCGCATCAGGGCGCCATTGCCGTTGTCCTGCGGGCCAGCGGGCCCCGCGCTCGCAGCGGGCACGCCCGCACGCACCCGGGACAGGGCCCGGTCCGTCTGGATTCCCACGTCGAACACGGCCCCGTCCACCGCCAGGTAACCCCATTCGCGCCAGTTCACCAACCGGCGCCCCAGGTCCTCCACGTCCAGGCGGCCCTGACAGAGCAATGAATCCAACAGGCAGAGCGCATGGGCGCCATCGTCGGACCAGGTGCCCGGGGGCACGTCCGGGTGGGCGCGGCTGAAGCCCGCGGGGGGCTCGAACTCGAGCGCGTCCCGCGCGGGAATCCACTCCGGCGCGTGGAACTCGTAGGGAACCCCCAGCGCATCCCCCACCAGCAGGCCGAGGACCCCTCCCTCGATTCGCTCCTCGCGTGTCACCATGGCGCTCCTCCCGGGCCCCGCACGGGACGTCGAGTCGTGGACGCTCGCGCCTCGCGCGCGCCGGCGTCAAGGCCCGGCGCTCCATGCGGAGCCCTCCGCGCGCGAGGAGGCATCCGGCGGCTCCGTCCTTCGAGCGGCCACGCCAGCAGGGCGATGTGGGCCTCGTATTCCATCCGCACCCTCCTTCCCTGAAGAGTCGTTCGCATCGGAGGAGCCCTCTGCTCCACGCAGGCGGTGAGCGACTCCCCTCACCGGGGGCGACTGGTGCCGCCCGAAACGCAGGAGGCATTCGCATGGGATTCAACCTCATCGACATGGTCCGTGAGCGCTTCACCGGCAACGTGATGCAACAGATGGGCTCCGCCCTGGGCGAGGACCCGAGCACGCTGACCAAGGCCCTCCCGGGCGCCATCGCGGCGGTGGGTGGCAGCGTGGTGGAGCGAGGCTCCACCGAGGCGGGCGCCCAGCGCCTGATGTCACAGCTCAACGAAGGGGGTTACACGGGCCCCGACACGGGCGGCGAGGACTCGCTCTCCCCCGACACGGTGGAGCGCGGACAAGGCATGCTCAACGGCCTGTTCGGCGACAAGCTGGGCATGCTCAGCAGCGTGCTCGGCCGCACGGGCGGCTTCTCCAACTCGAAGTCCGCGTCCGGGCTGCTCGCCGTCGTCGCCCCCATGGTCATGGGTGTGATTGGCAAGCAGGTGCGCGACCACCGGATGAGCCCGTCGGGGCTGAGCCAGCTCCTGGGCAGCCAGCGCTCGCTGCTCTCCGCCGCGATGCCCGCGGGGCTGGGCAGCATCCTGGGCATGGGCGGCACGGGGCCTCGCGTCGTCGAGGAGGTCCACGAGACGCGCACCGTCCCCTCCGTGGAGACGGTGCGGCGCCAGCAGCCCATCGAACGCGCCCCCGTGCACGCGGAGCCCCGGAAGCAGAACCTGTCCTGGGTCATCCCCGTGGCGCTGCTCGCGCTCCTGGCCGGCTGGTTCCTCACGCGCGGCAAGCGCGAGGCCCCTCGGCGTGAACAGGCGACGGCCACGCAGCCCGCGCAGCCCGCTCGGCCGGAAGAGCCGGTCAGGCCCGCTCCGGATGACACCGGCGTGGGCGGCGCCGGCTCCATGGGCACCCGCGCGCCGGCCGTCGTGCAGGACGCGCAGGGCATGCGCCAGGCCATCGACAACGGGGCCAACAGCTTCATCCTGGGCGGCGTGAACTTCGACGAGGGCTCCGCGACGCTGACGCCGCAGAGTGACGCCAGCGTGGGGCAGCTTGCGTCCGTGCTGCGCGAGAAGCCCGACGCGCGCGTGCGCATCGCCGGCCACACGGACTCCACGGGTGACCCGGCCGCCAACCGCCAGCTGGCGCAGCGCCGGGCGGAGGCCGTGCGGTCCGCGCTCGTCGAGGACGGCATCCCCGCCAGCCGCGTAGACGTCGCCGCCGTGGGTTCCGAAAAACCCGTGGCGGACAATGACACCACCCAGGGCCGCGACATGAACCGCCGCATCGAAGTCCAGATGTTGAGCCGCTGAGGACGCGCGGCCTTCCACCCCCCCCCCGCGCGAGTCCTGGCGCGGGGGGTGCCGCGTCGCGCCGTCGCGATGCGAAACATTCATGTGCGACGGGTGCCGCCGGCAGACGTTCCCTCCTGTGAGTGGTCCAGAACGCACAGAAGCCGCCACATCGCGCCCGGCGGGCGCCCCGTGTTGTGCATTGGCGGCCACCCGCCATCCGGCCCGGATTCCGCGCCAGACCTCCCCTTTGTCTCTGGAGACAGTCCCCAACTGTCCCCGTCGAGACAGCGCACACCGACCCGCGTCCCCCCCAAGCGGGCTTCTCAGCTCACCCGGATTGCCGCACTTTCATGGATGAGCCCGTTCGCGGGCAGGTATCAGGTTCAACTTCTTCGTCAGGGGGGCGTCCATGACAGTGATTGCGTTCCGGAGTCGGGAACGAGAAACTCTCGACCCAGGCTGCGAGTTGGAACGACGTCTGGGGTTGTCCGCGACCGAGGACCGGGCTCGCGGCATGTTCTTCCTGGGTGTGATGGACGTGGTGCGGAGGGAGTCAGGAGAGACCGCGGCCGCGCGGTGCCTGGCGGCGTCCGGCGAGCGACGCTTCGTTCCCTTCTTCCTCTATCCGGTCAGCGCCTTCCTGCGGATGTCCTTCGCCGCGGCGGAGATTCTCGCGCCGCGACTGGGCGGCTTCGAGACGGCCATGCGCATCATCGGCGCGCAGGCCACCCATGACTTCCTCGACTCGGTGGTGGGCCGCAGCTTCTTGATGCTCGCCGCGGGGGACCCTCGGCGGCTCATCAACAACCTGCCCTCCGGCTACCGGACGGCCGTGACGTACGGCGAGCGGCACGTGACGTGGACGGGCAACCAGGACGCGTGCTTCAACGTGTTCCGGGACTTCATGCCCCACACGTACCACGAGGGGGTGCTGCAGGCGGTGCTGCAGGCCATCGGCACCCGCGTCGCGCGCGTGCGCGGGCGCCCCCTGAGCCTGCTGGACTGCGAATACGTCATGTCGTGGGCCTGAGGCCCGACGCCCGCGTCACTCGTGCTGGCGGATGTATTGGATGATGGCGGCGTAGAACTTGGGCTCGTTGAAGAGGTCGGGCCCGACGCCCACCACGTCCAGGTGGTCCTGGTCGAGGACGCTGGAGATCGACGTCATCTGCACGAGGATGGGCGCGTTCAAGTCCGTGACCGCGGGGATGGAGCGGTCCTCGGCGATGAGGCCCGGTCCCCACAGTGACTCCGTGTAGCGCAGGCGCTTGCCCATCTGCTGGGAGTTGATCCCCACCACGCCGTCATCATCGCGGTCCTGGCGCACGCCATCCCCCTGCCCCGCCGCGCCGTCCCCATCGCAGTCATCGACGCAGTACCCATTCCCGTCGATGTCCAGGAAGCCGAGCCGCAGCAGATAGAACGCGGGATTCACCTGCGCGGCCGTCTGCGCGGTGAGCAGCGACGCGTAGGAGGAGACATGGCGCGAGTCCATGGGATAGGCCGCGTTGAAGGCCTTCATGCCCGTGACGACGCCGTCGTTGGATTGAATGTCGTCGTAGACGAGCTGTTTCATCGCGGCGATGGCGTCGTTGCCGGGGGCGTAGACGCTGTTGCCGAAGATGTTCGCCAGCGCGGCGACCACCGACGACACGCCGGGCCCCATGTCCAGGATGTACTTCGCCACCGGGGAGCCCCGGTGGGGCGACGACAGGCTGACGAGGACGTCCACCACCGCGCGCTGCTGCTGCTCGAAGAGCACCTTGGCGGCCTTGCGCGCGTCGATGCCGCCCTGCGAGTGGCCGATGATGTCCACCCGCTTGGCGCCCGTCGTCGCCAGGAGTCCTTCGATGTCGGCGGCCAGGTCCAGTCCGCGGACCTCCGAGGAGTGGAACGACAGCACCTGCGAGCCGAACGTTCGCTGTCTCGGGTGGAGGCCGGCGTTGCAGTGCCACTCGAGAGGCTCGTCGCACGCGTCGCCCACGAACAAGCCCATCTCGTCACCGAAGTACGCGAAGCCCAGCAGGTCCTCGTAGCCCCCCATGCCGTGCGCGAAGACCACCGGATGGCGCGTGGCTTGGGGTGGCTGGGATTGCGCGAGGCTCGCGGTCCCCCCGAGCACGCTCCAGGCCAGCAACATTCCGGTCTTGAACCCTCTCATGCGTCGACTCCTCGCCCACGTCTCACGCGGGCCCTGGCGCCGGGCGAGGCCCCACCTTCGGCCTCCAGTCCCGGCTGGCGTCCGCCTTCCATACCCAGGAGACCAGGCCGGGAGCGGACCGCGCGCGGGGGAGCGTCTCCAAGCCCACACCCTCACGCAGGTCCCCTCGGGGGCAAGACCACTACCGCGTCTGTCAATGCGATGGCGGGGTGACTCCGCGCATGGCGGCCTCGAGGGTGTTGCGGATGAGCATGGCAATGGTCATCGGCCCCACACCTCCGGGGACGGGGGTGATGAAGGACGCGCGCTCGGCGGCGGCGGTGAACTCCACGTCCCCCACCAGCTTGCCGTCCTCCTTGCGGTTCATGCCCACGTCGATGACGACGGCGCCGGGCTTCACCCAGGCCCCCTTGATGAGCTCCCGCACGCCCACCGCGACAACGAGGATGTCCGCGCGCGACACCTCCGCCGGCAGGTCGCTCTTGCTGTGGCAGAGCGTCACCGTGGCATTGCGCTGGAGGAGCATCAGCGCCATCGGCTTGCCCACGATGTTGCTGCGGCCCACCACCACCGCGTTCTTGCCCGCGGGCTCACAGCCCACCTCCTCCAGCAGCCGCATCACCCCCAGCGGCGTACACGCACGCGTCGCCGGACGCCCCAGCAGCAGGCTCCCCGCGTTGAGCGGATGAAAGCCATCCACGTCCTTCTCCGGCCGCACCGAGGAGAGGATGGCGTCCGCGTCCAGGTGCCGGGGCAGCGGCAGTTGCACGAGGATGCCGTGCACGGCGGGGTCCTCGTTGAGCCGGTGCACCAGCGCCAGGAGCTCGTCCTGGGAGATGGAGGAGTCGCGGTGGTGTTCCCAGGAGCGGAAGCCCACTTCCTCCGCGGCCTTCTTCTTCCCCGCCACGTACACCTGGGACGCGGGGTCGTCTCCCACCCGCACCACCGCGAGCCCGGGGATGAGGCCTCGCTCCGCCTGGAGGCGGGCGACCTCCGACTTCACCTCCGCCCGGACGCGCGCGGCCACTGCCTTGCCATCAATCAACTGGGCCATAGGAAGGCCCACTCTATGAGAGACTCCGCGGCCTGGCGGGAGGGAAACCGAAGGCATGGGACAAGGAAAAGTGCTGGGGGTGATGCTGGGTCTCATGGTGGGGCTGCTCATCGGCAACCCCTGGGCCATCATCCTGCTCGGCGTGGTGGGTGGCATCGCCGGGTACCGCTTCGACGAGATGCACTCCCTGCCCTCCGAGTCCCCCGACGCGCTCGCGGACTTCCCTCCGCTGGAGCCCTCCGCCTTCGCCACGCGAGGGGGACCGCGCGACGCCGCCTCCGTGCAGGAGGAGTCCGACGCGCACCTCACCCGCAGCCTGTGCGCCCTCTTCGTGGAGGTGGCGCGCGCCGACGGCGAGGTGCGCCGGGAAGAGGTGCGGGAGATCCGCCGCTACTTCGAGGAGACCCTCAAGTACGGCCCGGACTCGCTCGAGTTCGTCCGGGGCCGCCTCAAGGACTTCATCTCCCATCCCCCCGACCTGGATGACGCCGCGGCCGCCTGTCAGGAGGCCCTCCCGGCGCTCGAGCGGCGCAGGCTGCTGGAGGCGCTCTACGAGCTGTCCCTCGTGGATGGCGCCCTCCAGCGCTCCGAGCGCGAGGTGCTGGGACGGGTGGGCGGGGCACTGGGCCTGTCGGACGCGGAGCAGCAGGCCGTGGCGTCCATCCACCTGGGCGACGCGTCGATGCACTACGAGGTGCTCGGGCTGACCGCCGCCGCCTCGGACTCGGACGTGAAGCGGGCCTTCCGCCGGCTCGCCGCCGAGCTGCACCCCGACAAGCACGCCCACCTGTCGGGCGAGGACGCCGACGAGGCCGCCCGCCAGTTCCAGGAGGTGCGCGACGCCTATGAGGAAATCCGGCGCCTGCGCGGGCTATAGACGGGGATTACACACAGGACACCGCCCACGACGACGAGGACACGGGCCGCCCCATGAGCCAGCAGCGCAAGCCACCGCCCAAGAAGAAGGAAGAGGCGTTCCACAACAACCCCTTCAAGTCCGCCATCAAGTCCATCCAGGACAAGGACAAGCAGGAGGCCCAGGCCCGCGCCGCCGCGGAGGCCGAGAAGCGCAAGCCGCCCCCGGCCCCCGTCCGCGCGGCCAAGGTCCGTCGCGAGAGCGCCGAGGACGAGGCCTCCCTCTTCTTCTCCGCCATGGACGGCGTGGCGCAGATCACGAATCGCGGCGAGGCCCCCAAGACGGACCCGCGCCTGCCGGAGCTCATCGACGACAACGCGGAGGCGCTCGCGCAGCTCTCCGAGCTCGTCGCGAGCCAGGGTGACTTCGACATCTCCGACACGGGGGAGCTCATCGAGGGCATCAGCCCCGGCGTCGACCGCAACCTGCTGCGCTCCCTGCGCCGAGGCGACTTCCCCCGCCAGGGGCAGCTGGACCTGCACGGCCTGACGCAGGCCGAGGCCCGGTCCGCCGCGGAGCGTTTCCTCTCCGACAGCTGCCGCGCCCGCAGGCGGTGTGTCCTCATCGTCCATGGCCGGGGCTTGAGCTCCAAGGACCAGGTGCCCGTCTTGAAGACGTGGGTGAGGGAGTGGCTGTCGCAGAAACGTATCAGCGCGATGGTGCTGGCGTTCTGCAGCGCACGTCCCGAGGACGGCGGGAGCGGAGCGGTGTACGTGCTGCTCAGACGCTAGCGGTCACGACCTTTACGCGCGCCCGGCACTGTGCATACATGCCGCCATGGCACGCGAATTGATTGACCTGCATATCCACGTGGGTGGCTCGGTGGCCCCCCACATCCTCTGGTCCATCGCTCACCAGCAGGGCTTCAAGCTCCCCGTCAAGACCTACTTCGACTTCGTGGAGCTCATCACCTCGCGTCCAGGCAAGGTGGGAAGCCTGGATGACTACCTCAAGATCCTCCACACGTGGACGGAGAAGATCCAGTCGTCGCCCAGCGCGATCGAACGCTCCGTCTACGAAATCATCGGCAAGGAGTACCGGGGCAGCCGGGTGACGCAAATCGAGCTGCGCTTCAATCCCATGAAG
This sequence comes from Myxococcus stipitatus DSM 14675, assembly GCF_000331735.1. Taxonomy (GTDB): domain Bacteria; phylum Myxococcota; class Myxococcia; order Myxococcales; family Myxococcaceae; genus Myxococcus; species Myxococcus stipitatus. The sequence continues at coordinate 4,397,361 of NC_020126.1, read as the reverse complement.
CGCAACCTCCACTCGGAGCTGGACCTGGACCACATCATCCACGCGGCGCTGCGAGGCATGGACCGCGCGGTGCTGGAGTACGGCGTGAAGGTGGGCTTCATCTTCTGCCTGGCGCGGGAGTTCGACCACCGGCTCAACAGCATCCTCGTGGACAAGGCCATCAAGTACCGCACGCGCGGCGTGTACGGCATCGACCTGGCGGGCACGGAGACGAACGCCATGGAGCTCAAGCCGGAGGTCGTCGCGCAGTATGAAGACCTCTTCGCCCGGGCGCGGCGCGGCGGGCTCAAGTGCACGGTGCACACCGGCGAGACGGCGGGCACGGGAGCCGAGGGCGTCATGTCCGTCGTCGAGAAGCTCAAGCCGCACCGCATCGGCCACGGCATCCGCGCGGCGTATGACGAGAACGCGATGAAGGTGCTGCGCGAGAACGACATCGTCCTGGAGCTGTGCCCCACGTCCAACCTGCACACCAAGGCGGTGGAGGGCGTGGAGGAGTTGCGCCACATCATCCGCACCTTCTGGGACCGCAAGGTGAAGTTCACCATCAACACGGACGGCCCCTACCTGCTCGAGACGGACATGCGCCGCGAAATCGAGCTGGTGGAGAGCCACGGCATCCTCACCCCGGAGCAGGTGGATCAGACCCTGGCCTGGGCGCGGCAGTCGTCCTTCATCCCGGGCTGAGCACGCGCATGTACGGACTGACTCGCTCGCTCCTCTTCCAGTTCTCCGCGGAGCGAGCGCACCGGCTGGGCATCGCCGGCCTGCGCCAGCTGGGCCACTTCCGGGGCCTGTGCCAGTCGATGCGCGAGCGCACCCTGCGGGACACCACCGACGCCCTGGCCGTGGAGGTGGCGGGACTGCGCTTCGCCCATCCCGTGGCCCTGGCCGCGGGCCTGGACAAGGACGCGGAGGCGGTGGACGGCCTGTTCGCCTGCGGCTTCTCCGCCGTGGAGATTGGGACGATCACCCCCCGCCCCCAGCCCGGCAACCCACAGCCCCGGCTGTTCCGGCTGCCGGAGCACCAGGCCGTCATCAACCGCATGGGCTTCAACAACCACGGCGCCGCCGTGGCCGCGGCCCACCTGCGCGGGCGCGACTGGCACCCGGGCCCGCTGGGCGTCAACGTGGGCAAGAACAAGGACACGCCGCTGGAGCAGGCGGTGGACGACTACGTGGCCTGCGTGGACGCGCTCGCGCCCCTGGGCGACTACGTGGTGGTCAACGCCTCGTCCCCCAACACCCCGGGCCTGCGCAAGCTGCAGGAGCCGGAGCAGCTCGCCGCGCTCCTGGGCACCGTGCAGGAGCGACTCTCCGCCGTGGCTCCGGGCAAGCCCCTCTTCCTCAAGATTGCCCCCGACCTGACGCCCGAGGCGGTGGATGAAGTGGTGGACGTGGCGCGCGCGAGGAAGCTCGCCGGGCTCATCGCCACCAATACGACGGTGGCGCGTCCGTTCGAGCATCCGCTGGCGAAGGAAGCCGGGGGCCTGTCCGGCGCGCCCGTGCGAGAGCCCGCCAACGCCGTCATCCGGCGCGCGTACCAGCGCTCGGGAGGCGCGCTGCCCATCATCGGCGTGGGAGGTGTCTTCAGCGCGGAGGACGTCTACGAGAAGCTGCGCGCGGGGGCGTCCGTGGTGCAGGTCTACACGGGCTTCATCTACGAGGGGCCCGGCATGGTGCGCCGCATCCTCCCCGCACTGGCGCGGCTGCTCGCGCGGGATGGCTTCACCCACGTCACGCAAGCCATTGGCGCGGAACATCGGCGCCCCACGCTCCCCGGGGCCTGAAAAGAGAAACGCCGGGATGCGCCGCTGCGGGCGTCCCGGCGTTCAGGGCCTTGTGCCTCGCGCCACGGTGCGTGGGGGCAGCAGGGCTGAAAAAGTGAGCGCTCGCCGGCGCCTTGGAGTTTCACCGGCGAGCGCCCCGGGCCGTCTGACTAGGAGACGGGCCTCGAAAGCCATTTATTCTTGAACCGTCAGCGAGCCGCCCACGGTGCTGACTTCCACCTCATGGGTGCCCGCGCCGTAGGTCCGGGTCTTGGAGCCCAGGGAGACGGACTTCCCGTTGAAACTCCCCCCGACGGAGCTGAATTCCACCTTGGCATCCGCGCGCTCCGGCAGCTTCAGCCGGACGTCGCCCGACACCGTGCTGATTTCGACACCCTCGAGCTTCCGGGGAGCCAGTACCACTTCCCCTTTAACGGTGCTCACCGACAACCGTCGCTCCGAACCGTTCACTTCCACACGGCCGTCCACGGCGGACATGCGCTGCTCACCCTTCACGCCCTGCACCGTCACCGCCGCGTTGACGACCGAGACCTCCAGCGCCGCCTCGCGAGGCACCTTCACCACGAACCGCACCGGGCTGACGCCCTTGCACGACTGCCTCCGCTCCTCGCAGGGGCCGCAGCACACCCTCGCCCGGATGTCGTCACCCTCCTGGGTCACCTCCACCTCAGTCGCCTTCCGGCCACTGTCCGGATTTTCCGGAACCGCCTCGATTACCACGCTATTCCCGTCTACCGCATCTACGCGAACCGCGCCATCAACATTGGAGACGTGGACCTGGGGGGTCCCATCCGTGTCGAATTTCCAAGACTGCGGCGCCGCGGCAGAGGCCAACACGACCAGAAGTGGAAACAACATGAGCGGTGCTCCGAGGTAGGGGTGGGAACATCCCACCTTACGGAGAAGTCGACGCCCCCATTGCTGGCGAGCGACGCGAAGTATCCACGGCGGTCTGACATGCCCTGCTAAGGGCCGTGGACCACTCGTTGATACAGCGCGTCATGGAGGCGGACCAGGCGCTCCAGGGAGAGCTCCCGGGCGACGAACTCCCGGGCCTCGTTCCCCATGCGGCGGGCCTTCTCGGGGTGGGACAGGAGCTGGTTGAAGGCCTGGGCCAGCTGTGCGGGGCGCTCGGGGGGGACGACGAGTCCCCGCTCTCCGTCGCGGACCAGGTCCGTGTTTCCCCCGACGCGGGTCACCACCATGGGGAGTCCGGCGGCCATGCCCTCCATGACGGCGTTGGACATGCCCTCCGCGCTGGAGCAGAGGACACCCAGGGTCGCCCGGGCGTAGATGGCGGCAACGTCCGTGCGGTGCCTCAGGAAGTGCACCGTCTCCGACACGCCCAGCTCCGCGGCCAGCTTCTCCAGGCCCTTGCGACGGGGGCCATCTCCCACGAGGAACGCGTGCAGGGGCGTGCCGCCGTGGTGGAGCATGGCCAGCGCGAGGAGCAGGTCCTCCTGGCGCTTCACCGGGTGGTTCATGTTGGCGACGTGGACCAGGATGGGCGCGTCGCCCGTGTCCGGCAGGGGCGCCTTGAGGCCCTCGAGCATGCGCGCATCGAAGCGCGCCAGGTCCAGGCCGTTGTGGATCACGGAGATGCGCGCGGCGGGCAGGCCCTCCTCGTCCACCAGTTGCCGGCGGATGGCCTCCGCGTTGACCACGACATGGTCCGCCATCGCCGTCAGCCGGGAGTGCACCGCGCGGCGGGCGGGGCCCTGCCAGTGGGACAGGTCCAGGCGTCCGACGATGACCTTGGCGCCGGCGAGCTTCGCGGCCGGCACGGCGATGAGCGACGAATAGAAGTCATGCACGTGGACCAGGTCCACGCGATGGGCGCGCAGCCAGCGGGCCATGCGCAGCACCTGGTACGCGGTGTTGGCCTGCGCGACGGAGCCCTTGAGCGGAAAGGTCTCCGCCGTGTAGCCCAGCTTCCACACCGCGCCCATCAGCGGCCCCGCGTCCTCCAGCACGGAGACCTGGAGCTGGTAGCTGGGGGGCAGGCCCCGGAGCAGCTCCAGCACCTGCACCTCCGTCCCGCCGATGTGGAAGGAGCGAGTGAACTGCACCAGGCGCACGGGCCGGGCGCCCATGCCAGGTTCTTCACGCCGCATGGCCCGTCCCCTCCCACGTCTCCGAGGGTGCGCGCCCCGCGTCCGGCGCGCTGTCCGACTCCGTGGCCGGCTCCGCGCGAGCGATGCGCTCCGCCGCCGCGGCCAGCCCGAAGAGGACATAGCAGTGCGCGGAGAGAATGTAGCCGGAGAACAGGTCACACGTCAGGTAGCCCGCGATGGAGGCCGACAACGCTCGCGCGAGCCACCCTACGTCCCGGCTGCGCGACGCGACGAACGTGCCTCCGGCGGCGCCTCCCATGAACACCATGAAGAGCGCCATGCCCACCCAGCCCAGCTCTCCAATCACATCCAGGAAGATGTTGTGCGCGACGTACGCGCGGCGGGCCTCGGGGGGCGCGTACTCCGCCCACGCGAAGCGGAAGCTCCCCGCGCCCACGCCGAGCAGCGGGCGGTCCAGGCTCATGCGGCTGGCCACCTGCCACGCGTAGACGCGCCCCATCGCGGAGGCGTCCTCGTGGAACGCGGCCACCGTCTCGTTGCGCTGCCAGAAGCTGTCGGGCGCGAACACCAGCAGGCCCACGACGAAGAGCGACCCCACGACGATCGCCTGGATGCGGCGCCTCTCGCGGATGGCCCACAGGCCCATGGCCACGGACAGGCCGATGAAGCCGCCGCGCGAGTGAGACACGACGATGGCAATCACCGCCAGCACCGCCGCCACCAGACACGCCAGCCGCCAGACCCACGGCGAGCCCTTGCGCGCCATGAAGGCCACGGCCAGGGGCACCACCAGCACCATGTTCATGGCCATGTGGTTCGGGTCCGCGTACACGCCCACCCAGCGCGCGCGGAAGCCCTCCACCAGGTCCTCCCCCACCCGATACCAGTCGATGACGCCGATGGACGTCACCATCGACGCGAGCACCATGGCCCCGCAGACGACAGCCAGCCGGCGCTGGTTCGTGATGACGTTGACGACGGTGAGGTAGATGGCCGTGAGCTTGAAGAGCTCGATGCCCGTGTAGCTGGCGACCTCCGGGTTCACCGCCCACGAGACGGACATCAGCGCCAGGGCCGAGAAGCCGATGAGCGCCCAGCCTCGTGGACCATCCAGGAAGAGCGGCTCCGCCCGTCCCAACCTCCGCACCACCATCAGCCCCGCGGCGAGCCCCGATGTCACCAGCGCCAGCCGCAGCGGCCCCAGCGCGGGAATCCACTCTCCGGGCACCGCGTACATCACCGCCGCGAACGCGGTCAGCGCGTAGAAGGCCCACACGTCACGGCGCTGCCCCTGCTCTCCCGGCACCATGTCCCTCCTCCTCTGGCAGTCCCACGCCTCGAGCGTCGCGTGGGCCAGACAGAAGCAGACGACGTGCCAGACTCCAGGCGCGCAAGGCCCCGGAACTTCACAGGATGGAGGGCCCCGGGAACTGCCCGAGGCCCTCCGGGACTGAAAAAGCTACGGCACCGGGGGCGTCTCCATGGGGAGGACCTCGGAGGCGACGGGGCTCCACTGAAGGTCCTCCAGCCAACTGGCGCCCAGCTCCGACAGCAGCTTCGCGAGCGTCGAGCCGACCATGCGACGCAGCTCCTCCCGAGCCTCCGGCGCCACCGCGCCCTCCAGCCCCGACAGGGCCCGCTCCGACGCGGAGGCCAGCAGCCGAGGCGCCTGCGGGGTGCCCTCGAAGAGTCGCTGGCCCAACTCCGCCCCGCGCCCCAGCGGCACCGGCCGCGCATCCGCCCGGCCCTCCAGCACCGCCATGGCCACCACCGCGGCGAAGAGGCGCTCCACGCCCAGCGCCTCCATGGGCACGCCGAAGCGGGCCACCGCCGCGCGCGCCGCCTCGGGTGTTCCACCCAACACTCCGCGGAGCACCTCCACCTGGGCCTCCGCGCGGGCCAGCACGGCCTCGCTGGCGGCAATCTCGCGCAGGGAGCGGAACGGCACGGGCTCCGCGCCCTCCACCCGCAGCGCGCGGCGAGGACGCTTGCGACGCAGGGCCTCCACCGCGGCGGCCTCCTCGGGCAGCACCATCAGCACGCCATCCACCACCGCGCCCGGCGCCTTGGCCAGCCGGTCCGCGCGGAACTTGAGCTGGAGCGTCAGCGAGAAGCCCGTCTGGAACACACGCCGCAGCGGCGTGTCGCGCAGCACCTCCGTGGCTCGAGCGGGGTCCCCGCCCGTCAGGTGCTCCAGGCCCAGCGAGAGGGAGTCCCGCGTCATCTCTCCCACGCGGCGCACGGCGTCCAGGTCCCCCGGGTCCGCCAGCTCCGCCACGAGCACCGCGTTGGCCACGCTGGTCAGCTCGTCCTCGGCGTTCTGCCGCTCCACGTCAGTGAGGCCCCGGAAGGCGGCCTCGAGGTAGTCCACGTGGCCCTGGGCCGACGCCAGCGCCGTGCTCGCGGCGCGCCCGCGCGGGGGTCCCACGTCCACGCGGCTGAAGAGCGACACCGCGTCCTCCAGCGAGGGGAAGCCCAGGTCCAACAGGCGGCCCTTGCGGAACTGGAACGCGGTCTCCTCCAGCTCGCCCGGAATCTCCCAGCGCACGGCCTCCAGCAGACGCACCGCCTCGAAGGGGTTCTCCGCGATGAGGTCGTTGACGAGCGCGCGCACCGCGGACATCTCCACGCCCTCGGCGGTGATTTCGACGAGGTAGCGGCCCTCGGGCGTCTCCATCGTCACGCCCTGCGGGTTGACGTCCGGGTTCTCCTCGCGGTCATGGAGGACGACGAACTCGCGCAGCACCAGCTCCAGCACCTCCAGGTCCATCCCGTGGAGCTTGCGCAGGAACTCCTCGGTGTCGTCGAAGCCACCGCGCGAGGCGCGCAGCCACGTGAGCACCTGATGCGCGTCCAGCTTGTCGCGCGTCCACGCTCCCAGGTCCACGAAGGCGCGGAACTGCGCGGGGGACGCGAGCTGCACGAGCTCCGTCGCATCCGCCAGGCCCACCTCCTGGATGGTGAGGTAGAGGCTCTCCGGCGGCAGCGCGCGCACGACGGCCTGAGCATCCGGCCCGTCCAGCAGCGCATCCACCCGCCGCTTGGGCGACAACCGCATCAACTGCTGCTGCAGCTCGCGCAAGGCGAGCTGCGAATCCCTGCCATTACCCTTGCCGTTCTCGGACACGGGGCGTGCCTACCACAGCGCCCCGCGCGTCGGGAGAGGAACCCCCTCCCGAGCGGCGACTACCCGATGCTCTCAGTCCTCGGAGCCCTCGGGACGGACGCGGCTGGCCTTGCCGAACGTGTCGAGCAGCGCGTTCCAGACCTCGTCCACGCCCCGCGGCTCCGTCGAGGAGAACGGCAGGATGGCCTCCATGGGCAGGTCCAGCTGCTTCGACAATTCCACCAGGCGGGGGCGCGTCTTGGCCTTGGTGAGGCGGTCGATCTTCGTCGCCACCACCATCACCTTGCGCTTGTGCGACTGGAGATAGTCGAGCGTGGCGAGGTCATCCGGCGTGGGCCCCACCTCCGCGTCGATGATGCTCACCACCACCTCCAGGCGATGACGCTTCTCCAGGTAGGTGGTGATCATCTTCTCCCACTGGGCCTTGTCCGCCTTGCTCGCGCGGGCGAAGCCGTAGCCCGGCAAGTCACACAAGCGGACCTGGTGACGGAAGGAGCCTCGCTCCAGGTCCACGTCGAAGAAGTTGAGCGTGCGGGTGCGGCCCGGCGTGTTGGACACGCGCACCAGCTTCTTGCGGCCGGTGAGCGTGTTGATCATGGAGGACTTGCCGACGTTGGAGCGGCCGACGAAGGCCACCTCGGCGGTGTGTCCCTGTGGATAGCCCTTGGGCTCCACGGCGGTGATGACGAAGCGTGCGTCGAGAATCTTGATCACGCGGTTATTTCTTCGCGGTGGTGGTGGGAGGGGTTGTCACGGGAGCAGACGCCTCGGTGCGGGCCGCGCGACGGGCGCGCTCCGCGGACCAGTGGTCGATGGCCTTCAGCGACTCCTTGAAGTCGAACGGCCGCAAGGAGGGCGAGGAAGCGTCATGGCAGGAGCGGCACTGCTTCTCCGACGGGTCCACCAACCCCACCAGCCGCGCCAGCTCCGGGTCCTTCATCACGTACTCGGGCGAGTAGTACTGCCCCCCTCCGTGACATGTCTCACAGCTCACACTGGCCTGCTGCTGGGCCACCTGGTCCGGCGAGTGGCACGACAGACACCGGCCGTCCTTCTGCTGCTGCTCGGACAGGGAGCTCACCGCGCGGGCGTGCTTGGACTGCATCCACGCCTCGTAGGCCTCCGGGTGGCAGCCCTTGCAGCTGTCGGCGCCGACGAAATCCGCCGCTCCGGCCGCGCCACAAAGGGCCAGCAGGAGGACGGGCAGGACCCTGAAGCCAGATGCGCGCATGGCTCGCGAAGTAGCAGACCCCCCCGGACGGGGCAAGGCGTCTCGTGGTTGAATGCCTGTCGGAATCGTCCGTTGAAAGAGAGGGCAGCGCTTGAGCCCCGCCCGCCCTTTCCATTAGGGAGGAAGTCGTGATGAGGACCCTGACCGCGCTCGCCGTATTCGCCCTGGCCTTCCCCGCCGCCGCCAAGCCCTGGCAGGGCGTGGAGCCTGGCGTCACCAAGAAGGACGAAGTCATCAAGAAGTTCGGCGAGCCCTCGCGAACCGTGAGCCAGGACGGCAAGGAGACCATCGCCTACCTGGGCAAGGAGGCCATCAAGGGCACCAGCCAGGCCCAGTTCAAGGTGGACCCCACCTCACAGCTCATCGAGCGCATCGACGTCTTCCCCGGGCCGGTCATCGACAAGGAGACCATCGAGACCAGCTACGGCCCCGCCTGCCCCTCCGGCCCCGTGCCCTCGGCGCCGTGCTACCAGCGCAAGCTCACCGACGACTTCCGCACCTACTTCCTCTACCCCAAGCTGGGCCTGGCCATCTTCTTCAACGAGGACGGCAAGACGGTGCAGTCGTTCACGTTCACCACGCAGAAGGCCGCGAAGTAGGCCCCCCACCGTGCACGTCTTCGGGCTGACGGGGGGCATCTCATCCGGCAAGAGCACCGTCACGCGGATGCTCCGGGAGCTGGGCGCGGAGGTCATCGACGCGGACGTGCTGGCCCGGCAGGTGGTGGAGCCGGGCACGCCGGGGCTTGCCTCCATCGCGGAGCGCTTCCCCGGTGTGATTGGCCCGGACGGGCGGCTGGACCGGGCGAAGCTCGCCGCCCGCGTCTTCGGCAACGAGGCCGAGCGCACCGCGCTCAACGCCATCACCCACCCGCGCGTGCGCGAGGCCTTCCTGGAGAAGCTCCAGTTCCTGGAGGAGCGAGGCGTGGCGCGCGCCGTCTACGACGTGCCGCTGCTCATCGAGGCGGGGATGCACCACTGGCTGGAAGGGGTGGCCCTGGTGTGGGTGCCTCGGGAGCTGCAGAAGGCGCGGCTGATGGCGCGCGACGGGCTGGACGAGGCGGCGGCCGAGGCCCGGCTGACGTCCCAGCTCCCCCTGGATGACAAGCGGACACACGCGACGTGGGTCATCGATAACAGCGGGGACCTGGCGGCCACCCGAGCCCAGGTGGAAACAGTCTGGCGCGCCATGCTCGCGCGCGGCTGACGGACGGGTATGCTGCGCGCGCAATGAGCGAGACGCGCAAGAAGGCCGGCGCCGGGACGTACTTCGTCACGGGTTACCCAGGGTTCATCGGCAAGCGGCTGGTGGAGCACATCGCCCGGGAGGATCCGAAGGGGCACATCTACGCGCTGGTCCAGCCCAAGGCGCTCAAGGAGGCCCAGAAGCACGCGGCCCGCTTGAAGGGCGCCACCGTGGAGCTGCTCACCGGTGACGTGGTGGACATGCACCTGGGCCTGTCCGGCGAGGAGTACCAGCGCCTGTGCGAGCGGGTGACGGACATCTTCCACCTGGCCGCCGTGGCGCAGCTGGGCGTGCCCAAGGACACCGCGTGGCGCGTCAACGTGGACGGCACGCGCAACATGCTGGAGCTGGCGCGCGACTGCGAGCACCTGGCGCGCTTCAACCACTTCTCCACCTGCTACGTGTCCGGAGACCGGCTGGGCGTCATCGCCGAGGACGAGCTGGACCGGGGCCAGGGCTTCCGCAACCCCTACGAGGAGACGAAGTTCCAGGCGGAGCGGCTCGTCACCCGCGCCGGCGCCACCCTGCCCATCACCATCATCCGGCCGTCCAGCGTGGTGGGCGACTCCCGCACGGGCGAGATCGACAAGTTCGAGGGGCCCTACTACCTGGGCATCCTGCTGGTCACCTCACCGCTGGTGGTGCCGCTGCCGCTGCCGGGCAACGGCGTGGCGCCGCTCAACGTGGTGCCGGTGGACTTCGTGGTGGAGGCGGTGTGGCGGCTGTCGAAGGACCCGCGCGCCGTGGGCCGCACCTTCCACCTGGTGGACCCCAATCCCATGAGCGCGCGCCGCGTGTACGAGCTCATCGCGGAGAAGGCCAACAAGAAGCTGCCCCGCTTCAACCTCTCCGCGCGCGCCGCCGACGTCATGCTGCGGCTGCCGCTGCTGGAGAAGCTGGCCCGCCCCCAGCGGGCGGCCATCAGCTACGTCAACCACCTGGCCATCTACAACTGCCACAACACCCTGGAGCTGCTGGACGGCACGGGGGTCCGCTGCCCTCCCCTGTCCTCGTACCTGGACCAGCTGGTGGCCTACGTGCGGGAGCAGTACCGCAAGCGCCGCGAGGGCTCCGAGGTGGAAGACCCGCTGGACCAGGGCACCGCGACGGGGTGAGTTGACGGAGGGTGACGCCGGGCGGGGCCGTGATAGACCGGAAGGCCTCATGGCACGCTCCTTCCAGGTAGGCGATACCTTCACGCACGTCCGCGAGTGCGACGTGTACCGGCCCATCTACTACGCGGGCGCATCCGGCGACTTCAATCCCATCCACATCGACCCGGAGGTCGGCAAGGTGGCCGGCCTCGACGGCGTCATCCTCCAGGGGCTCTGCACGCTGGGCTGGGCGGTGGAAGCCGTCGCCGTCTTCGTGGGCGACCCGGGCCGCATCCGCAAGGTGAAGGTGCGCTTCTCGCGCCCCGTTCGCCCCGACGACACCGTCACCTTCGAGGGCCGCGTCACCGCCATCGAAGCGGGCCGACTCACCACCGAAGTCACCGCCACCAACCAGCGCGGCGAGGCCGTCCTCAAGGGCGCCGTCGTCGAAGCCTCCATCGGATAGACACCATGGCCATCGACAAGCGCTTCATCGGCCGGGAGTACGGCCCGTTCACGTACACGATCGGCGCGGAGAAGCTGCGCGAGTTCACCTTCGCCGTGGGAGGTGCGCACCCCGCCGCCGGAACCCCGGGCGAGCCCCCCGCCCACGTCAGTCCCCTCCTCTACGACGACCAGGCCGCCAAGGCGGGCCCCTATGGGGACTTGATTGCCTTCCCCAGCTTCGCCGTCGTCTTCGCCATCCGCCCGTTCGCCAGCGCCGTCGCGGACCCGGAGCTCGACCTGAACCTGCTGATGCTCGTGCACGGTGAGCAGGAGCTGGAGTTCCTGGACGTCATGCGTCCCGGCGACGTGATGACGACCACGGGCCGCATCTCGGATGTCTACGAGAAGGCGGGCAAGCAGTTCCTCATCGCCACCACCGAGTCGCGCAACCAGCGCGGCGACCTGGTGGTGAAGGGCACCTGGACCGCCGTCGTCCGAGGGTAGTGCCCGTGCCGAGGCCAGGGGCTCGACGGCTCCTGGCCTCCTCGCTCGACGCGCGAAGCGCCGCGTCTACTTCGCGGCCTCGATGAACTTCCGCACCGCGGCGTGCTCCTCCCGCAGCGAGTCGCGCTCCGAGGCCGAGAGCGCCAGTGCGTCCAGCTCGCGAAGCCGCTCGCGCGCCCGGTCCGAGCCCGACAGGACCGCGGCCAGCTCCGCGCTGGCCAGGATGACCCGAGCCCGCTCCAGCACCGTCCCGCCTCCGGGCTTCTTCAGCGCGCCGTCGAGGACCTTCGCGGCCATCGCGTCGTCCCCCTTGAAGTCACGCAACCGGCGCGCCGTCTTGAGGGCCTTGCCCAACACGGAGGCGGGCTGGGCGTCCGTGTCGACGTCATCATCGCCATACCCCTCCGGCTCGTCCTTTCGGATGAACATGACGGAGTTCCCATTCGGGTCGACGACGGTGAAGCGAGACTGCCCCTTCTTCATCCGGGTGATGCGCGGCACACCCCGCAGCGGAACCTTCCCATAGCCCTGACGAAAGGCCTCCGAGAACTCCGCGTGCAGCTTCTCCACCTCGCTCACGATGATGAGACAGACGCTGTAGGCGGCCGCGGGGTCCAATCCCTTCACCCCGAAGAAGTGGAGCTCCGCCCCCTGGCGGTTCGTGGCCGCATAGGGATTGGGCGCGCGCTGCTGATACGTCGTCTTGAAACCCAGACGGCCGTAGAACTCGAGGGTCGCCCCCAGCTCGACACACGGGAGCGCGGGGATGCTGGAATCAGGGTCCATGGATGCGCCTCACGCAGGCCGCGCGCACGGACTCCACTTCCAAGGGCGCACGACCCCCTGAAACTGTCATCATGACAGGAACCTGTCAACTCGGCTTCCCAATCGCGGCTCAGGCCGCGGCGATGACCCCCTCGTCGAGGAGCTGCGCGAGGATGCGGGCCGTATCCAGGCGCGTCATCCCCGACAGGGAGAACACGTCCTCGAACGTCACCGCGCCATCAATCTGCGCGAGGACGAAGCCCGCGCGGTGGTCCAGGCTGAGCCAGATGATGTCATCGGGTTGGAGCCGAACCCGAGGCACCCGGCCCAGGTCCCCGAGCTTCGACTCGAGCATGCCCATCAACATCCGCTCGCTGCGCGCACGGAGCGCCTCGACGCGAGGGTCGCCCGGAGCCAGCTCCTGCGCCTTGAAGAGCAGGTCCACCGCGCCCGAGTGGTCATCCAGCTCCAGCAGGTCCGTCGCGCCACGGAGCAGCCGCTCCAGCTCGTTCTCGCCTGCGGGGACGCCGTACTCGTCGGTGTCGCCATCGGGGACACCGGACTCCTGGGTCGTGGGGGTCTCGTCGCGGGCCAGCAGGGCCAGCACGTCGCTTCCGGGGACCGGCTCGTCGAACTCCGGCAGCAGCACGCTGGGCGAGCGCTCCTCGTCCTCCTCCTCCAGCGGACCGCCCTCCCCTTCGGCCCACGCGCCCCAATCGCCGTCGAGGGACGCCAGGGGCGCGATGTCCGCGGGAGAGTTCAGCGTTGAAGCGCCCCGTCCCACCGGCGCGTCCAGAGAGGCCAGCGCCTCGCGAGCGCGGACGTTGCCCATGTCCAACACGAGTGCCCGCTCGAACAGCTTGCGCGCCCCCTGCGGGTCGCCACTGAGGCGCAGCCACTGCCCCGCCTCGACGAGCTGGTTGGCGCGCTCCGTGGTCATCTAGCTCCCCATGCCGCCTCGCGCGGCGCCCTTGAGGCTGGCAAGGCATCCGGCGAGCAGCTCACAGGCGCGGCCCAGCGCTCCCGTGTCCTCCCCCGCGCGAACGCGCCGCGCGTGCTCCAGCACCTGCTCGGCGCGCGGCACCACGTCCGGAGCCAGGCCCCCGCCACCGGGCAGGAGCCTCGCGCGGGTCAGCGCGTCCATGACATCGCGCGCGAGGGTGTCCAGCTCCACGCGCTTGGACTTCAGCTCCTCGGAGATGCGCGCGGCCATCAGGTAGCCGCGCTGCTCGTCCATGATGCGCTTGAGCTCCTCCTCGGTGAGGCCGCTGGAGGCGGTGACGGTGATGGACTGACGCAGGCTCGTCTCACGGTCCCTCGCGGAGACGGACACGATGCCCTCCGCGTTGATGTCGAACGTCACCTCGATTTCGACCTGCCCCTTCGGCGCCTCGCGAAGGCCCGTGAGGACGAACTCCCCGAGCAGCTCGTTCTGGTGCGCCTGCTCGTGCTCGCCCTGGAGCACCATGATCTTCACCAGCCGCTGGAAGTCCTTCGACGTCGCGAACACCTCCGTGGCGGACGTGGGCACCGTCGTGTTCTTCGGGATGATGCGTCGCACGTAGCCACCGGCGATGGCCACACCCAGGCTCTGCGGCGTGACGTCCAGCAGCAGCAGCTCGCCCTCCTGGGCCACCAGCGCATGCGCTTGGATCGCCGCGCCCAGGGCCACCACCTCGTCGGGGTGCACGCCCTTGCAGGGCTCGCGACGGAAGTAGGTGCGCACGGCCTCGACGACCTTGGGCATGCGCGACATGCCGCCCACCAGGATGACTTCCTTCAGCTCCGACGCGCGCACGCCCGCTTCACCCAACACCTCCGTGGTGATGCCCACCACGCGCTCGGCCAGGTCGGAGGTCAGCTCCTCCAGCTTCTCCCGCGACAGCGCGGCCTGCAGGTGCAGCGCGGCGCCAGCGCCCGGAGGCGTGCTGATGAACGGCAGGTTGAGCTGCGTCTCGCGGACGCCGGACAGCTCCACCTTGGCCTTCTCCGCCGCGTCCTTGAGCCGCTGCAACGCCATGCGGTCCTTGCGCAGGTCGATGCCGTGCTCCTTCGCGAAGCCGAAGACGAGCCACTCGATGATGCGGTTGTCCCAGTCCTCGCCGCCCAGGTACGTGTCGCCGCCGGTGCCCACGACGTCGAAGACGCCCTGGTTGATCTCCAGCACGGACACGTCGAAGGTGCCGCCGCCCAGGTCCAACACCGCCACGCGGCCATTCACCGTGCGGCTGAAGCCATACGCGAGCGCCGCCGCGGTGGGCTCGTTGATGATGCGCAGCACCTCCAGGCCCGCGATCCGGCCCGCGTCCTTGGTGGCCTGGCGCTGGGCGTCGTTGAAGTACGCCGGCACCGTGACGACGGCCTTGCTCACCGGACGGCCGAAGTGCGCCTCCGCATCCGCCTTCAGCTCCTGGAGGATCATGGCGCTGAGCTCGGGGACGGCCAGGTCCCTGCCGCCCATGCGGATGCGCAGGTCGTCGTGCTGCCCCGCCACCACCTCGTAGGGCAGCGTGCGGAGCGCGTCCTGCACCTCGTGCGAGGAGAACTTCCGGCCGATGAGCCGCTTCGCCGCGTACACTGTCTCCTGCGGGTTGGTGATGGCCTGGCGCTTGGCGATGCCGCCCACCAGGCGCTTGCCGTTCTTCGACACCGCCACCACCGAGGGCGTCAGCGTCTGGCCCGTGCGGTTCTTGATGACGACCGGCTGCCCGTCCTGGACGGTGGCGACGATGCTGTTCGTCGTCCCCAGGTCGATGCCGATGAGAGGTTCGGACTCAGCCATGGCAGAGCGTGTCCATCCTAGAAGGTCCAGCGCAGCTTCTTGAGCGCCGCCTTGGCCTCGGCGTTGTCCGGCTCCAACTTCGCTGCATCCTCGAACACCCGCTTGGCCAGCTTCTTGGACCCGGCATCCATGAGAATCCGCCCCAACAACAGATGGTGCTCGACCCGAGCCCCCTGGAGGTCCACGGCCCGCTGCGCCAGCGCGCGAACCTCGCCCACGTCCTGGCCCTGCTGAAGCCCCTGCTTCGCCGCGCGATACGCGGCCTCCGCGTTCGCCCCATCCAGCGAGTACGCCAGCCGGAACGCCGCCAGCGCCGCCACGTCGTCGCCGTGCTGCTCCAGCTCACGCCCGCGAGACACCTCGACGGCCGCGCGCTGCTCGTCATGCTTCTTGCGGGCTTCGAGGAGCAGCGTCGCCACCTCGCGGTTCTTCGGGTCCAGCGTCTGCACCTGGTGGAAGTCCTGGTACGCCCGCTCCCAGTCCCCCCGAGCCACCGCCGCCTTGCCCCGCGCCACCAGCTCCGAGAGCTTCACGTTGCGCGCCATGTACGGATGGCGAGCCAGCCGAGCCTGCCGCTCCGCGCGCCGGGCCTCCGACTCCGCGTCGTTCACCGGTGCGGGCGTGGGCGGAGGCGGCGCCGCGACGGGCGTGGGGCGCGTCAGCGAGCGCGGCACCGGCGTGAGGGGCGTCAGCTCCATCGCGGGGTACGACGCCGCGGAGACGGGAGCGGGCGAGGCCGCGGGAGCGGCGGGCGCCGGTGCGGGCGTGGACGCCTGCGCGAGCGCCGGGTGGGCCTTGAGGTACGCATCGCGCTTGTCCTGCTGCGTGAGGACGTTGTGCGCGTCGGTCAGCCTCCGGAAGATGCGCTCCATGCGCGCGCGGAAGCTGCCCAGGTTCTTTCCGAAGTAGCGGTCCGGGTGATAGCGGCGCGACGCGTTGTAGTACGCCTGCTTCACCTCGGTGGCGGGGGCCCCCGGCCGCAGCCCCAGGACGGCGAAGTGGTCCAACCCGTCCAGGGCCCGCTCCAGGTCGATGATCTCCTTCTTCCGCTCCGGCTCCAGGTCGACTTCCTCGGCCAGGGCCGCATCCACCGCGGGCGCGGGCTGGTTCCGAGGCACCACGCGCGCGGGGACGATGGCGCCCTTCGCGCGAAGCGACAGGAGCAGCGCGATGGTGCGGGCCTCACCCAGGGTGGAACGTGACAGCACCAGCTCGATACGCTCCACGCGGCCAACGAGTGACAGCACCGCGGTCTCCTCCGGCGTGAGCTGGAGGCGAGCGGGGTCCACGTTGGGCACAGTGGCGATGTGGTCTGTCCGAGCCCCCAGGCCGACAATCGTGTTTGGCGCGCTCACAGGACGGTCCACGAACGGGTTGCCGAAGGTGGAAAGCCTAGGTTTGGGGGGAGCGGGGCGTCAAACACCCAGTTTGCCCCCACCCAGGCTTCCCCCCTCCAGGACACCAGACTCTAGAGGGCGGCCAGCACCCGCTCGATGATGGCCAGGCTCTGGTCCAACTCCTCACGGGTGATGGTGAACGGTGGGGCGAAACGGACCGTCCTGTCTCCGGCGGCGTTGCCCAGCACCCCCCCCTCGCGCAGCTTCGCGAGCACCTGGGGCGCGTCCCGGTCCATCTCCAGGCCCACGAGCAGGCCCTGGCCACGGACCTCCACGACGCGGCCCGCGGGCAGGCGCCCCTGGATCTCCCGGAGGCGACCCAGGAACCAGGCCCCCTTGGCCGTCACTTCCTCCAGGAACCCCGGCCGGCGAATCACGTCCAGGACGGCGTTCGCGGCGGCCGCGGCCACCAGGTTGCCGCCGAAGGTGGAGCCGTGGCTGCCCGGAGACAGGCTCGCCCCCACCTCGTCGCGGCACAGCATGGCGCCGATGGGCAGGCCGTTGCCCAGCGCCTTGGCCATGCTGATGGCGTCCGGGAGGATGCCTTCGCGCATGAAGCCGAAGGGGATGCCCGTGCGGCCCATGCCCGTCTGGATCTCATCCACCAGGAGCAGCAGGCCCTTCTCGTCGCACAGCGTGCGCAGGCCCTTGAGGAAGCCCGGCGGAGCCTGCCGCACCCCGCCCTCGCCCTGGATGGGCTCCACGAGGATGGCGGCCGTGGTGGGCTTCACCGCGGCGCGGACCGCGTCCAGGTCGCCGTAGGGCACGTGCTGGAAGCCCGCGGGGAGCGGCTCGAAGCCCGCATGGTACTTCGGCTGCCCCGTCGCCGTGACGGTGGCCAGGGTGCGGCCGTGGAAGCTGCGCTCGAAGGTGATGACCTCGAAGCGCTCCGGCATCCCGCGGTCCTTCATCACCTTGCGGGCCAGCTTCAGGAGCGCCTCGTTCGCCTCCGCGCCGGAGTTGCAGAAGAAGGCGCGCGGCAGGCCGCTCCACTCGGACAGCTTCGCCGCCAGGTCGATCTGCGGCTGCGAGTAGAACGCATTGGAGACGTGCCACAGCGAGTCCAGCTGCGCGTGCGCGGCCGCCACCACCTCCGGATGACAGTGGCCCAGCGCACACGTCGCCACGCCGCCGATGAGGTCCAGGTACTCACGCCCGTCCGCATCCCAGACGCGAGTCCCTCGCCCTTTGACCAGGACGATGGGCTGCTGCTTGTAGTTCTGCAGCAGGTGGCTCTTGGCCTTCTGGATGAGGGTGTCGTTGGAGGCCGGGGTGGCGGTGGCGGGTACGGGCTGCGGCAAGGGGGTCACCTTCCTTGAGCGTGAGTGGGACGGCTGCTGGCGCGCCATATAGCGCGCTACAGGATGTAGCGCGACAGGTCCTCGTCCTGGATGATGGCGCCCAGGCGCTCGCGCACATAATTGCCGTCCACCTGGAAGTCCCGAGGCCCCAGCTCACTGGCGGAGAAGGACACCTCGTCGAGCAGTCGCTCCAGGACGGTGTGCAGGCGGCGAGCACCGATGTTCTGCGTGCGCTCGTTCGCCTGCTGGGCGATGCGCGCCAGCTCCGTCACGGCGTCGTCGGTGAAGGACAGCCGCACGCCCTCGGTGGCCAGGAGCGCGGTGTACTGCCGCAGCAGGGAGTTCTTCGGCTCCTTCAGGATGCGGATGAGGTCGTCGCCGGAGAGCGGCTCCAGCTCCACGCGGATGGGGAAGCGGCCCTGGAGCTCCGGGATGAGGTCGCTGGGCTTGGAGACGTGGAACGCTCCCGCGGCGATGAAGAGCATGTGGTCCGTCTTCACCATGCCGTACTTGGTGTTGACGGTGGAGCCCTCGACGATGGGGAGGATGTCGCGCTGCACGCCCTCGCGCGAGATGTCCGGGCCTCCGCCGCCCTTGCCGCCACCCTCGCGGCTGGCGATCTTGTCGATTTCGTCGATGAACACGATGCCGCTCGACTCGGCGCGGGCCACGGCCTCGCGCTGCACGCGGTCCGGGTCCACCAGCTTCTGGGCTTCTTCCTGGCGCAGGAGCTGGAGAGCCTCGGGCACGCGCACCCGGCGGCGGCGCGTCTTGTTCATGCCCGGCATGTTCTTGAAGAGGTCCTGGAGGTTGACGCCAATCTCCTCCATCCCCTGCCCCGAGAAGCCGCGCATGAAGGTGGGCGCGCTGTCGCTCATCTCCAGCTCGACGAACTGGTCATCGAGCGTGCCCGCGCGCAGCTGGGCGCGCAGCTTCTCGCGCTCGGAGTCTCCCAGGCGCTGTGGCGCGGGAGGAGGCGGCGGCGAGAAGCCGAACGGCGGCGGCGAGGAGGGCGTGCGCGGAGCGCCGTTGTTCGAGAGCAGCTCCATGAGCCGGTCCTCGGCCATCTCCTCGGCGCGCGGACGGACCTTCTCCGTCTCCTCGTCCCGCACCAGCGAGATGGCGGCTTCGACGAGGTCGCGAATCATCGACTCCACGTCGCGTCCCACGTAGCCGACCTCCGTGAACTTGGAGGCCTCCACCTTGACGAAGGGCGCCTGGGCCAGCTTCGCGAGCCTTCGGGCAATCTCCGTCTTCCCCACGCCGGTGGGGCCCATCATGATGATGTTCTTCGGATGGATTTCGTCGCGCAGGTCGTCGGAGACCTGCTGACGGCGCCACCGGTTGCGCAGCGCGATGGCCACCGCGCGCTTGGCGGCACTCTGACCGACGATGTAGCGGTCCAGCTCCCCCACCACCTCGCGGGGCGTGAAGGTGGAGGTCTTTCGCGTCTCAGCCAAGGGGTGGCTCCTAGAGCTCTTCGAGAGAGATGTGGGAGTTGGTGTAGATGTCGATTTCACCAGCGATGGTGAGC
Organism: Myxococcus stipitatus DSM 14675; assembly: GCF_000331735.1. GTDB lineage: Bacteria > Myxococcota > Myxococcia > Myxococcales > Myxococcaceae > Myxococcus > Myxococcus stipitatus. Next base: position 4,378,069 of record NC_020126.1, on the reverse strand, counting down.
GACTGGTGGGCCACGTCGCGCGCGGACATCTGGGTGTGCGCCATGAGGGCTCGCGCGGCGGCGAACGCGTACGGACCTCCGCTGCCCACGGCGGCGATGCCGTAGTCCGGCTCAATCACGTCACCCGCGCCGGAGAGGATGAAGGTCTTCTCCCGGTCCGCGACGATGAGCAGGGCCTCCAGGCGCCGCAGGAAGCGGTCGGTGCGCCAGTCCTTGCCCAGCTCGACGCACGCGCGCGCCATGTTCTTCTGGTGCTCCTTGAGCTTGCCCTCGAAGCGCTCGAACAAGGTGAAGGCATCGGCGGTGCTGCCCGCGAAGCCGGCGAGGACCTGCCCCTCGCCCAGCTTGCGGACCTTCTTCGCCGTGTTCTTCATCACCGTCTTCTCGAGGGAGACCTGGCCATCGCTCGCGATGGCGACCTTCCCGTCGCGCCGCACACAAAGAATGGTGGTGCCGTGGAACATGGAGCGGGTTTAACAAGCCGCGCGCCACGTTTCCAAGGAACACCGCCTGCCTGTCCGCTCCCGCACCGTTTCTCCGGGCGCGGGCGCGGCGGCCTCCGCCTCACGCCCGGGGATGGGCGGCGTCGTAGACCTGCTGGAGCTGCTCCCAGGTGACGTGGGTATAGCGCTGCGTGGTGGACAGGCTCGCGTGGCCCAGCAGCTCCTGGATGCTGCGGATGTCCGCGCCGCCGCCCAACAGGTGCGTGGCGAAGGAGTGGCGCAGCGCGTGCGGACTCACCTTGCGAGCCAGCGCGCACTTCAGCACGTGCGCGTCCAGGTGGCGGCGGATGCTGCGGGGTGTGAGCCGACCGCCCCGGAAGTTGAGGAAGATGGCCTCCGGAGCCTGCGTGGGATGGGGCTCCGCGAGCAGCTCTCCCCGGCGGGCCAGGTACGCCTCGAGCGCGCGGATGGCCTGCGCGTTGACGGGCACGAGCCGCTCCTTGCTGCCCTTGCCCATGACGCGAATGATGCGCCCACGACGGTCCACGTCGAGCAGGTCGAGTGAGCACAGCTCGCTGATACGCAGCCCGCCGCCGTAGAGCAGCTCCAGGATGGCCTTGTCCCGGAGGCCCAGCACGGACTTCAGGTCATGCACGTCCAGGAGGGCGAACACCTCCTCCACGGGCAGGACCTTGGGCAGCGCCTTGGGCAGCTTCGGGCTCTTCACCAGCTTCGCGGGGCTGGCGGGGAGCAGCTTCTGCCGCACCAGGTACTTGTAGAAGGACTTGATGGAGGCCAGGCGCCGGGCGCGGCTCGCGGGGGCATGGTCCACGCTGAGCGTGCCCAGGTAGCCGCGAATCGCGGCGTGAGTCCCGGCCAGCAGCGACAGCTTCATCCGCTCGGTGAGGTAGCGCTCGAAGTCGACGAGGTCGATGAGGTAGTTGCGCACCGTGTGCGGTGACGACCCCTTCTCGTCCTCGAGGTGGACCCGGAACTTCTCCAAGAGCGGCGACAGGTTCGTCATGGCGGGCAGGAGCGTAGGGGGCCCGGAGAGCCTCGCAAGATTCCGGGCCCCGCGAAACGCCTACTTCGCCGGAGCCGGAGCGGGCGGGGCCGCGGCCGGAGGAGGCGGCGCCGGGACGGCCGGGGGCGCGGGAAGCAGCGCGACGCACGTGGCCTCCGACAACCAGGCCTTCTCGCACACCCACGTGAGGATGGGGTTTCGCACCTGCCAGAGCAGGACGAACGCGATGAGGACTCCCAGCCCCAGGCGCGACCAGCCCGACAGGCCCTCCGTCTCGCCATCGTCCTCCATCTGCGCGAGCAACGCGGGGCGCACCATGTCCCGGTGGTCCACGCGGGAGCCCTGAGGGAGCCGGGGGCGACGTGTCACCAGGGTGGAGAGTCCTCGCGTGAGCATCAGCCGGTCATTGAGCGCCCAGCCCGAGCCCTCCAGCAGCAGCGCCAGGTTGCGCCGGCGCAGCTTCAGCCAGCCCATCAAGCCCGCGGGGGCCATCACCACGATGGCGATGATGGACGCGGCGGTGATGACATCCGCCATCGACAGCGACTTCACCTGCGAGACGATGAAGGCGAACGATGAACCCAGCGCCGCGGCCGCGATGCTGCCGGCCGCGAGCACCCCGGCGAGCCCCCCTGGAGCCGCCTGCGCGGGAGCCGCCGCGGTCGCGGGAGCCGCCGGCGGCTTGGCCGTCGCCGCGTGCGTGTAGCCCTCCTCCAGCGCCGCGTCGAAGGTCTTCTCCCCCGCGGTCGCCATGCCCTCCACCTTGTTGGTGACGAACGAGGCGATGCGCGTGAAGGGCATGGTCATCGACTCCCACAGCGACACGGGCTGGCGGATGACATGCGTCACGGTGGCGTCGTGCTCCACGCCGTCCACGTTGTAGAAGACGCCGCGCTTGCCCACGACCAGGTCCGTGCTCCGGCCGCGCGTGACGGGCACCGCCACCTCGTAGCCCGGCGTGCCGTCCTTCGGCGCGACCTGCACGTAGAGGACACAGGTGGTGCCCTGGCTCGTGAGCGAGGTGTGCTCGGCGCGGTTCTTCACCAGCACCGACAACGTGTACTTGCGGCCGCCCAGGATGAGCGTCCCCTTCTCCATCAGCGCGGGCGCCTTGGGGAGGTACAGGTTGGGCATGCTGATGAAGTTGTTGGCGAAGACGAGCAGCCAGCGCTGATACAGCACCAGGCGCTCCACCTCGACGATGGCGGCCAGCGTCGGCGCCAGCGCGAGGTCCGCCTGGCACGCGGCGTCCATCGCATCCAAGTCGGCGAGCGACACCGACGCCAGCGAGCCCGCGAGCTTGTGCAGCGGATTCGCGTCGCGCTGCGCGAACCACGCGAGCACCGCGTCGGCCTTCGCCACCAGGTCCCTCCACGCCGCGTCCGACAGTCGCTCCAGGTCGCCCGTCACCGGGCCAGCGACGTCGCGGCGGAACGCCTGCAACTGCTCATACGCGGGACCGCGCAGGAGCCGGGACCACTCGAGAACACCGGAGGCCTCGGGCGCCGCGATGGGCAGATCTCCCACGGCCTTGCCCAGCGCCGCGGCGTCTCCCAACGCGCCTTCGACGCGCTCCGCGCGCAGCCGCAGGCTCGCCGCGGCCTCGGGCTGCGCGGCCACCAGACGGCACTGGAGGAAGTACGTGTCCAGGAGGGGCGCCACCTCGCGGATGCGCCGCGCTCGCGCCTCGCTGTCCTCCCCCCAGACGAAGACAGCGCCGCGCGTGTCCAGGTGCTTGAGCAGCGCCTCGCGCTCCTCGCGGAAGCGCTTCAGCGTCGCCGGGTCGACCCCTGCCTCGCCCGAGCGGTTCTTCACCTCGGGGAAGCTCGCCATGACGTCCTTCGCGAGCGGGCGCAGCGACTCCGTCAGGAGCGCGGGGGCGACGATTCCGTCCCCGTTCTGCCCCGACTTGCGCAGCGCCTTGTCGCTCTCGCGGACCTGCGCCAGCGAGATGCGCCCCAGGTCCTGCGCGCCCAACGTGCGCAGGATCATCTCCGCCGCGCCACGCAGGTGCGCCGCATCGGTGGACAGCGAGGCCAACTCCAGCACGTCGCTGGCCGCGTCGGCGCCACGCCGGTCCTTGAGCAGCTTCGCGGCCCAGGCCACGGCGGCGCGAACCTCCGCCACGCGGACGCGCCCATTGCCGTCCGAGTCCATGAAGGCGAGGAAGGCCGGGTCACAGCTCAGCCCTTCCAGAGGACAGGCCGTGGCAATCCACTGCGTCTCGGGGATGCGCGCGGCCTCCACGAGCACGTCGAAGGTGGGGATGTCGACCTGGAGCGAGCCGCCATAGCGGCGATAGACAAGCGGTGTCGAAGTCATACGGGCGGCGGACCTAAGCACACCCGGAGACGCCTCGCACGGGCTCGAGAGAGCATTCCTTCACGAGGCAGAGCGCTCGCCTGTCACCTCGGACCCAGTGTCCAGACACATGGACGCGGCCCACGGCCAACTCAGCGGAACACCGAGGAGACAAGGGTGGCGTCCGCCGTGCAATCGGCGCGCGGCACACCCTTTCCCGAAAGCCCCGCACCATGGACACGACCGCCGAGTACGACGACCGCTTCCACCTGAGCCGCAAGCGGTACTACGAGCTGCTCGCGCTCTCCACCCTGTGGTTCACCGTGAACGACACACCGCTGCTGCCGATCGGGTTCTTCTTCGCGCTGCGCTACGTGGGCGTGAACTACGAGACGACGTTCTTCCACTCGCTGCGCACCGGCCGCAAGGTCGCCCTCGCGTGTCTGGGCATGGCGCTCTTCTCGCTGCTCGTGCTCGGGCCGCACGCGGGCTTCAGCGTCGGGGACGGGGGCGTGAGCTTCCACCTCTCACTGCGATAGCCCCTGCCCCCCCCGAGCACATCGCCCGCTACGGCAGGGCGGACACGCTGTAGACGCCCGCCTTCGCCCCTTGCGAGATGATGTAGACGGCCCGCGCTTCGTCCTTGCCACCGAAGTGCACGGGCACCTGGACACCCTGGTCCAGGAGCTTCCGCTGCTGGGTCTTCGCGTCGTACGCCGCGATGTCGTAGGTGTCCGAGTCCATCCGCGCATACGTCGCCAGCACGCGCTTTCCATCCGCGGACAGCTTGTAGCTGAAGATGCCCTGGAGCCAGGTCTGCGGGTCCGCCTTCTGGGGCAGCTCCAGCGCCTTGAAGTCACAAGCGCGCCCGTTGCGGATGCAGTTGGAGCGGAACACCACCTGACCGTTGCCCGGCATGAAGCCGTAGCCGAAGACGCCGCGGTGGACCTTCTCCGCCTTCTCCGCGCCCAGCGGGTAGAGCATCAGGTCCACGGAGTACTCGGGCTTGAGGAAGCGCGAGAGGAACGCCACGTAGCGCGCATCCGAGCCCCATACGAAGTTGGGCACCCGGTCCCCCACCCGCTTCGGCGCCCCATCCGGCAGCGAGGCCACGGCCATCAACCCGGCACGCGCCGTCACGTCGTACTTGTCCAGGAAGCCCACCGCCTGCGAGTCGGGCGAGAAGGAGAAGATCTCCACGCGCTCGCCCACCTTGCGGCCCGGCCCACCGCTGGCGGGCCCGACGTACAAGTCTCCCGGGACGTCCGGCTTGCCGTTCTCCGAGCGCGCCAGCCACTTGCCATCCGGAGAGAAGCCGAAAGCCTGCGAGGCCACGGCCAGGCGCTTCGGCTTCTGCGCCGACAGGTCGGTCAGGTACAAGTCATAGAGCCCGCGCACGGACTCGCTGCGGACCTGGAAGGCCACGTGGGTGCCGTCCGGTGACACGGCGTAGTCGCCCACCTGGTCCGCGAGCTTTCGCGGTGCGTCCTCGGGCTTCTCCACGGACACCACGGCCAGCCCCCCCGCGGCGGACAGGCGGCGCTTGAGCAGCAGCGACTTCCCATCGGCGGTGAACTGCGCGGTGCTCACCTCGGCCGCCACGTCCACGAAGGGCCCCGAGGGCAGCGGCCCGAGCTTCAGCTTGCCACCGTCCACGAAGGCGAGCTTCGTGCCGTCCGGAGACGGAAGCATGTAGCTGACGGCCGTGCCCAGCACGACCGGGTCCGCCTTCTCGTCATCCAGCACGGCCACGTTGAGCGAGCCCGACTGCGAAGCCGGGTTGTAGCCCGTGAGGAACAGCGCGTGCTTCGAGTCCGCCGAGAAGAGCAGCCCGCCCGGAACGTTCGTCACGCTCTCGCCCAGGAGCCGAGGCTCACCACCGTCGACCTTCACCACGTGCAGCGCGCCCAGCAACATCTGCGGCGGCACCCCATCCAGCCGAGGCTTCTGCCCGTTCATCAAGTACGTGGCGAAGCGCCCGTCCGCGGTGACTCGCAGGTCCGCGGCCCGGCCCGCCTCCAGCAGGAGCCCTTGCCCCGCACCCGAGGGAGCGCCGCGTCCCGAGGTGCTCGACGCGGGAGGACTGCTCGCGGGGCGCGCGGCGGCACTCGGAGCGGGCGTCGAGGGCGTGCTCCCCGCCTCCGACTCGCCTCCCTTCTTGCATCCCGCGCCCGCCCACACGAGCGAGGCCATCAGGCCCGCGCCCAGAAGTCGTCCCAGCCTCGGCCGCATCATGCGTTCCTCTGCTCCTCGTGCTCCGGGGCGCCCGATGCCGGGACACCCGCGTGCGGCAGCCACGCCGCCAGGTCCTGCTTCCCACGGGCCGAGTACGCCGCCCGCTTATCCGCCTTCTTCATCCGCCCCGTCAGGGGTGGGAAGAGGCCGAAGATGATGTTGGACGGCTGATGCGGGTAGTCCGGCGGGTGCGCCTCACCCGTCACATGGCGGAAGAGCGCGCCCAGCGCCGTCGTCGCCGGAGGCGGCACCCACTCCGTGCCAGTCAGCTTCGCGTGCAGCGCCAGCGCCACCAGGTAGCCACACGCCGCGCTCTCCACGTAGCCCTCCACGCCCGAAATCTGCCCCGCGAAGTACAGGCGGGGCTCCGACTTCAGGGACAGGTCGCTCGACAAGAGCCGGGGCGAGTCGATGAACGTGTTGCGGTGGATCTGCCCCATGCGCAGGAACTCCGCGCCCTGGAGGCCGGGGATGCAGGTGGTGAAGATGCGCTTCTGCTCGCCCCACGTCAGTCGCGTCTGGAAGCCCACCATGTTCCACGACGTGCCGGCGCGGTCCTCCATGCGCAGCTGCACCACCGCATGGGGCTCCTTGCCCGTGCGCGGGTCTCGCAGCCCCACGGGCTTCATCGGCCCGTAGGCCAGGGTGTCGTCGCCTCGCTCCGCCATGACCTCGATGGGCAGACAGCCTTCGAAGTATTTGGGTTCCTCGAAACTGTGCGGGACGACCTTTTGCCCGGCCTTCACCTCGGCGATGAACCGGTAGTACTCCTCCCGGTCCATCGGCAGGTTGAGGTAGTCGTCCCCGCCCCCCTTGCCATAGCGGCTCTGGCGGAAGGCCACCGACATGTCGACGGAATCCCCGGAGAGGATGGGGGCGATGGAGTCGTAGAAATAGAGCTTCTGCCCCACGTGCCGCTCGAGCTCCCGCGTCAGCGCGTCCGACGTCAGCGGCCCGGTGGCCACCACGACGGGGCCCTCCTCCGGAAGCGTCTCCACCTCGCCCGCCACCAGCTCCACGCCGGCCTGGCCCAGGAGCGCGCGCGTAATCGCGCTGGAGAAGCCCTCGCGCTCCACCGCCAGGGCGTCGCCCGCGGGAACGCGGTGCTCATCCGCGCTCCGCAGAATCAACGAGCCCAGGGCGCGCAGCTCCGCGTGCAGCAGGCCCACGGCGCTCTCCGGGTTGTCCGAGCGCAGCGAGTTGCTGCACACCAGCTCCGCGAGCGAGTCCGACTTGTGGGCCGGAGAACGCTTGTGGGGCTTCATCTCGCGCAGCACCACCGGCACGCCCCGGCGAGCGAGTTGATATGCGCACTCCGTACCCGCCAGGCCCCCACCAATCACCGTCACCCGCTGCTGCTTCACGTCGGCCATCCTGTTCCTCCCGGGAGCGCCAGGCGCATGCCCGTCAGCAACAGTTACCAGGACTGGCACCCCCTGTCCCAGTCGCGAAACCAGGGGCGTCAACCTGGCGTCGAGGCCAGGGCCCCCGGTCCGGCCGGCCGCCCTCCGAGCCGCCGCCATCCCCGGCTGGAAGGCGCGGTTTCCCCACCTGGGTTGAAACCCTACGTTTCTCGCGTTCATCGCTCGGGGACGGCGTTCATCCGGGCGAGCGCCAGACGCACCCGAAGACGTCCACACGGAAGACGAGGCCATCATGAGCCGAGCCAAAGACTTGCTGAGGGTCCGTGAGATTCTCCAGCGCCGCAGGCGGGAAATCCTCACCACCAGCGCCGGCACGCACCGCGAGCTGACCGCGCTCAAGGAGCAGGAGCGAGATCCCGAGTACGAGGAGAACGCGCAGTCGGAGCTGGCGGACTACACCCTGTCCAGCCTCATGGAGGCCCAGCGGCGCGAAGTCATGCTCATCGACGCCGCGCTGCGCCGCATGGACATGGGCGTGTTCGGCGAATGCGTGGACTGCGGCCAGGAGATCTCCATGGAGCGCCTGGAAGCCCTCCCGTTCGCCATCCGCTGCGAGGAGGACGCCACCTCCCACGAACAGGACATGCGCGGCGGACCGTACGCCACGCCGTCCCTGTAGCGTCGGCGGCACGACGTCCTGGGGGCTCCCGGGCCTGCCCCGGGAGCGCCTTCAGTCGCCCTCTTTCTTGAGGACGACGAAGCGGTAGTTCTCCAGCTCGTTCTGCCCCGCGGTGTAGAGCACGCTGAGGAGCATGTCGTAGGGGACCTTGCGGTCCGCGATGACGGAGAGCTCCTTGCTGAAGGGCGCCTGGGGATTGCGCTCGGCGATGTACTTCAGCTTCTCCACTTCCTTCTTCAGCTGCGCGTCCAGCGGGAGCACCAGCCGGCCCTGGAGGGCCTGCGCGGGAAGCTGTCCGTCCTTCAACCGCAGCACCTCACGCTCCCCCACGAGGACACTCTTCGGGGTGATGGTGACGGCCACGGTGTCCCGAGGCGTCGCGCGCGTGGTGGAGATGGGCGGCCGGACGTCCTCGGAGGCCGTCACCGCCGCGGACGACGAGGCGAACGACTTGAGGAGGAACACCAGGAGGATGGTCATCATGTCCATCATCGCGGTGATGTTCAGCTCCTTGATCTCCCCCGCCGCCTCGCGCTCCTTGCGCTTCTTGCGCGCCAGCGCCCTGCGGAAGCGCAGCCGCGCGAGGGCCTCTTCGTCGGCGACGTCGGGAGCAGGTGACAGAGGGCCGGCCATGGCTCAGGTCCCCGCCAGGGTGACGTCGGGGAACAAGAGGCGGTGCTGCGTCCCCTGCTCCTCACGGATGGCGTCCATGGTCTGGATGAGCACGTCGTACGGGATGTCCCCATCCGCGCCCACGATGACCTTCGTCTCCTGGGGGAACTCGGCCTTGATCTTCACCATCCACGCGTTGAGCGCGGCGTAGTCGTAGTCGCCGGCCTTCGTGGGCACCGTGGGCTCGCCCTGCTCTCCCAGGACGGCGCTCTCGCTGCTGACGAAGTGCCCCTTGCGGGAGATGAGCACGGACAAGGTCAGCTTCGGCTCGTCGGTGGGCGAAGCCTGCGTCACCCCGGCGGGCGCGGGCCCATAGGCCGGGGCGCTCACGTTCAGGATGCCGAACGAGGCCAGGCCGGTGATCGACAGCAGCATGAAGATGATGAGGTTCATGAGGATGTCGAGGTACGGGACGATGTTCAGCTCGCCCGTCTCCTCGTCCTCGCGGACCTTCAGCTTGCGGCGGGAGTAGTAGAACGCCATGGAGCGCGCTCGCCCGGAGCTACGACGCTCGGGCCTCGAGCTCCGTGGCTGACGGGTCCACGCTTCCGCGCCGGGACAGGAGGTTCTCCAGCTTCAGCGCGTTGAGCTCCAGGTTCTCCACCAGCGCCTTCGCGTACGACGTGAGGAACAGGTGGAAGACGATGCAGAGCACCGCGATGGAGAGCGCGAAGGCGGTGTTGTTCATCGCCTTGGAGATGCCGTCCGACAGGAGCATCTGCTTCTGCTCCGCGGGCACGTTGCCCAGCGCCTGGAACGTGCCGATGAGGCCGAAGATGGTGCCCACCAGGCCCACCAGCGTGGCGATGTTCGCCAGCGACCACAGCCAGGGAATCCGCTTCGACACGTGGGGGCTGTGCTCGACGAGCGCCTCCTCCACCGCCTTGGCCACCTCGATTTCACCCCGGTTCGCGTGCACCAGCCCCGCGCGGATGACCTTGGCCAGCGGCGCCGCCGGCGCCATGCCGCACACCTTCACGGCACGGTCCAGGTTGCCGCTGCGCACCAGCTTGGAGATCTGCTCCATGAAGGGCGCCGGGTTGAGGTTGTAGCGGAAGACCAGCGTGACGAAGCGCTCCACCGCCACGGCCAACGAGCAGGCCAGCCAGAAGAGGTTCACGAACATGAACGGCCCGCCATCCTTGAAGAACTTGATGACGGAGTCCGTGAAGCCCAGCTTTCCCGCGTCCGCGGCCGCGAGGCTCGCGTTGACCAGCAGCTCGCTCACCACCGAGGAAATCATTGGCCGGGTTGTAGGGCGGGCCCGCCGAAGCTGTCAAGCCGCGGTCAGGCCAGCCCCCCGTAAACACTTGGGTTTTCAGGCCGCGGAGGAAGTCCCGGGGTCTGTGGGTACGCCTGCCTGCTCCGCCACCTCACGCCGGTAGCCACACTCCTTGTTCGGGCAGGCGACGTACGCGCCGTCCCGCTTGGAGAACTTCTGGAGCAGATACGGCGACGCGCACTGAGGGCACGCCTCCGCCAGGGGCCGGTCCCACGCGGCGAAGCGGCAGTCCGGGTAGCGGTTGCAGCCGAAGAAGATCTTCCCGCGGCCGCTGCGGCGCTCCGTGAGGTAGCCCTGCTTGCAGTCCGGGCAGCTCACGCCGATGGAGATGGGCTTGGACGTCTTGCAGTCCGGGTAGCCCGAGCACGCCATGAAGCGTCCGAACCGGCCGCGCTTGATGACCATGGGCTTGGAGCACTTCTCGCAAAGCTCGTCCGTCGTCTCTTCCTCGACGATGACGATCTTCCCCTCGGCGTCCCGCTTGAAGTCCTTCGTGTTCTTGCAGTCGGGGTAGTTCGAGCAGGCGAGGAAGTGCCCCATCTTTCCGAACTTGATGACGAAGTGGTTGCCGCACTTCTCACAAGCGATGTCGGTCTTGATCTCCTCGCGCTTGACGTCGCGCATCTCCGCCTTCGCCTTCTCGAGCGTCTCCTTGAAGGGCCCGTAGAAGTCGTGCAGCACGGCCTTCCAGCTCGTGCCACCGTCGGAGATCTGGTCGAGCTTCTCCTCCATCGTCGCGGTGAAGGTGACGTCCAGCTCGTGGGGGAAGTGCTTGACCAGCATCTCGTTGGTCATCTGCCCCAGGTCGGTGGGCCGGAAGCGCCCCTCCAGCTTCTCCACGTACTTCTTGTCCTGGATGGTGGAGAGAATGGCCGCGTAGGTGGACGGGCGGCCAATGCCCTTCTCTTCCAGCTCCTTCACCAGCGTGGCCTCGCTGAAGCGCGGGGGCGGCTGGGTGAAGTGCTGCTCGTGCAGGAGCTTCTGCAGGGCCAGCTTGTCGCCATCGTTGAGGACCGGGAGGTCACCCACCGCGTCCGCGCCATCCGCCGCGTTCTCGTCGCCGGCGGCCTTGGCCTTCTCCTTCTCCGCCTCCTCCTCTGGCGTCAGGCTCGCGCCGTACACCGCGAGGTAGCCAGGGAACTTCAGCGTGCTGCCCGAGGCACGGAACGTGGCCCGGCCTGCGGAGATGTCCGCGCTCGTCTGGTCATACACGGCGGGCTTCATCTGGCACGCGACGAAGCGGTTCCAGATGAGCTCGTAGAGCCGGTACATGTCCTGCTCGTCCATGGCCTCGAAGAAGGGCCGCACCCGCTCCGGCGGGTACTCCAGGGACGTGGGACGGATGGCTTCGTGGGCGTCCTGCGCGCTCTTGCGGGACTTGTAGACCACCGGCTCCTCGGGCAGGTAGTCCCCGCCATACTTGGTGCCGATCATCTCGCGCACCTGCTTCACCGCGTCGTCGGACAGACGCGTGGAGTCGGTACGCATGTACGTGATGAGCGCCGTCTGGCCTTCCTCGCCGAGGGGCACACCCTCGTAGAGCTTCTGGGCCAGCGTCATCGTCTTCTTCGCCGTGAAGGACAGCCGGTTGGCGGCCTCCTGCTGGAGCTTGGAGGTGATGAACGGCGCGGGCGCGTTGCGGCGACGCTCGCGGCGGTCCACCTTGGCCACGGTGAACTCGGCCCCCTGCAGCTCGGAGACGAGCGCCTCCGTGCCGACGCGGTCCTTGAGCTCCACCTTCTTGCCGTCCACCTTGGACAGCTTCGCCTTGAACGGCGGCGGACCCGACGGGCCCTCCAGGAGCGCGTCCAGCGTCCAGTACTCCTCGGGGACGAAGGCCTTGATCTCAGCCTCGCGCTCCACGATGAGGCGCACCGCCACGGACTGCACGCGGCCGGCGGACAGGCCCCGGCGGATCTTCTGCCAGAGCAGCGGGGAGATCTGGTAGCCCACCAGCCGGTCCAGGATGCGCCGCGTCTGCTGCGAGTCGTAGTTGTCCTGGTTCAGCTCACGCGGCTGGGCGATGGCCTCTTGAATCGCCTTCTTCGTGATTTCGTTGAAGGTCACCCGCATCGCGTCCGGATGCGCGAGCTCTTCCTTGATGTGCCAGGCAATGGCCTCGCCCTCGCGGTCGGGGTCCGTGGCCAGGAAGACCTTGTCGGCGGACTTCGCCATCTTCTTCAGCTCGTTGAGCACCTTCTCCTTGCCCTTGATGACCTCGTACTCGGGCTGGAAGTCGTGCTCCACGTCGACGCCCATCTTGCTCTTGGGCAGGTCCTTCACATGGCCCACGGAGGCCTTCACCGAGTAGCCGGAGCCCAGGTACTTCTTGATGGTCTTCGCCTTGGCGGGCGACTCGACGACGACCAGGTAGTGCGGCCCCTTGCCGCGCGGGGTGGCCTCCTCCTCCGCGTCCGCCTCCACGGTGGGCAGCGCGTCGTCATCCCCCTTCTTCTTCGTCGTGCGCCGGCGGGCCGCGGCCTTCTTCGCCGTGGCCTTCTTGGCCGCAGGCTTCTTCTTGGCGGCCGTGCGACCGGTCGCCTTGCGGGGCGCCTTCTCCTCGGTCGCCTCAGTCTCTTCCGCCTTCTTCTTCGTCCGCGTGGCCATGACTCTCCTACCTAGATCTTCTCGTACAGCCTGCCCGGGTGCTGGATGACCAGCCCCGTCATCTCCAGCTCCACCAGCGCGCCCACCAGCGCCGCCGGCGTGAGGGTGCTCCCGGCCAGCACCTCATCGAATGTCCGGGGAATCCGGTCCAACACCGCATAGGCGCCCCGTGCTTCCACGGAAAGCCCCGCCCTCGAGTCCTCCGCCCCTGGCGCCACCATCCACCCAGGGTCAACACCCACCGCCCGCCATACGTCCTTCACGTCCAGGCACGCACTCGCGTGCCCCTCCCGCAGCAGGGCATTGCAGCCTGCCGCCCCGCCCTGACGCACGTCCCCTGGCATCGCCAGCACCGTCCGCCCCTGCGCCCGCCCCGCCCTCGCCGTGTACAAACTGCCCGACTCCACCCCCGCCCGCAGCACCAGGACCGCATCCGATGCACCAGAGATGAGCCGGTTGCGGCGAGGAAAAGTGCTGGTGCTGGCCCGCACGCCTGGCGGTAGCTCGCTGAAGAACACCCCGCCCCTCTCCAGGAAGTGGGGCAACAGGCCAGCCTGTGCGGGGTCCAACACATCCAGCGCCGACCCCAAGAACGCCCACGTCTCCCCACCCGCATCCAGGGCGCCCCAATGACACGCCCGGTCCACGCCCACCGCAGCGCCAGAGACCACCCCGACCCCACCCTCGGCCACCTGGCGGGCAAACGCTCGGGCGAATGGCAGGAACCCCTGGTCCGGGCGACGGCTTCCCACCATGGCCACCCGCCGGCGGGGAGCCCCGGGCTGCCCTCGGTAGAAGAGCAAGGGGGGCGCGTCCACCACGTCCCGGAGCCGCTCCGGAAACGCCCGCTGCCCCGCGAAGGCCACCTTCATCTCCCCCGCGCGACAGGCCTCCAACACCTGCTCCGCCAGGGGCGCCAGCCGCTCCACGGACAGGAGCCGGCGCCTTGCCTGTGGGGAAACCGGCGCCTCGGACACCCAGTCTCGCACCGGAGTGGAGACAAGGGAGGAGAGGTGCTCGTCGGCGTAGACGCGCAGGGCGGCCAGCGTCCTCGGCCCCAGGCCGGGAACGGCCCAGAGCGCAAGGCATGCCTGCTGCTCCGCCGTGAGGCTGTCCGTCTCCGCGTCCGCCATACCGACCCCCGCTCGAATCCCACCTATATAGAAGATGGGCCCGCTGGGAGGGGCGCGACACATAAACACCGGACCGCCACCGGTCAAGCACTCAACCCCTCCGGCGCGGGAGGGGATGCACTTTTCCTGCCGAGATTCAGCGGCTGGCGGTGGGCGCGTTGCTCACCCTCATCATCGCGCGATCACCCGAGCTGACCTCCTGGAGCGAGCGCATCATGAGGCAGTTGTTGGTGCGCTCCTTCACCTCGGTCACCATGCACGTGCCGATGTCCTCCCAGGGCAGCGTCTTGTCCTCCTGGGACGGCGGCTTGGCGTACATCTGGCCCAGCACCGTCCGGGACGGGTCTCCCTGGCGGAGGATGGTGAAGGTGTTGCCCAGCTGGACGCCGTCCGCGCTGCCCTTGTCCAGCACCACCGTGTGGTGCTCGCCCAGCAGCGACAGGTAGGGCACCAGCGGCGTCACGACGGTGGCGTTGACCTCCTTCGCGTTGGGCCGCGGGGCCACGCGATCAGTGAGCTTCTCACCGTAGGGGCCCACCAGGTCGCCGCGCTCGATGCCGTCCCACGTGTCGACGATCTGCGCCGTGACGATGCCCTTGTCCACGCGCACCACGCGCAGCGTGCCCACGAAGTCCGTCAGGAAGCCCAGCTGCTTGCCCGTGCGCGGGTGCTTCACCGGCTGCGTCGTGTGGAAGACGACGTAGCGGTCGCCCACCTTGGCCTGCGCGTTGCGCTTGAAGCGCACGTAGACGTTGTCCGGGAAGGACAGCATGTGCGCGCCGCTGGGGGAGCCCTCGATGCGGCCCGCCTCCTCCAGCTCGCGGGGCGTGACGAAGCCCTGCGTCGTCACCGGCCGCGCAGAGGACACGTCGTAGCCAATCTTGCCCGTCACCGTCACCGCGCTGGTGCTGGCCATCTCCATGGGCGCGGTCACGTCGGGCGTCTCTTCACCGGACTCCACGCGCTGGGGGACTTCCTCCCCGCCGCCGAAGAAGCGCACCTGGTTGCCCGGGTAGATCCAATGCGGGTTGGCGATCTCCGGGTTGTAGGACCAGACCTTCGGCCAGTACCAGGGGCTGCCCAGGTAGCGCGAGGACAGGTCCCACAGCGTGTCGCCGTCCTGCACCGTGTGGACCTCGCCGGGGGCGCTGTCACGTCCCTTGGGCGCGCCCGGGGGCAGCTGCACGGTGCCGGAGGACCGCTCGGGGGCCTCGTCCATGACCTCCGCGCCTTCGGTCTCGCCGCCGGCCTCGGTCTCCTCCGGGCCACTGCCCTCCTCCTGCTGCGCGAGCGCGCTCCAGGCAGGGGCAACGGCGAGGCTCAACATCAGCGAGGTGAGGATCCGGGAGCGCATCGCACGACATCCTTTCGAGAAGACTTTACTGCCGGAGCGCGGCAAGCCGCTGCTCCGCCTGAGTGGCGGCGGCCGTCCCCGGGAACTGGGTGACGACACGCGTGTAGAGAGCCCGGGCATCCGCGGCCTGGTTGAGCCGCATCCGGCACTCGGCGAGCCGGAGCATGCCATCCAGCACGGCATCTCCAGCGGGATAGGTGGCGATCAGCCGCTCGAAGAGTCTCGCGGCGGCCTTGAAGTCGTTGAGCCCCATCAGCCCCAGCCCGCTGAAGTACAGCGCGTTGTCCGCGCGGGGGTGACGGGGGTTGTCCTCGGAGAAGCGGCGCAGTCGCTCCACGCCGCCCTCCACGTTTCCGGTGCGCAGCATCGACACGGACTTGTTGTAGTCCGCGTCGAGCACGTCGGGGTCCGCCTGGTCCGCGGGGTCGGCCTCTTCGCGGGCCGCCACCATCGTGGCCCCACCACCGGACGCGGCGGGCGCGCCATCCGGCAGCGCGCTGATGAACATCTCCACCTGCTCCGACTCGGGCTCCACCACCGCCACCTGCGTGGACAGCTTGGGCGCGGGCTCGAAGCGAGGCTTGAGCTTCACCACCGACAGCTCGGGCGTGGTCGACAGCGGCTCGCCCAGCTCGGGCGCGGTGACCTTCACCGTCGCGAGTGGCTTCGAGCCCGACGACGTGTCCCGGGCGCGGTCCACGGCGGCGTGGGCCTCCATGCGCTCCAGCCGCTCCAACAACCGCGACTGGGAATCGCGCAGCGTGCGCAGCTCCGCACGCAGCGCCCCCACCTCCTCCTTCGAGGCGGCGTTGCTGGCACATGCACCGAGCACGCACAGGGGCGCGACGGCGAGCAGGCGGAAGATGACGGAGCGCGCGAGCACGGTCCTCGACGGAGAGAAGTCCCTCCGAGGATAGGAAGCCACGTCGGAGAGCGTCAAGAAAACGGCTGTGTCCGCCCGACCTAGAAGCGATTCACCACGAAATTGAGGTGCCGCCCGGTGCGCCCGGCATCCCTCCGGTGGGAGAAGAACCGAGAGGGCTCACACGCGGTACAGGCCTGTAGCACGTCCACATGCTCCGCCCGCAGCCCCGCTTGCAGCAGCGTCTTCCGCACGGCCCGCTTGAGGTCCAGCCGGAACCGGTCCCCTTCCGCGTCCACCACGTCCGCCCCGAAGCGCGCCACGAAGCGGTGCGCCAGCTCCGGGGACACCTCGTAGCAGCAGCGCTGGATCGCGGGCCCCACCGCCGCGAGCAGCCGCTCCGGCCGAGCCCCTCGCGCCACCAGCGTCTCCACCGCCCGCGCGCTGATGTCCGCGTCCGTCCCCCGCCACCCCGAGTGGACGGCCGCCACGCGCTGGCCCTCCGGGTCCACCAGCAGCACGGGGACACAATCCGCGGTCCCCACCGCGACCCAGGTCCCCGCCACCTCCGTCCACAGCGCGTCGGCCTCGCCTTCGGGCTCTCTCAGCGCCTCGGCGGCGTGCTCCACCCGCGCCTCCAACACCCGGTCTCCATGCACCTGTGACACGCGTGACATCGCCCCCAGGGGAGCGCCCGCCGCGAGCGCGAGCCGGCGGAGGTTCTCCTCCACCCTCCCCCGCTCATCTCCGGTGGAGAACCCCAGATTGAGCGAGGCAAACGGGCCTTCGGAGACACCTCCGGTGCGTGTCGCGAAGCCGTGAGGAACAGGGAGCAGAGAGGACGTGAGCAGCTCGGTCGCCATGCGGTGCCCCTTCTTAACCAGGGCGCCCGGCACGACGCACGCGGACAACCTCCAGCGTCAGCCCAACGCGCCAATGGGGCAGAAAAATTTCCATGCAAGTACGTTTGACAGTCCGCGTCAGCCCATTGACAATTCCGATGACTCTTCGTGAAACGGGCTCCACTCTTTCTTTCGAAGTGACGCGAACGTTCGCATGCCCCTGGGTCCCGACACCGTAGGTCGCAAGCTGCTGTGGAGCATCGCTCTGCCGGGCCTGGTGGTGGCACTGCTGGGCGTCGGGCACTTCTGGCGCGAGGCCCGCGTCGCGGTGCAGGACGCCACGCAGGTGGAGTCGCTCGCGCTCGCGGAGTTCGTGGCCTCCACGTTCCTGCTGTCACAAGGCCCCGGGGCTCCCGCGCACGGGGCCGTGGCGGAGGTGCTTCACTCGGACACGCGGCTGTTCCGCTCGGTGGAGGACGTGCGCGTGCTGACGCTGGACGGGCGCGTGCGGTGGTCTCGCAACCCCTCCGAGGTGGGCACGTCGCACCCGGAGGCCGCGCGACTCACCCGCCCCGGCCCCGAGACGGCGCGCTCCGCGAATGGTGTCACCGAGGTCGTTCGCCCGCTGGGCGGTCCCGAGTGCGGGAGCTGTCACGCGAGCGGGGACATCCCGGGCGCCAGCGTGCTCCAGATGCGGATGACGGAACCCGCGTTGCATCAGCAACTGACGCACGTTTTTGGCGGCGCGCTGGGCTCCATGGCGTTGTTCGCCGTCGCGCTCGCGGGAGTCATCGCCCTGTCGCTGCACTTCAACCTCACGCGGCCGCTGCGCCGGTTGAGCTCGGCCATGGGACGCGCCGCCGCGGGTGACCTGCTGGTGCGCGCGGATGCACGCGGCTCGGATGAAATCTCGCGCCTCGCGGGTGCCTTCAACCAGATGCTCGCGCGCCTCACCGCGATGAAGGCGGAGGAGATCGACACCCACCGCGACCTGGAGCTGGTGAAGGAGAAGCTGGCGCTCAAGGACGAGCTCGAGGAGCGACTTCGCGAGCTGTCCCTGCTGTTCGACGTCACTCGCTCGCTCAACGCCACGCTGGAGCTGGATGAGCTGCTGGAGGCCGTGACCCGGCTGGTGATCGAGCGGCTGCAGATTCCCGAGTTCTCCATCATGCTCCTCAACGCGGAGGGCTCGCTGGAGGTGCGCCAGGCCTGGCCGGAGCATCGCGGCGCGGAGGGGCTGGTGTTCGCGCTGGGCGAAGGAGCCTGTGGCCGCGCGGCCCAGACGCTCAAGGCCGTCTACCTGCCGGACGTCACCGACCCCACCAGCATCTTCGCGCGCCGAGGCCTCGTCGTGGACGCCATGCACACGGGCGCGCTGCTCGCGCTGCCCATGGTGCACGCGGGCAGCCTGCTGGGCGTGGTGAACTTCCAGCGCCCCCTGGTGGCCAGCTTCTCCGCCGGGGAGATCGAGCTGCTCACCGCGGTGACGGACATCGCCGCGGCCGCGGTGAAGAACGCCCGGCTGCACGCCGAGACGGTGAAGCTCACCATGACGGACCCGCTGACGGGGGTGCCCAACCGGCGTCACCTCTTCCAGCGCATGGAGCTGGAGCTGGCGCGGGCCCAGCGCTTCGGCACCCCGCTGGCGCTGCTCATGGTGGACGTGGACCACTTCAAGCGCCTCAATGACCTCGCGGGCCACCGCGTCGGTGATGAGACCCTGCGCCGCGTCTGCGACATCCTCCGCGCGAAGGTGCGCAAGGTGGACACGCTCGCGAGGTACGGCGGCGAGGAGTTCGTCATCCTCCTGCCCCAGGCCACCAAGCACGACGCGGTGGAAGTGGCGGAGAAGCTGCGCCGCGCGGTGGCGGACACCGTGGTCCTCACCCAGCCAGGACTGCCGGGGGGCCACGTCACGGTCTCCGTCGGCGTGGCCCACTACCCCACCGACACCACCTCGCAAGAGGGACTGGTCGATAGCGCGGACGCGGCCCTGTATTGCAGCAAGCGCACGGGCCGCAACCGCACGACGCCGTTCGAGCTGGGCATGGAGATCCACCCCGGCCGCGAGCGAGGCCCGCACGCGCCCCCCGCCGAGGCGACCGCCGCCGTTCCTCCCAGCGGCATCGCCAAGGCCTGACGCCTGTCCTACGGGACGCGGAGCGCGCGAAGCAGCCTGCCTCCGCCCGGAGTCGCCACCCGCAACAGCAAGGTGCTGCCCGCGGGCGCCGCGCGAATGGCCTTGGCCAGGTCGTCCGCGTTGTTCACCTGCTTGCGATTGGCCTCCACCACCACCATGCCCGGCTCCAGGCTGGCGCGGTCCGCGGGGGAGCCCGGCACGACATCCGTGACGAGGGCTCCCTGTCGCTCGCTGAAGCCCGCCTGCTGCGCGGTGCGCGCATCCAGGTTCTGGAGGCTGACACCCACCCGGCGCGAGCTCTCCTGCTCCTCCTCCCCCGCGCTCTTGCGTGACGCCACGCCTTCGATGTCCGGCCGCGTGCCGAGCGTCACCTTCACGTCCTGCTTCTTGCCGTCGCGGAACACCGTCAGCGTGGAGCTGGTACCCGGACGCTTGAGCGCGACGGTGCGCGTGAGCTGACCACTCGAGGCCACGGCCCGCCCGTCGATGGCGGTGATGACGTCATCCACCTTCAGCCCCGCCTTCGACGCGGGCGTGTTGGCGTTCACCTGCGTGAGGATGGCGCCCTCCGTCACGGGGAGCTTGAGCGCACCGGCCAGGTCTCGCGTGAGGTCCTGGATGCCCACGCCCAGCCATGCGCGGGTGACGGAGCCCTCCTTCTCCAGTTGCGGCAGCAGCGCCTTCACCAGGTTGCTGGGCACCGCGAACCCGATGCCCGTGCCGCCGCCGACGATGGCCGTGTTGATGCCGACGACCTCCCCCTTCATGTTGAAGAGCGGGCCGCCCGAGTTACCCGGGTTGATGGCGGCGTCCGTCTGGAGGAACTCGTCATAGGGGCCCGCGCCGATGTCGCGCGCCCTCGCGGAGACGATGCCCAGGCTCACGCTGGAGGCCAGACCGAAGGGGTTGCCGATGGCCACCACCCAGTCGCCCACGCGCAGCGCATCCGAGTCCCCCAGCTTCACCGTGGGCAGCCCCTCCACCTTCTCCTTCAGCTTCACGAGCGCGACATCGGTGAGTGGGTCCCTGCCGACGACGGTGGCGGGAAAGGAGCGCCCATCATCCAACCGCACGGTGATGGAGACCGCGTCCTCCACGACGTGGTTGTTCGTGAGGACGATGCCCGTCGGCTCGATGATGAAGCCGGAGCCCGCGCCCTGGCGGAGCTGCTCCTTGCGCCCTCCCCCGAAGAAGCGGTCGAAGAGTGGATTCTCCTCCGAGCCTCGCGGCCCACCGCCTCCCCGCGCTTGGACGTCGACGTTGACGACCGCGGTCTTCACCGAATCCACGAGGGGCGCCAGCGACGGAAGCGCCTGCGCCTCACGGGTGGCGGGCTGGAGGTTGCCGGACTGCCCCTGCGCGGCGGTGGGCGGTGTCTGGGCGGGAGCCTGGGCCCCCGCGACGGATGGGACGACCAGCAGAAGCGCGGTGACGAGGGCACGCCGGAACTGGATGAAAGAGCGGTTCATATGCATCCCATGCGAGAGACGGACTGCGGGACTCAGCCCGGCCGATAGATTCGGTAGTCGAGCTCCGGAAAAAGATTGTCGCGCCCCTCCACGTGCCCCAACCACTCATCGTCGAGGGTCCCCGCGCGGAGGTCATCATGCAGCCGGAGGAAGCGGCGGACGTGCTCGCGCGTGCGTCGCAGCGCGTACTCCACCATCGTCCCCGTCTTCATGATGAAGGCCCAATCGGAGCTCTGGGCGAGCAGCAGCTCTCGAGCGGCCTGGTTCAGCGCACGCCGTTGCGGAACGGTGGCCTCGGGGAAGTCCCTGGCGAGCTCCACCATCTTCCGCGCGCAGTGATGCAGGTGGCGGTACACCCAATCGTTGGTCCCATCCAGCCACATGTTCGCATAGCCCCCCGCGCCCCATGACGACATGGGCGGCGTGGCGACCTGGTTCTCGGGATGCGCGCGCAAGTCGTCCGAGGGTGTCACCAGCTCGAAGGAGGTCTGCTCGCGCGCGGCCTCGCGGATGAAGGCCTCGAGGAACCAGGGCCCCTCGAACCACCAGTGACCGAAGAGCTCCGCGTC
This sequence comes from Myxococcus stipitatus DSM 14675, assembly GCF_000331735.1. Taxonomy (GTDB): domain Bacteria; phylum Myxococcota; class Myxococcia; order Myxococcales; family Myxococcaceae; genus Myxococcus; species Myxococcus stipitatus. The sequence goes on along the minus strand of NC_020126.1, from coordinate 4,357,093 downwards.
GTAGGGCGCGACGACGACGGGCGTGCGGCCTCCGAGGCGCGAGGCGAGGTGCTCTATCTGCCGCTGCCGGTTGAACAGGAAGTTGCCCGCGTGCACCACGGCGCGCTCACGCGCGAGCCTCGGGTCATACGGCTGCTTGTCCTCCGTCTTGCCGGTGATGCGGTAGTACTTGAAGCCCGTGTTCTTGCGGTCCCCCGTCGGCTGGATGAACGGACGGATGTAGTCCAGGTCCAGGTCCCAACCAATGTCCCGGTAGAACTCGCGGTAGCTCGGGTCGCCTGGGTAACCGTACTCGGCGCTCCACACCTGCTGGCTGCTCTCGGGGTCTCTCGCGTACGCGGCGACACCGGACTCGGTGAAGACGGGCGCGTAGGGACCGTGCAACGGGCGCGGCGTCGCATCCGTGAGCCCGTGCGTGTCCACGAAGAAGTAGCGGATGCGCTCGGCGGAGAGGATGCGCTCCAGGCCCGGGAAGTAGCCACACTCCGCCAACCAGATGCCCGCGGGGTCCCTGCCGAAGTGCTGCCGGTAGTGATTCGCCGCCACCGACACCTGCGCTCGCACCGCCTCGGGGACCTGCTGCATCAGCGGCAGGAAGCCGTGCGTCGCGTTGCACGCGAGGATGTCCAGGTGGCCCGCGTCCTGGAGACGGCGGAACGCGGAGACCAGGTCCCGTCGGTAGCGCTCGTGGAAGGCTCGGCGCAGCGACTGGAAGTGGTCCCGGTAGAAGGTCGCCAGCGGTCCGAAGGTCGCATCCTTCCGAGTGCGGTGGACCTCGCGCTCCCCCAGCTCGCAGAGCAGGTCCAGCCGCTTCGCGTAGCGGTCCATCAAGAGCTCGTCGCGAAGCATCGTGACGAGCGTCGGGGACAACGTCAGCGACAGCCGGAACCGGATGCCCTCATCCGCCAGCGCGTCGAAGGCGAGCAGCAGCGGCAGGTACGTCTCCGAGATGGCCTCGTAGAGCCAGTCCTCCTCGAGGAAGTCCTCGTGCTCGGGATGACGAACGAACGGCAGGTGCGCGTGGAGAACGAGTGCGAGAGAGCCCTGGCTCATGGTCGGTCAAGGTGTCCGTGGAGGTTCACGAGCGGCCACCACCCGAAGGCGGCTTCCGTTGGGAGTCCCCATCCCGCGACGCCGAGGCTCCGGAGGGCCGCGTGGGCAACTCGAAGTAGTTCAGCTCGGTGCCCCCGATGGCGCGCTCGCCGCCGTGGTCTCGGGCGCGCTCAGGTCCCATCTCGAGATACTCGAACGCGCGAGCCACTGGCGTCGGCGACACGAGCCCCTGCGCATACCGCATGTCCGAAGCCCCGGGCGCACGGGCCTGGGCCTCGAGATAGCGATGAGAGGCGAGGTAGCGCTGGTCCGAGGCCCCCGGTGCACGTCCGACATGCTCGAAGGGAACCTCGTTTCCGGTGAGCGCCCCACCCTCTCGACGCGGGGAAGGATGCGCGACAGGACCGAGCCCCTCGCGGTGCAGCACGGGAACATCCTTCGAGCCCGCGCTCCCCGGGAGGCTGACGCGGTGCCAGGTGATGTACTCGCGCTCCTTCGCCTCGTGGACCTCGGGAGTGGACGCTGGCGGCGACGCGGAGGTGGAGGACTCATCGACGGGCACAGGACGCCGCAGGAAGCGAACGCTCGTGTCCGCCGACACGCCCGCGGGAGGAAGCGTCACGCGATTGCTCGAAGGGCCGATGCGCTGAGACCGGCCATCGCGCCCCACGAAGTGGGCCTCGACTCGGTAGGGCCGTCCCGCGGGCAGACCCTGGATGTAGTAGCCGCGTGACTCGAGCGTGCAGTCCACCTCGCGCACGAGGTCATCCCCATGGAAGACCCGCAGCACGGCGCGGGGCGTCTGCAACCCGTTCATCGCCCGGTCGCGCGTGGCGGCGCTGTAGTCCCAGAGGGCGAAGAGCGTGTGCGGGTCCTTGGGCAGGAGCAGCGTCGTGTCGTCCTGGTACTCGGACGGCAAGGCCCCCAACCCCTCGGAGTCTTCCGCCTCGGAGGGCACGGCCAGCACCTCGGGGACTCGCTCGTCCTGGAGGTGATGACGGCGGACTTCCTCCTCGCCCCTGACGCGCGCGACGAAGAAGCCCTCGATCAACGGCGGAGCAGGAAGCTGCGCTGCGGGCGGACTCACGGGAGGTGCCACCACACCGGTCGGCGGCGTCACCGGGGTGTTCGCCGCGCGCGAGGGAGGACGGGGCTCCGCCTCGGGCAGCGAGGGAAAAGGGGGTGCGGCCTCTTTCGTCCCCCGGGGCCTGGGCGGAAAATTCACGACCTGGGCCAGGGGCGTGGTGGGGGAGCCGACGGGCCTCTCGGAGGCGCGTTTGGCCGCGATGCGCTGGGAGGCCGAGACACGCCCCTCCTCCGAGGGCTTCGGCTTGGACGGGGGGGCGGAGGACGGGGCGAGGGCTGGGGGAGCCGGCTTCGTCTCGGGGCCTCGCCTCGGGGGGACGTTGATTCCGACCAGCCGGGCGAGCTTCGCGAGCGCGGGCACGAACGCGGCCAGGGCGGCAATCAGTTCGGCCTTCTTGAGCTTGCTGTATCCGCTCCCCAGGTGCTTCCGAGCCAGCTCCCTCAGGGAACCGACGGTGACGCTCTTGAGGTCGTCCATAGGCAGGGTCGCCTTTAGGTCGCCGGCCGTGGAGGGTCAACGTGCCAGCATTGCTTGTGTTCGTCGCCCGACCCCCTCCCCTTCACCTCACCCGATGACACCCAGGATGCGGCTCGGTATTCTGCCTCCGCTTTGAGCGACCTGCCCAGACTGCTCCTGTGCAGCTTCGACGTCATCCCCGGACCTTCCGGTTCGTCACGCCGCTTGACCGAGTATCTCAAGGCGTTGCCGGACCGGTTCTCCGTGGTGGTGCTATCGGCGAAGACGCCTGACCATTCCCATATCGAGAAGTACCAGGGTGCCCGGCTCCTCCGCGTTCCGGTCGGCTCGGGTGACCTGGCCTCGAGAATCCAGGCGTTCGAGCGCGCAGTGCGCCGACAACTGGAGAGCGAGGACTATGCCCTCGCCCACTTCACGGACCCCTTCGGGGGATACGCGTTGTGCGAGCTGAAGGGCGACTACGGCTACCGCCTCATCTACGAGGCACAGACCTTCCCCTCGCAGGAGCTGCGCTACACGCACCCGCAGACGGAGGGAGACCGGCGCTTCCTCTCGAAGATTCGCAGGCAGGAGCTGTTCTGCCTGATGAACGCGGACCTCATCGTCACCGGCTCCCAGGCGACGCGCTCGTACATCCAGTCCCTCGGTGCGAGCGAGGAGCTTGTCCGCGTCCTGCGCGCCCCCGTCGACCTGGCCCCCTTCTCGCCCGACGTCATGGGCGCACCGGACGGCGAGCCCCTGCGGCTGATGTACCTGGGCAGCCACGTCGGTTGGCAGGGACTGCCGACGCTGCTTCGCGCCGTCGCGCTCGCGAATGAGCAGGTGGAGGCGAAGCTGACGCTCGTGGGGGCGCAGCATCCCGACTGGCAGCCGCACCTGGATGAGCTGGTGAAGGAGCTCGGCCTCACGGAGCGGGTGGAGTTCCAGGCGCCCGTGCACCATGACGATGTGGCCAAGGTGCTCGCGCTGGCGGATGTGGGAGTGCTGGCGCTGGACGACGTGGAGCGGAACCGCGTCCAGGGAGGCCCTCTCGCGAAGGTCTCCGAGTACTGCGCCGCGGGTCGCCCCATCCTCGCCGCCGACCTGCCCGTCTGCCGGGAGCTTGTTCCGGATGATGTGGCTGTCTTTTTCCCGCCAGGGAACAGCCGGGCGATGGCGGACCGCATCATCGAGCTGGCGCGAGATGTTCCGCGTCGCGTCGAGATGGGGAACCGGGCCCGAGAGCACGCCGAGGCGGCGCTCGACGCATCCTCCATCCGAGGACAGTTGCTGGACCTCTACGATTCGCTGCTGGAGAAGCGAACGGGTCCGGTGACCAGCACGCGCGAGGACGACCTGCCCATGGCGACCATGGTGACAGGGACTCCGACCAATCGGCTCGCGATGCTGCTGCCGCCGGACAGCGGGCGGGTGAAGATTCCCCAGGTCGAGAAGCGGGAGACCGTCGCCCAGCACATCGCTCCGCCGCCGGAGGCCGCCGCGGAAGAGCCCCCGGTGGTGATGGGGATGGTGCTGGAGGATGGGTTCGATACCCGGCTCGTCAAGACGGAGCCGGATGCTCGCCCCGTTGAGCCGCCCGTGGTGATGGGCCTGCCGTTGCGCGAGCGTGCCTCTGCGGCTCGCGGCGCGACGGTGTCTCCTCCCGAGGAGACCACTCCGCCCGATGCGTCGTCGGCGATGGCGCCAGACCCGACGCCCTTGACGCCCATCCGCGCCACGCAACCTGGGGCCCGGGAGGACGTCGACGAGGGCTCGGACGACTCGGGCGAGGACGATGGGGACGCCGCCGCGAGGTCACGGCGGAACACTCCGCCGATGCTCGGGGATGAGCCACCGGCCCCCACGCCCGTGGAGCCCCCCGCTCCGACGCCCATCATCCGCATGCCGGCGTCGCTCCTTCCGGAGGAGCCGCCTTCTCCGACGCCCATCATCCGGGCTCCCGTGGCATTGCAGGGAGAGGAGCCGCCGGCGCCCACGCCCATCATTCGGGCTCCCGCGTCGCTCCAGCGAGATGAGGCCCCGGTGTCCAATGGTCGGGGCTCCCTGAGCGCGAGGCGAGACGATGAAGTCCAGGCGCCCACGCCCATCGTCCCCATGCGGTCCGTGCTCGCGAGTCGGAGCACGTCGGCGCGCGTGGAGACGCCTGCGCGCCGGATGTCGTCGCTCGGTGTTCTGTCAAAGAGTGCACAGTCCAATGAGGGCGAGCGCGGAGGGGGGCGTGAGTCGAAGCGCCCCTCGGGACGCACTCGGACGGTGGCGGGCGGCGAACCGCCGTCGACACGCACGGGGTCCGCCGTTGAAGCGGAGAAGTCCTCGGGGCGGGGCGGCACGGGGGCGGAGTCCGAGGGGGGCACTGGACGCACGGGGGCGAGCACCGACGCGGAGAGAGCGGGCGGAACCTCGGGGGCAGAGCGCCAGGTGGCACGCGGCGGTGCCACATCCGACACGGAGCCTCGCGCGGGCTTCACGAGCACCACGCCAGAGCCCGAGCTGCTGTCGGAACGCAGCGCTGACGTCTCCGATGCGGAACCTGTCGCCGGGAGGTCTGGAGCCGCGCCTGAGCCTGAGCTTCTGTCGGGGAACAGCGAGAGCTCCGATACCGACACAAAGCAGATCTCGGGGCGAGCCGATGAGGAAGCAGAGTCCGCGCGCCCCTCCGCGGGCGTAGGCGACTCCGCCAGCGCAGCGCGGTCCACGGGGCGAGCCCGTACCGCCTCCGAGGCTGAGGACGGCCCGGCGCATCTCGGCACTGCGCTCGAGGAGGACGGCTCCTCGCAGGGAACTGGCACCGTTTCCGCGTCGGAGAGCGAGTCGGGGCGTATCGATACCGCCCCCCCGACAACGTCCGAGGCCGAATCGCAGGCAGGGCGTACGGGTGCTGACCGCACCGAGGGTTACTCCGCCAAGCAAGGCGACACGACACCCGATGATGAGTCGAAGTCCGGGCGCATCGGTGACGAACGCGGCGAGAGATACTCCGACGAGCAAGGCGACACGGCACCCGATGATGAGTCGAAGTCTGGGCGCATCAGTACCGACCACGGCGACGGACACGCCACCAGGCAAGTCGACACGACCCACGAGGCGGAGTCGAAGTCTGGACGCATCGGTGCCGACCGCAACGAGGGACGCTCACAACAGCGAAGCGACACCGAGACTGAGTCGCAGTCGGGACACGTCGGTGGCGACGCGGACAAGGAACGGTCCACGAAGGGAGTCGACACCTCAGCCGAAACTGCGTCCCAGTCGGGACGAATCGGTGCAGACCAAGAGGGGGGATTCTCTCCACAGCGAAGCGACAGTGCTCTCGAAGAGGGGCACTCCCCGTCGCGCAGCGATGCCACGTCAAGGACTGCGACCCAGGCGGGACGCATCAATGCGGACCGCGACGAGGAACACGCTCCGCTGAGAGGCGACGCCGCATCCAAGACTGCGTCCCAGTCGCGACACGTTGGTGGCGACGCGGACAAGGAACCATCCACGAAGGGAGTCGACACCTCAGCCGAAACTGCGTCCCAGTCGGGACGCATCAGTGCAGGCCGCGACGAGGAACATGCGCCGCCGCGAGGCGACACCACATCCAAGACTGAGTCCCAGTCGCGACGCGTTGGTACGAACCTCGACGAAGAACGCGCTCCGCTGAGGGGCGACACCACATCCCACTCGGGACCTATCAGCGCGGCCCGCGACGAGGAACATGCTCCGCCGCGAAGCGACACCGAGGCCGCGTCGCAGTCGGAACGCGTCGGTAGCAATGCGGAGAAACAGGCCACGACGAACGTCGGAGCAACATCCGAGACCGACTCCCACAAGGGTCGTCTCGGAACCAACCTCGACGAGGACCGGCCTCCGAGGCGAAGTGGCACCGAATCCGAGCCTGCGACACATCCAGGACACGCGAGTGCCGCCTCCGAAGTGAAACACCTCTCGGGACGAACCGCAGGTGTGTCGGAGTCCGAACAGCACGCCCCCGCAGCCTCCAACGAGGACTCGGCTCCGGGACCTCGGAAAACGCCTTCCGAAGCCGAGCGACACAGCCCCACCTCCGACGAGGACCACGCCTCCGCACGCCGCAACACTCCGGCGACCGAGCATCTCTCGGGCCGAGCAGGTCACTCCCCGGACGAAGAACCCACGCCGGATGACGGCAACGAGATCTCTGAGGCCGAGCAACACCTCGACGCGGCCGAAGCAGTCGACCCGGAACTCGAACCCGCGCACAGCCCCTCCGCACCGGAATCCAAGCGACACGCAGCACGCATCGGCGTCGCGTCGCACGAGGCGGCATCGTCCTCGGACACGCAAGCCCCGCTCGACGCATCCCCCTCCTCGGCCTCCAGCGCATCCTCCGTCGAGCCCGCGCCACCTTCGGTTCACACCGACCCATCGCCCGTCGATGAACGGCCGACAAGTCGAAGAACGGTCTTCGATTTCGCGCCACGAAGCCGCACCACCGACTCCGAACGACACACCCCACGCCCCGCCCCCATCGTCGAACCCGAGCGGCCGCGTGGTCACACGGACCACCTCCCGCCGCTGGCCCGCCCGACGCCCTCAGCCGAACTCAGCCGAGGCTCCACACCCCGCGGTGCCGCCTCCGACTCCGAACGGCCACCCCCCATCCTTTCGGAGTCCAGCCGCGCCCCAGCATCACGCGGCGCCACTTCCGAGCCCGAGCGCGCTCCCCCCATCCTCACGGAGTCCAGCCGCGCATCGGCCACTCGAGGCACCCCCTCCGACCCCGAGCGCGTCCCCCCGGTCCTCACGGGGTCCACTCGCACGACCCAAAGTCGTGGCTCCCTCTCCGACCCCGAGCGGCCCCCTCCCCTCTTGACGGAGTCCCCTCGAGCCACCCCCTCGCGCGGATCCACCTCCGTCCCCGAGCGCCCCCCTCCCGTCCTCACCTCGAGCCCCGCCCCAAGACCGGAGCGGCCTTCGTCTCCCGACGCCGAGCGAGGTCCTCCCGTCCTCCGTCCCAACGCCACGGACTCCGAGCGGCCCCCCGCCCTGCCACCTCGTGCCAGCGCGCCTCCGCCCGTCCCGCGTCAGCGGCCACCTCGACTCATGTCCATCGATGGCCCCCCTCGGCTGGAGCCCATCGGAGCGTCCCCGTCACGCCCCGGTCCGCTCAACGTCAAGTCCGCCGAGCCCGAGGACGAGCCCGAGGAGATCTCCGAGGACGAGGCCCACGCCATCGAGGAAGGCGATGAAGATGGCGCCACGCCCCCCCACTCGCGCCCACGTCTGGACGAGCCGGATGAGATCAGCAGCGACGAGGTCGAGGAGGCCGAGGTCTCCGTCACCAGCGCCGCGCAGCTGATCGAAGACGAGGACGACCTCCAGGAGGCCGAGGCCGACGAAGCCATCTCGGAGCCACCTCCAGAGGACGAAGGGCCCGCCCCCGAGCCGCTCCCCTCGACGCTCAATCCCTGGTTCGTGCAGCTCGCCCACGGCTACTGTCCACCCGAAGGCACTCGGTTCGCCCGCCACACGCCCCCGACCACCTTCCCAGGACGGGATGACGATACAGATCCGTCCCGACTGCCCCCGTCCCCCCCGGCGCAGGGTGTCGTCCGTGGCAAGGGCCAGTGAAGCAGACGACCGAGCCCCCTTCGGAAATTTCCCAAGTCGCGCGCGCGCCCAGTAGGATGTTGCGGTTTTCACTGCACTTTTTACGGGTGAAAGGGCTTCATGGAGCGCCGCGTCCTCATCGTTGAAAGCCAGAACGACTTCGCCCTCAGCATGGCAACCGTGCTCAAGAGCGCGGGTTACCAAACCGCCATGGCGGCGACGGCCACGGATGCGCAGCGCGAGCTGGAAAAGCGCCGTCCGGATCTCGTCGTCCTCCGCGCCGAGCTGCCTGATCAATCCGGCTTCACGCTCTGCGGGCAGATCAAGAAGGGCAAGTGGGGCCAGAACCTCAAGGTCCTCCTGCTCTCGTCCGACACGGGCGTCGACGGGCTCACGCAGCACCGGCAGACCCCCGGCGCCGCCGATGGCTACCTCGTCATCCCCTTCGAGATGGGGGAGCTGGCCTCTCTCAGCACCGGCATCGTGCCACCCGGCACGGATGACTCGGATGCGTCGCTGGACGCCGCCCTCTCGGGCAACGCGCCGCGCGAGGCCCCCCCGCCGATGCCCGCCATCCGCACCACCGCGGGAGGCCCTCCCAAGCTGCCCAAGCGCGAGCGCCGCAGCGCGATGACGGATGAGGACCGCGCCTTCCTCGACCGCGCGTTCCAGTCCATCGCCGACCGCAAGGCGGAGCTGCTCGCCGAGTCCCGCCAGCTCAAGCGCCCGCCTCCGCGCCGCGAGCTGATGGGCACGCCGGAAGGCAAGATTCAGATCCTCCGCGACGAGCTCAAGACGCGCGAGGCGCAGCTCGCCCGCCTCTCCGAAATCTGGAGCGTGCGCGAGCGTGAGCTGCTGACGGGCGAGGACCGGCTCCACGAGAAGGACGTGGAGCTCCAGGGCCTCAAGATGCAGGTGGATGACCTCCTGCGCCGCTTCAACGAAGCGCAGCAGGCCATGCTCCAGAAGGAGCGCGAGCACGGCGCCACCGTCGACGACCTGCTGCTCCAGAAGTTCTCCGCGGAGAAGGACCTCATCGAGGTCGTCGCCTCCAAGGAGAAGGACATCAACGTCCTGCGCAAGGAGGTCCACAACCGCGACGACGAGCTCGCGCGGCGAGGCTCCGAGCTGGAGAACCTGCGCGGCGAGTTCGAGAAGCTCGACAAGCACCTCAACGTCGTCACGCTCGAGTTCGAGGTCAAGGAGCAGAAGCTCCAGGACACCGTCCGCGGGCACGAGGCGGAGATTGCCCGGCTGGGCAAGCGCGGCGACGACTTCGAGTCGGAGCTGGGCCGCACCGTCAGCGAGCGGGACCAGCGCTACGCCGAGCTGGACGGAGAGATCCAGGCCCTCCAGGAGCGGCTGCAGCAGACCGAGCAGGAGCGCGACACCACCGTTCGTGGACTCGAGACCCGCGCCGCCGCCGCCGAGGAGCACGGTGCGCAGGCCGACGCGGAGATCATCCGGCTGAACGCGGAGCGCGACGCGCTCGACGCGCGCCTCAGCCAGCAGGTGGCGGACCTGGAGGCGGACCTCGCGCGCACCACCAGCGAGCGCGAGCAGCTCCGGATGGACAAGGATGCCCTGGAGGCGGAGCTCACCCAGCGCATCGAGGACCGCGACTCGAAGATCTCCACGTTGGATCGCGAGCTCGCGGAGACCATCGCTCGCAACGAGCGCACCGAGGCGGACCTCAACTCCAGCATCCAGCAGCAGCTGGAGCGCATCGGTGAACTCGAGGGCGAGGTCGAAGCCGTCAAGGCGCACCTGGCCGACCGCGAGGCCGAGCTGAGCGGCGAGCTGGAGGCACTCACCGAGGCGAAAAACGCGCTCGAAGAGGACCTCACGGGCCGCATCGAGGCCCTGCGCATCGCCAAGGACGCGCTGGAGGAGGACCTCACCCGGCAGCTCGAGGACGTGCGCGCGGCGAAGGCGGAGCTGGAAGCCGACCTCACGGGCCAGATCCAGGCCCTCACCTCGCAGCTCTCGGAGACGCAGGGCACCCTCGCCAACACGGAGCAGACCCTCTCCGAGACGCGCGGCGAGCTCGAGGCCACCAGCCAGACGCTGAACGAGACGCAGTCCCGCCTGGCGCAGACGGAGCAGACCCTCTCCGAGACGCGCGGCGAGCTCGAGGCCACCAGCCAGACGCTCTCTCAGACGCAGGACACCCTCGCGCGCACCGAGCAGCAGCTCTCGGACACGCAGGGCACGCTGGCCAACACGGAGCAGACGCTCTCCGAGACACGCGGCGAGCTGGACGCCACCAGCCAGACGCTCTCGCAGACCCAGGACACGCTCGCGCGCACCGAGCAGCAGCTCTCGGACACGCAGGGCACGCTGGCCAACACGGAGCAGACCCTCTCCGAGACGCGCGGCGAGCTCGAGGCCACCAGCCAGACCCTGAGCGACACGCAGACCCGCCTGGCGCAGACGGAAGAGGCGCTCTCCTCCACGCGCGGCGAGCTGGAGGCCACCAGCCAGACGCTGGCGCAGACGCAGGACACGCTCGCTCGCACCGAGCAGACGCTCTCGCAGACCCAGGGCACGCTGGCCAATACGGAGCAGACCCTCTCCGAGACGCGCGGCGAGCTCGAGGCCACCAGCCAGACGCTCACCCAGACGCAGAACACGCTGGAGGAGACGCGCGACGAGCTGGGCACCACCACCGCGCAGCGCGACGCGCTCAAGCTCGAGCTGGATGAGACCCGCGGCGCGCTCCAGGACACGAACGACACCCTGGCGAGGACCACGGGTGAGCGCGACCAGCGCACCGCCGAGCTCGCGGCGTTGGGCGAGGCGAAGGACGCGCTGGAGCAGTCCCTCACGCAGCAGATTGGCCAGCTCCGCGGAGACCTCTCCGAGACGCTGGGCAACTACGAGGCGGAGCGGGCCGCGCACGAGAAGCTCGCCGCCGAGACGAGCGCGACCATCGAGGCGCTCACGGGCGAGCGCGACGGACTGCGCTCCGAGCTGGAGGCCACCAGCGAGACGCTCTCACAGGTGCAGGACCAGCTCGCCGCCACGCGGGACACGCTGTCGCGCGAGCAGCAGGCACACACCACCAGCCGGCAGCAGGCCGCCAGCGCCCAGGCCGCGCTGCAGGGCGAGCTCAACGAGGCGCGCAACCAGGTGGAGGAGCTGGGCGAACAGCTCACCATCACCAAGCACGAGCTGGGCGCTCGGGTGGCGGACGTCACCCAGCTGACCGCGCAGCTCGCGCAGGTGGAGGACGCGCGGGCCACCCTCAAGGAGCGCCTGGACACCCTCACCGAGGAGTCCCAGCGCCGCGAGGAGCTGCTCCAGAACGACCTGGCCAACAAGGGCAAGGAGCTGTCGGACACGCTGCGCAAGCTGACGCAGGTGACGCAGGAGAAGATGCGTCAGGCCGAGGTGCTCAACCGCGAGGTCGCCACCCGCACCGAGCAGCTCAAGGCGATGGAGACCAAGCTCCAGACGCAGGCCACCGACGCCAAGCGCCACGCGGATGGACTCGGCCAGCAGATGGCCGGGCTCAACAACCAGTTCGAGCTGGCGAAGAAGGCGCTCGGCGAGCGCGAGGAGCAACTGCGCGCGGCGGGTGCCCAGCACCAGAAGCTGGCGCAGGAGCGCGACGGTCTCGCGAGCAACCTCCAGCAGTCCGAGGCGCGGGCGCAGCAGCAGGCCCAGCAGACGCAGCAGGAGCGCGCGGAAGCCAAGCGCGCCTCCGACGAGCTGGCCGCGAAGCTGGCCAAGTCCGAGCAGCGCGTCGCCCAGCTCACCCAGGAGGCCCAGGCGAAGGCCGCCGACGCCGACGCGAAGGCCAAGGACCTGCAAGCGCAGCTCGCCGCTCGCGCCAAGAAGGTCCAGGACCTGGAGCTCGCGCTGGAGAACGCGCAGGGCGCCAAGACCCGCGCGGAGAAGGACCTGGCCACCAAGGTCTCCGCCGCCGAGGGCAAGGCCAACGAGGCCGCCGCCCGCCTCGCCACCGCGCAGAAGGAGCGCAAGGACCTGGAGGCCCGGCAGCTGCGCGAGGTCGAGGAGCTCAACACCAAGCAGAAGGCCGAGCTCGAGCGCCGCGACGCCATCAAGGCGCAGGAAGTGACGCGCCTGCAGCAGTCCGTGCAGGAGAAGAGCAAGGCGCTCAAGGTCGCTGAGCTGGAGCTGGCTCGCTTCAAGAGCAAGTCACCGTCCACGCCCGCGCCAGTGGCCGCGAAGGCCGCCAAGGCCGCTCCAGCGGCGGACGAGGACGACCTGGCCCGCGCTCCGCAGATCAACCAGACCATCCCTCCCGCCGCCGCGGCGCCCGCGAAGGCCGCGAAGCCCGCCGCCAAGGCCGCTCCCGCCGCGAAGAAGGCCCCCGCTCCCGCCCCCGTCATGTTGGGGAGCGACGAGTCGGAGCCCACCGACCGCACCATGGTCGTTCAGCTCCCCGTCACCACCGCGCCCAAGGAAGACGACGACTGGACCGCGCTGGTGGACGAGCTGGACAAGTAGCCAGCCGGGCTGGGGCCATCGCCAGGGCGTGGGTGGCCCCCGCCGGAAGTCCATTCACCGTGCTGTCTGGAGAAGCGGCACCTGCCGGGAAGCCGGCACGCCAGGCGGGGGAGCTCAGGAAGCCGCGCGTCCAGCAGACCGCGACATCTGTGCCCTACCCCGCGAAGAAACTAGAGGGCGGCGCGCGCGTCGCGCACCAGCTCCTTGAAGTGCAGTGAGGCAACGACGTCGCGCAGGGAGACCGCGCGCCCCAACCGGATTGCCTGGGCCCGCGCCTCGCGCCAGCGGCTCATCAGCGTCCGCAGCGTGACGTACGCCAGCAGCAGGGGGAAACCGCCCGGCAGCAGGATGACCGCCACCGCCATCACCATCCTCATCCACGCCCACATCATGACCACGGACCTCGTTGCTTTCCCTTCGTGAGTTACGCCACTGAGATGCACGGGGTATGCCCACGGTGCGAAAATTATTTCCCTATGTCTTTTCAGTGGGTTGCAGGGAGGTAGAGCGAGAGGGCAGGGTCGGAAGGACGATGAGGCTGGCATTTTTGCCGCAGTTGCCCGGGGGGCCTCGGGTAAGTTCCACCGGGTGAGCACCCCTTCGACGGCAGAGGTCCGCGCATTCAAGAGCGTGGCGGACGCGGAAGAGCAGCTGGAGCAGGTGGGATACCTGCCCTCCCCCGAAATCGCCACGGCGGCATTCCTGGCGGACCGGATGGACAAGCCCATCCTGGTGGAAGGCCCCGCGGGCGTGGGGAAGACGGAGCTGGCGCGCGCCATGGCGTCGGCGCTGGGCCGCGAGCTCATCCGGCTCCAGTGCTACGAGGGGCTGGACGAGGCCAAGGCCCTCTACGAGTGGGAGTACGCCAAGCAGCTGCTCTACACCCAGCTCCTCAAGGACAAGATCGGGGAGATGGTGGAGGGCACCTCGTCGCTGGCGGAGGCCGCGGACCGGCTCGCGTCCGGGGACGCCGTGTTCTTCTCCGAGCGCTTCCTCCTGCCCCGCCCCATCCTCCGCGCCCAGCTCTCCGAGCGCCCCGCCCTGCTGCTGGTGGATGAAATCGACAAGGCGGACCCGGAGTTCGAGGCCTTCCTGCTGGAGGTCCTCTCCGACAACGCCGTCACGATTCCGGAGCTGGGCACGTTCCGCGCGAAGCACATCCCGCGCGTGCTGCTCACGTCCAACGCCGCGCGCGAGCTGTCCGACGCGCTCAAGCGCCGCTGCCTCCACCTGCACATCGACTTCCCCGACCGGGAGCGCGAGCTGCGCATCGTCCGCTCTCGGCTGCCGCAGGTGCCGCAGGTGCTGGCCGAGCAGGTGGTGGAGGCCGTCGCCGCCATCCGCGCCCTGGACTTGAAGAAGGCCCCCTCCATCAGCGAGACGCTGGACTGGGCGCAGAGCCTGGTGCTGCTCAACGCGGACCAGCTCACCTCGGACGTCGTGGCCTCCACGCTGAACCTCGTGCTCAAGTACGAGGGCGACATCGAGAAGGCCCGCGCCAACCTGCCGCAAATCGCCCAGGCGTGAGCGGCGCGAGGCCGTTGCGCATCCGGGAGGCGTGTCGGTTGGACGGCGTATGCTGGGCGCTCGCGCCCCGAGAGGCCCTGGCTTCCCCGTGCTCCTGAAGGAACGCTTCCAGATCACCCGCCCGCTCGAGGAGCTGGAGCTGTCCCTCGTGCGCGCGTCGCTGGCGAATCCCGCCTTGATAGGCGAGCACGAGGAGGCCGTGCTCCGCACCGCGCTGTCGCTCGCGCGGCTCTACAAGATTCAGCACGGCGGGCTGGACGTGGGCGTGGGCGCGCTGCTCACGCCGTTTCGCGACGAGGTGGAGCGCCGCCTCACGCCCGTCCTCGGAGGACCCCAACCTCCGACGAGAGATCAGCTCATCCCCCACGTGAGGGACTTGCGCGAGCACGCGGCGCGGGCGCGCGACGCGGTGGTGGCCCGGCTGCGAGGCCGCGTGCCTCCCGAGGCGATGGACCGCGAGCTGCGCCACAAGGAGCTGGTGATGGTGACCGGCGGCGGAGGCGGCACCGCCTTCGTCTACCTGGGTGTGATGAGCCTCTTGGCCGAGCACGGGCTGGAGCCCAAGCTGCTCGCGGGCGCGTCCATGGGCGCCATCCTCGCCATCATGCGCTCGCGCATGGCGCGCTTCGACCCCACGGAGATGATCAACATCGTCCGAGGCCTCTCCTTCCGGAAGCTCTTCCGCTTCATCTCCACGGAGAGCCGCTACGGCCTGCCGGCGGCGCTGCGCCTGTTCCTGCGCGCCGGACTGGGGCGCTTCTTCGGCGCGGGCCCCGAAGGCAGCGGCCTGCGCCTCAAGGACCTGCCGGTGCCCACGCTCATCGCGGTGGGCGGCATCCGCCGAGGCATGCTCCCGCGTCCGCTCGAGTACTACGAGCGCCTGCTGGGAACGAGCCCCCTGGGGCTGCTCAACCCCGCGGGGGTCACGCGCCGCCTCCAGGCGACCATGGGCGCCATGGCGGAGCTCTTCACCCGCCCCGAAATCACCGTGCGCATGCACCTGGGCGCCGACGACGCCACCGGCGAGTTCGACGCGCTGGACGCGGCCGGGTTCTCCTCCGCGCTCCCCGGCGTCATCCACTACGACGTGCTGCGCGAGGACCCGCGCATGCACTCGCTCCTGGACGGGCTCATGGCGCAGCACGGCGTGGCGCGCCTCATCGACGGCGGGCTGGTGGACAACCTCCCCGCGAAGGCCGCGTGGAAGGCCGTCGCGCAAGGCCGCATCGGCACGCGCAACACCCTCATCCTCGCGCTGGATGGCTTCGCGCCCAAGCTCACCACACCCTTCTGGCTCCCGCTCCAACGCCTGGCCGCGATGACGGTGAGTCCCAACCTGCCCTACGCGCACCACGTCAAACGCTTCCCGCGCACGCTGTCACCCCTCGACGTCGTGCCCTCCGTGGAGCTCGCCTCCAAGGCCCTCCACTTCGGACGCAAAGCGCTCGCCGAGGACCTCCCCTTCCTCCGCCGCATGCTCGCGCCAATTCCCCATGTCCTCTGAATTCCGCGAAAGGTCTTTCACGCTTTGACCTCATAGCGGTGGCTGGCTAGAAGAGTCGGGCAGTCCCACGACTCAACTTCAGGGCGAAGGAACCCGTGCATGAGCTCGACCTCGACCAGCGTATTGCGTGCAGATCAAATCTGGCTCGACGGCCAATTGGTGAAATGGGACGAGGGCCAGGTCCATGTGATGACGCACGCCCTGCACTACGGGCTGGGCGTCTTCGAGGGGATTCGCGCGTACCGGACGCATGATGGACGGCTGGCGGTGTTCCGCCTGCGTGAGCACATCCAGCGGCTGTTCGACTCCGCGCACATCTGCATGTTGAAGATGCCGTTCACGGAGGACCAGCTCGTGGACGCGTGCCTGGACCTGCTGCGCAAGCAGAAGGACCTCTTCGCCAACGGCGCGTACTTGAGGCCCGTGGCCTTCATGGGCGACGGCGCCATGGGCCTGGGCGCGGTGAACCCCACGCGTGTGGCCGTCACCGCGTGGGATTGGGGCGCGTACCTGGGCGACAAGGGCGTTCGCGAAGGCATCCGCGCGAAGGTGAGCTCCTTCACCCGCATGCACGTCAACGTGAACATGGTGCGCGGGAAGATCTCCGGCCAGTACGTCAACTCCATCCTCGCCAAGCGCGAGGCGGTGCTGGCGGGCTACGACGAGGCCATCCTCCTGGATATCAGCGGCTTCGTCGCCGAGGCGTCCGGCGAGAACATCTTCATGGTGAACAAGAAGGGCGTCATCAAGACGCCCCCCTTGTCCTCGCCCATCCTGGACGGCATCACCCGCGACACCGTCCTCAAGATGCTGCGCGACAGCGGCCGCGTCGTGGACGAGGTCACCTTCACTCGCGACGCGCTGTACATCTGTAACGAGATTTTCCTGACCGGCACCGCCGCGGAGATCACCCCCGTTCGCGAGGTGGACAACCGCTCCGTGGGCGCCGGCAAGCCAGGCCCCATCGGTACGTTCGTGCAGGAAACCTACTTCCGCACGGTCCGAGGCATGGAGCCGCGCTACGCGGAGTGGCTCACGTACGTGTGATGCACCTGGGGGTGCCCGGACCCACGAGGACCGGGCACCTGCCCTCCCCATCGCCGCGTGCCCTCCCCACGTGGGATTGAGCTAAAAGGGCCCCGATGGCTCCCGCCGGTCACGTCTACGACGAAAATCCCTTCAGGCTCGAGAACCCATCCATCCTCGACATCGCTCCTCCGGAGCCCAAGTCGGTGGAGGAGACGGGGCTGAAGATGGGGTTGCTCTCGGATATCGCGCTGAAGTTCCTCTATTACGCGGGAACCGGCACGGGCATGGGCATCGCCGAGGAGATGTGCCTGCCCTGGCCCGGCGTCATCGAGCACGTGGTGGACTTCCTCGCCACGGAGAAGCTCGTGGACCTGCGGGGCGGCAAGGGGTTTGGCCGCGCGTCGGTGGAGTTCATCCTCACGGAGAAGGGCCGCGAGTACGCGCGCGACGCGCTGACGCGCACGACGTACGTGGGCCCCGCGCCCGTCCCCATCGAGCAGTACAACGCGCTCATCACCAGCCAGACCGAGGAGACGCCCGTCGTCAGCCAGGAGGAGCTGGTCGCGGCGCTCAGCCACCTCACCGTCCCCGCGGAGCTGATGGACAAGCTGGGCCCCGCGGTCAACTCCGGGCGCTCGCTGTTCCTCTACGGCCCGCCCGGCAACGGCAAGACGAGCCTGGCCGAGGCCGTCTCACACATGTTCGGCGGCGAGGTCTTCGTCCCGCACTGCCTGGAGATTGGAAATCAAATCATCCAGGTGCATGACCACCTGCTCCACACGCCCGTCACGCTGGAGATGGGCCGCGACAGCGGGGCCCGCCGGCAGACCTTCGAGATGGACAAGCGGTGGATGCTCTGCCGCAGGCCCGCCGTCGTCGTCGGCGGCGAGCTCACGCTGGAGACGCTGGACCTCATCTACTCGGAGAGCACCCGCTTCTACGAAGCCCCGTTCCAGGTGAAGGCCAACGGCGGCATGCTCCTCATCGACGACTTCGGCCGCCAGAAGGTCCACCCCACCGACCTGCTCAACCGCTGGATCGTCCCCCTGGAGAAGCGGGTCGACTTTCTCACCCTCCACACGGGTAAGAAGTTCGAAATCCCGTTTGATCAGCTTCTCGTCTTTTCCACGAATCTGGACCCGAAGGAGCTGGTGGACGAGGCCTTCCTCCGGCGCATCAAGTACAAAATCGAGGTCAGCAACCCCGACGAGGAGTCGTACCGGGAGATCTTCCGCCGGGTGTGCGAGGCGGCGGGCATCCCCTATGTGGACCAGGCCGTCACCTACCTCGTCGAGCACTACTACAAGCCCCGGACGATGCAGCTTCGCGCCTGTCATCCTCGGGACTTGGTGGGGCTCATCAAGGACGCCGCCCGCTACCGCCAGATTCCGCCCGCCCTGTCCAAGGACCTGCTCGACCAGGCGTGCGAGGTCTTCCTCGTCAATCTCTAGCCGGAATTCGTTGTTACAACCGTGCGGAATTTCTAGAATCCGCATGCCGTTGTTTCGCTCGGCCGCACCCCAATGGCCACCCTTGCGGGGCCCGGCGCAAGAAGGAGCCGCAGTCCGTGAAGGAACGCTACCAGGACATCGACGAGAAGAACGAGGCGCTGCGCGAGTACCTCGAGATCTACAAGGACAAGCAGCCGGCGCGTGAGTTCCTCGAGCGTTTCGAGATGTCGTGGATCTACCACGACGCCGCGTTGGAAGGCGTGGTCTACACCCATCAGGAGTTGATGGCGGCCCTGTATCCCGGACGCACCAGCGCCGAGGCCTCCATGATTCCGGTGGTGCTCGAGGTTCGGAATCACAAGGCCGTCTGCGACTTCATTCGTGAGGAAGCAGCGGGCGCCAAGAAGCAGGCGCAAATCACGCTCACCACCATCAAGCGCATGCACGACCTCTTCCTCGGCAACACGCCCGAGGCACTGGCCGAGCGCGCGCGCATGGAGCGCCGGGAGCGCACCGAGAAGGAGCTCGCCAAGGAGCGTGAGCGCGCGGGGCTGCGCAAGGACATGCCGCTGCACCGCACGTACTTCCACGACATCCACCAGCCCGCGAAGATCCAACCCGCGCTGGAGAAGCTCGTGGACTACACGGCCAGCGCCGAGTTCCGCGAGTTCCATCCCATCAAGCAGGCCGCGACGGTGCAGCACAACTTCCTGCAGATCTTCCCGTTCACGGAGCACAGCGGGAAGGTGGGGCGCATGTGCAGCAACCTCATCCTGCTGCGCAACGGGTACATGCCCGCCGTCATCCACTCCATCGACCGGCAGCGCTATTACGAGTGCTTCCGGGGCCCCGCGGCGCAGTTCCGCACGGTGCTGATGGACGCGATGGAGAACTCCCTGGACAACGGCGTCAAGTACTTCAGGGACCTGGGTCGCAAGTACAAGGCCATCAACAACTAGCGAGCCGGCGTGAGAGCGGGAAGGCGTCCGGGCACACGGCCTTCCGCTCCCGCGTGAAGGTCTGGGGGGGCGGTTGCAACATTGGTGTGCGGGAGACACCCCGCCCTCAATGTCGAGGAGACGACATCCGGCATCTCGAAACTGGGTGCCGGAGGAAGTAAAGAAGACCATCCATGCCCGTGACTCAGTCCTTCAACAGCCGCCGTACCCAGGGAGCCGGGGGCGAGCTGACGGAGCCTCCGCCACCACGTCTGGCCCTCTTGTCGGCTCGCGACAAGCTGGAGCGCCTGCTCCAGGTGGCGAAGGGGCATCGCAAGGCGCTCATCCTCACCCACGACAATCCTGATCCGGACTCGCTGGCGGCCGCCGTGGCGCTGGCCCACCTGCTGGAGCGCCGGGCGGACGTGGAAGCGCATGTGGGCTACGGGGGCATCATCGGCCGGGCGGAGAACATCGCCTTCGTGAAGGTGCTGCGGCTGCCCGTGTCACACGTGTCGCAAATCGACTTCGACGAGTACGACCTCTTCGGCCTGGTGGATACGCAGCCCAAGGTGGGCAACCACTCGTTGCCCGCACGGCTGGAAGCGCAGCTCGTGGTGGACCATCACCCGCTGCGGGAGGAGAGCCTCTCCGCGCCCTTCGCGGACGTGGGCGGGGACTTCGGCGCCACGTCCACGATGCTGGTGGAGTACCTGCGGGCCGCGCGCGTGGAGCCCTCGGTGGAGGTGGCGACGGCGCTGTTCTACGGCATCAAGGCGGACACGAGGGACCTGGGCCGCGAGACGACGCAGACGGACATCGACAGCTACCTGTGGCTGTTTCCGCGCATGGACAAGTCGATGCTCGCGCAGATCGAACACCCCGAGCTGCCCGCGCGCTACTTCCAGCTGTACCACACGGCTTTCGAGCGGGCGAAGGTGTACGGCACCGCCATCGTCACCGACCTGGAGGAGGTCTACTCCCCGGACATGGTGGCGGAGGTCGCCGAGCGGCTGATGTTCCTCGAGGGCACGAAGTGGTCGCTCGCCTTCGGAACGTACCGCAACCAGCTCTACTTCAGCTTGCGGGTGAAGGACCGGCGGATGAACGCGGGCCGGCTCATCCGCGAGATCTTCGAGGACTACGGCGGCTCCTCCGGTGGCCACGGCAGCATGGCCGGCGCGCGGCTGCCCTTGTCCGGCAAGGCGGCGCAGCGCAAGGCGCTCAAGCGCGAGCTGGTGAGCCGCTTCCTGGATGCCTTCGGCGTCGCGGACGAACGTCCCGTGTCGCTGCTCTCCGCGCAGGACGTGTGATCTACTGGGACTACAACGCCGCCGCGCCTGTCCGGCCGGAGGTCGCGTCGCTCCTCTCGCGCGCCTTCTCGCAAGGAGGCCATGGCAACGCGTCCAGCGTCCATGCCGCGGGCCGTGAGGCGCGCGCGCGACTCGACGCCGCCCGGGCTCGCGTGGCGCGGGTGCTGGGCTGTGAGCCCAAGGAGATCTGCTTCACCAGCTCCGGCAGCGAGGCGGATGCGCTGGCGCTCGTGGGCGCGTGGCATGCGCGGACCTCGCCCGAGCGGCGCAGGCTGGTGACGACCGCGGTGGAGCACCCGGCCCTGCTGGGCGCGGCGGCCCAGCTCGAGCGCGAGGGCGCGCAGGTGGTTCGCGTGGCACCGGGTCCGGATGGCCGCGTGCGCGCGGACGACGTGCTCGCGGCGCTGACGCCGGACACGGCGCTGTGCTCGTTGATGTGGGCCAACAACGAGACAGGCGTGGTGCAGCCCGCGGCGGAAGTGGCGCGCGCGTGTCGGCAGCGCGGAGTGCTCTTCCACACCGACGCGGTGCAGGCGGCGGGCAAGGTGCCGCTGTCGCTGCGCGAGGTGGACGCGGACCTCCTGTCGCTCTCGGCGCACAAGTTCGGAGGCCCCTCCGGCGCGGGGGTGCTGGTGGTGCGAAAGGGCGTGGACGTGCGGGCCCTGGTCCCCGGCCATCAGGAAGCGGGCCTGCGGGGTGGGACGCAGAACATCCCCCACGCGGAGGCGTTCGCCCTCGCGCTGGAGCTGGCCGCCAGCGAGCAGCCTTCGCTGGCCGAGCGCGTGGGCGCGCTGCGGGATGACTTCGAGCGCGCGGTGCTCGAGTGCGTGCCCGGGGTGACGGTGAACGGTGCGGGTGCCCCCCGCGTGCCCAACACCAGCAACCTGCGCTTCGACGGCGTGGAGGGTGAGGCACTGCTCATCGCGCTGGACCTGGAGGGCATCTGCGTCTCGATGGGCGCGGCCTGTGCGTCGGGCACGCTGTCGCCGTCGCATGTGCTCAGGGCCATGGGGCTCACGCCGGCCCAGGCGCGAGGATGTCTGCGATTCAGCCTGGGACCCGACACTCGGGAGGCGGATGTGAGGTGCGTCGTCGACGCACTCCGCCGCCACGTCCCCTCGGTGCGCGCGCTCACGGCGTAGCCCCACCCACAGGCTCCGAGGGCGCCTGCACCCGCGTTGCCCGTCACGACGCTAGGACCCGGGTGTGAGCCCGTGCGCCGCGAGCATCCGCCTGTGAATCCCGCGTGCCCCCGGGGGGCATGGCCGCTTGAACAAAGCCAGTCGGGTGAAAACATCCTCTCGCAATAGATAACCAACCCAGCGGGGGGACGAGACATGGTGCAGGTTTCGACGGGGCCGAGGTTCCTGAAGAGTCATTTCGCGGTGCTCCTCTCCGCACTCGCGCTGGCCTGTGGCCCTGGCGCGGAGGAGCCCCGCCCCACCCTCTCGGAAAGTGCCCTGGCGAGCGAGGCGATGGAGGCACGAGCCGAGCCGCTCAGCGCGAAGGAGACCTTCCGGAGCAAGTGCCCCTCGGCCGCCCACGCCACGGGCCCCACGCTCCACGTCGCGAACAAGGGCCCGCGCAATCCCAGCCAGCCCTTGGGCTCCCTCAACAATCCCTTCTCCACCATCATGGACGCGGTGAAGGCCGCGCTGCCGGGCACCGTCATCCAGGTCCGCGCCGGCAACTATCCCGAGCAGATTGCCATCAACTCGCTGAAGGCCCGCCCGGGCACGGCCACCGCGCCCATCGTCCTGCGCGGAGAGCAACCCTACAGACCTCGCATCATCCCCAGCGGAACGGACGTCGGGAGCCTGCTGGTGTTGAGCCAGCCGTATTGGATCGTCGAGGCCCTGGACATCGATGTCCAGGAGCGGCCGTCCTTCGGTGCGCTCTTCGAGGGCTCCACGCGCTGCTCACAGCTCTCCGACTCCCTGGTGCATGGAGGCCGCGCCGGCGGAGGCGTCGTCGTCAGCGATGCCAACACCGTGCTCATCGACGGCAACGAGATTCGCGACTTCTCCCGCACCGGCCAGGACTCCCACGGGGTGGCGGTGAAGGGAACCTCGCGCCAGGTCTACCTCGTGGAGAACACCATCCACGATGCCTCGGGTGACGCCGTGCAGTGCCAGCCCCACGAAGGCCGCCCCACCGAGCTCTACATCGAGCACAACCAGATGTACGACTGCGGAGAGAACGGCATCGACGTCAAGGCGTGCGACAACCTCGTCATCCAGTCCAACGTCCTCTTCCGCTTCCCCAACCTCGCGCGCTACCCCTGGCAGGCGACGACCTCCGCCGCCGAGGCCATCCTCGTGCACGAGGACGCGACGAACATCGAAATCGTCGGCAACCTCATCTTCATGGCCGGCCGAGGCATCTCCGTCGGTGGGCTCGCCGCCGTGGACAATCCAGCCAATGTGGGGATTCGCGACAACATGGTGATGGACATCTACAACTTCGCGAACCGGGGCAACGGCCAGGGCATCCGCGTGGCGAAGGCGCGGGGGGTGCAAGTGGTGGGCAACCACATCGAGCGGACGGAGGACTCCGGCCTGCGGCTCGCGGCCGACGAGCCCCTGGTCGTCTCGAACATGTCCGTCTTCGACAACACGCTGCGCGACATGACCAGCTTCGTGAAGCTGGGTCGCGCCTCGGCACGGCCGGGGCTGAAGATGGACCGCAACCGCTACGAGGGCATCACCGGCAACTTCAGCGCCTTCGGGCTCGTGTCCGAAGGGGAGTTCGAGGTCTGGCGCAGCAAGCTGCAACAACACGGGCTGGAGCAGGGCTCGGTGCGAGTCCTCAGCGGCTCCGGCAGCCCCCGGGCGCTACCACCCCTGCTCGGGCAGTGACTTCTCGCGCACCTCCGGGTCGGGCTGTCCATACCCCGGTATCCCATCCTCGCGAGCCTCATCCTCCTTGGGAGGCAACCGAGGTGGAACACTCCCGCCTGCCCGGCGCTCGGGGGCGGGCTCTTCGGGTCGTGCTGCTGGAGGCTGCTGGGTGGCCATGATGCTCCTCGAGGAGACAAGGCACGGGGCCTTGCGTGCATGAGGAGAAGGTCACCATCTCCAAGGCCTCACGGGACTGGTGACGGCGCGCTCGAAGGTGAGCGCATGCCCCGTCCCCTACTCCGCGCGCGAGGCTCCGGACGGCGTCGAAGGAGGCGTCCCCGAAGCCGCGCCCGAAGGAGCAGCCGAGGCGGCGGGCACGTCATCACTGGCGCCGAACAGCCCCCGCACCACCGCGGCGATGGCCAACGGAGTGCCCACGCGCTCGTCGTAGTGCGGCGCGAGCGCCTGGGCGAAGGACTCGGCCGAGGGGAACCGGTCCTCGGGGCGCGCGGAGAAGGCACGGCGCACCACGTCCTCGAGCGCCTGGGGCACGTCCGGCCGCAGCTCGCGCAGCGGCCGGTAGCTCCGGGAGCGGATGGCGTGGAACACCTCGTCGGGCGTGGTGCCGGTGAAGGGGCGCTCCAGCGTCAGCAGCTCGTACAGGACGACGGTCGCCGCCCACAGGTCCGCGACGGGGCTGACCTCGCCCAGCAGCGACTCCGGAGAGAGGTAGTAGGGCTTGCCCAGCACCTCGCCGCCCTGGAGCTTGCCGTCCACCAGCACGCGCGAGACGCCGAAGTCGCCCAGCTTGATTTCGCCCACGCGCGAGATGAAGAGGTTGGACGGCGACACATCGCAGTGGACGATGCCCAGCGGCTCTCCCTGCGGCCCGGTGGCGGAGTGCGCGTACGCGAGCGCCTCCAGCAGCACCTTCCCCAGGTACACCGCGAAGTCCACCGGGAGCGGGATGCCGCGCACCTTGCAGCGGCGGAGTATCTGGCCCAGGTCGCGGCCATCCACCAGCTCCATCACGATGAAGTAGATGCCCTCCAGCTCTCCGGCATCCAGCACCGTCACGATGTTGGGATGGTGCAGCTGCTTGGAGAGCTGCGCCTCCCGCGAGAAGAGTGAGACGGACTCCGGGTCCGCCGTCAGCGCGGGCAGGAGCCGCTTGAGGGCCACGGTCCACCCCTCACGCGCGCCCGCGAGCACCTTGGCCCGGTACACCTCCGCCATGCCGCCCTTGCCGAGCACGGAGACGATTTCGTAGTGGCCGAAGACCCGCTGAGTCCTCGGAGGCGAAGGCATCTGGCTCACGGGCTCGGACTTCCAGCTCCTGCCGCCTCACGGCCCGGCGCGCGCT
This sequence comes from Myxococcus stipitatus DSM 14675, assembly GCF_000331735.1. Lineage (GTDB taxonomy): Bacteria > Myxococcota > Myxococcia > Myxococcales > Myxococcaceae > Myxococcus > Myxococcus stipitatus. The sequence continues at coordinate 4,332,464 of NC_020126.1, read as the reverse complement.
TGCGACTCTTCATCTGCTTCTGCGCCAGCTCGATGTCACCCGCCAGGGCCTTCACCAGCGCCTCTTCCCAGGGCTTGGGATTCTCCGGCGACCAGTTCAGCTCCAGCGCCTTGCGCAGCAGCGGCTGGACGCGGTTGATGTCGCCCTGCGCGTCGGCCGCATAGGCCTGCCACGCATAGACATCCGGGCGCGTGGGAGGCACGGGGCGGATACGCGACAGGGACTCCTGCGCCTTGCTGGGATTGCTCCGTCCCAAGTGGCTCGCGGCCATGCCCACGAGCGCGTCGATATCCTGAGGGTTCGCGACCAGCGCGGCCTCGAAGCGGGTTTGTGCGAACTCCCACTTCTTCGGCGACTTCGAGGCCAGGAACAGCAGGCCCTGCTCCACGGGCCCCGGGCCGGTGGGCGAGGCGCGAGTCTCGGAGCCCTTCGGCTCCGCGGCGTCCTCTTCGTCCGCGACGGCCTCGCGCCCTCCGAGCGCACCCTCCTTCGCGGCGTCGTCCTCGGACTCGCCGGCCCCCGTGCTCCGCAGGAACAGGACGAAGTCCTTCAGGCCCGGGGAGTGGCAGCCCTTGGGGAGCCGCAGCCGCGCGGAGAGCACGCCCGACTGGGGATTGTAGGTGGCCAGCGTCGGGAAGGACCGCGCACCGACACACTCCGGCGTCCCGGCCAGGCACACCTGAAGCGTGGCGACCAGGACGTTGCCCTGGAACTCCCCGGTGAGCACCTCCGTGCCCGCCGAGAACTTGCAGCCACCTCCAGAGCCAGAGGACGTGCCGACCAGGCGGTCGCCGTCCATGTGCAGCTCCACCTGACCGTAGGTATCCCCCACGTAGGAGCCAGAGAGCTTCGGACCCGCCCAGGCGAGGCCGGAGGTGACGGAAAGAGCCGTCACGAGTCCCTTGTTTAGAAGCGAGGGCGGCATGTGCGGGGTGTGGGGGTGTCCATCATAGGTGGGCGGCGCCTGGCTTGTAAACGCGCGAGGATGCCTTGACCCCGCTGACTCCCCTCCTTATCATTTCAAAAGGTCGTCACGATTTTTCTCAGTTATTTCGAGGCCTTGGTGGCACTGTAGCTTTGTTTCAAGGGCTGTCCCCTGCGGGGCGCGTGATGCTCGGCAGAAATTCGAACCGATACGTCCATTCCGGGGTCCGTTTCGGCCTCCATGTGCAAGCCCTCCCCTCTCACGAGGGATGAGGGAAGCCTGCGGAGGCATGATTTCGGCTCCCACCTGGCTTTTCAGGGTTCAATGGATGCTGGGCACACGGCCATGCGGCGGGGGACTTTTTCTGCGGAGCGGCGGCGGTGAGCGAGACGGTGGTGGAAGAGGCGGCGGCGAGGAAGCAGACGCTGCGGGATGAGTTGACGGCGCGCCGCAAGGCGATGACGCCCGACCTCATCGACACGCGGGGTCTCAAGGTGCAGTCTCGGTTCCTGGCGACGGAGTACTACCAGAATGCGCGGACCGTGGCGCTCTACGCCCCCATTCGGGGCGAGGTGCCCACGCGGGACATTCTCATCGCGGCGCTGCAAGACGAGAAGACCGTCTGCTACCCGCTGTCCCACGTCCACGGGAGGATTCTCTCCTTCCGCGCCATCAAATCAGAGGCGGAGCTGGAGCCGGGGCGGCTGGGCGTGCGGGAGCCGACGAACTCGTCGGACCTCATCGCGGTGGACCAGATCGACCTGTTCGTGGTTCCAGGGCTGGGCTTCACCAACGACGGCAAGCGGCTGGGACGGGGAGGTGGCTACTACGACGCCACCCTTCGCGCGGCCAGTGCGCGCAGTCGGCGGGTGGGACTGGCCTTCAACGACCAGCTCGTCGAGATGCTCCCCACCACGGGCGACGACGTGGACATGGACCTGGTCGTGACGGAGCTCTCGTCCCACCGCGGCCTGTTCCGGACGTGGGACTTCCTGGATACGTGAAGGTCCTCTTCATGGGAGACGTGGTGGGTCGTCCGGGGCTTCAGGCCGTCCGAGCGCTCCTGCCACGTCTGAAGGCCACCCATGGCATCGAAGTGACGGTCGCCAACGCGGAGAACAGCGACCAGGGCGCGGGCATCTCGCCGGAGACGGCGGACACCCTGCTCGCCAGCGGCGTCGACCTGCTGACCAGCGGCAACCACTTCTGGTCCAAGAAGTCCATCCTCCCCTGGCTGGCGTCGCATCCGGACAAGCTGCTGCGCCCGGCCAACTATCCCAAGGACACGCCGGGCAAGGGCCACGGGGTGGTGGAGCTCCCGGACGGACGTGTGCTGGGGGTCATCAACCTGGAGGGCCGCGTCTTCATGCGCACGCATGACAACCCCTTCGAGGTGGTGCAGGGGTTGGTCGAAACGATGCGCGCGCGCACGCCCTGCATCCTCGTGGACATGCACTGCGAGGCCTCCAGCGAGAAGAACGCCATGGGGGTTCACCTGGACGGGCGGGTGTCCGCGGTCGTCGGGACGCATACGCACGTGCAGACGGCGGATGAGCGCATCCTCCCGGGAGGCACGGCGTTCATCACCGACGTGGGCATGTGCGGCCCCCTGGACTCGGTCATCGGGATGAAGAAGGAGCAGTCCGTGGCGCGGTTCCTGGGCCAGAAGCACGCGCCCTACGAAGTCGCGGAGCGGCTCGTGTATCTGCAGGGTGTGGTGTTGGACATCGACGACACCACGGGGCGTGGACGGGCCATCGAGCGCGTGCGCGTCCACCTGCCGGGTACCTGAAAGTCGGCGTGGAAGTGCCGCGCGGCGGCGGGCTTTCGGCTATGGTCCGCCGGCCATGAATCCGGACGCGCTGCGCAAGGCGACCCCCGAGGAGCAGTTCGAAGAAGTCACCCGAGGCACGGTGGATCTCCACTCGCCCGAGGACCTGAAGAAGAAGCTCCGGTACTCGTATGAGTCGGGCAAGCCGCTCGTCATCAAGGCGGGGTTCGACCCCAGCCGGCCGGACCTGCACCTGGGCCACTCGCTGCTGCTCACGCGCATGCGCCGCTTCCAGGACTTCGGTCACACGGTGGTGTTCCTCATCGGTGACTTCACGGCCCTGATTGGCGACCCCACGGGGCGCAACGCCACGCGCCCGGCGCTCACCCGCGACGAGGTGAAGGCCAACGCGGAGACGTACAAGCAGCAGGTCTTCAAGGTGTTGGACCCGGAGAAGACGACGGTCCGCTTCAACTCGGAGTGGCTCGACAAGCTGGGCACCGAGGGAATGATTCGGCTGGCGTCGCGCTACTCGCTGCAGCGCATGCTGGAGCGCGACGACTTCAAGAAGCGCTTCCGGGACAACATCTCCATCGCCATCCACGAGATGCTCTACCCGCTCCTCCAGGGCTACGACTCCGTCGCGCTGAAGTCGGACGTGGAGCTGGGCGCCACGGACCAGCTCTTCAACCTGCTGGTGGGCCGGCAGCTGATGCGCGAGGAGAACATGGCGCCCCAGGTCATCATGACGGGGCCCATCCTGGAGGGGCTCAGCGCGAAGCTCATCGACGGGAAGATTGTCGGCGACAAGATGTCCAAGAGCCTGGACAACTACGTGGGCGTCAGCGAGGCGTCGGACGCCATGTTCGGCAAGCTGATGAGCATCACCGACGACCTGATGTGGCGCTACTACCAGCTCCTCTCGGCCAAGACGCTGAAGGAGCTGGCGGAGCTGCAGGCGAAGGTCGCCAGCGGTGAGGTGCACCCGAAGACCGCCAAGCTGGGCTTCGCCCGCGAGATGACGGAGCGCTTCCACGACGCCGAGGCGGCACGCAAGGCGGAGGAGGACTTCGAGAAGCGCTTCGCGAAGAAGGAGCTGACGGCGGAGGACCTCCCCCAGGTGGAGCTCTCGCTGGCCGGTGCGGCGAGCCTTCCGGTGACCAAGGTGCTGGCCGAGGCGAAGCTGGTGGCCTCCGCGACCGAGGGCCGGAAGATGATCACCCAGGGCGGCGTCCGGGTGAACGGCGAGAAGGTGGCGGACCCGAAGGCGGACCTGGGCGCCGGCGAGTACACGGTGCAGGTCGGCAAGCTGAAGGCCGCGCGCGTCAAGCTGGCGTGAATTCCCGGGGACGGCCCTCCGTCCCAGGTGCCCGAGGAGCCCCCCCACCCGCCCCTGCTTCGAGGGGCGGGGGCGGATTGGGATAGACTCGCGCGCCATGCGTTTCCCCGCACTGTGCCTCGGCCTGGTGTTGACCACCCTCCCCGCGCTGGCGGGCCCGGGGGCGTTCGTCTCCGACGTCCGCGTGGAGGCGGTGGACCAGCCGGAATCCCCCAAGGTCGTCTTCACGGTGGAGCCCGGGCAGACGTACCCGCTGCTCAAGAAGGGCGGCCCGGGGCGCGCGTGGTGCAAGCTGCGCGGTGCCTCCGCCGAGGGCTGGGTGTTGTGCGAAGGCGCCCAGGAGTCCGCTCCTCCCACGGCCCCCTCCGCCACCGCGCTGGCGGCGGCGGACCGCGCGGACGCGGAACAACGGGCCGTGGGCAAGGAACGGCTGCGCGCCGCCTTCGCGAGCGAAGCCTCGTCCGAGGAGTCCTCCCCGGACGAGGACGAGGGTCCGGCCGTCATCGTGAGCGCACCGGGCGCGCAGGCTCCGCGCTACACGGGGGGCTCGCGCGATACCAGGGAGTGCGCATCGACGTGCTCCAGCAAGCCCCTCTTCGAGAAGCAGCCGGTGCCGACCGCGCTGGACAAGGAAGTGCTGCAGATGTGCCCCGCGCGTCCGGACGCGAGCGTGAGCGCGGCGGAGGTGCGGCGCTTCGTCGCCCGGCACTACGAGGACCCGCGCATCCAGACGGCCCTGTCTGCCGCGGGACGGCCCGGTCAGAAGCAGTCGAACATCGACTGGCTGACCAGCCTTTGGGTGAGCACGGGTCCGCGCAACGCCTTCACGCACGTGTTCTGCGGAGATGATTGGGAGCGAGGCCCCATCGGAGGTCTCCACTTCCTGCCGCGCTATGCGCAGCTCGAGGCGGAGGGGAAGCTCTGCTACGGCGGGCCGGTGCGTGGGGGCTCGGCGAAGGCGCAGGGCCAGTACCTCATCCGCTACAAGGGCGTGGCGCCGTGGTCCTGCGGGGAGAAGCGCGTCGGTGGCTTCTCCGAGTCGCCTGACGCCGTGGGACTTCTCTCCATCGGCACGCGGGCCTTCGCGCGGTGCTGCGCTCGCAACGGAGGGAAGAAGGAAGGCGGCGTGTTCAGCGCGCCAGACCTGGGGAACACGAAGTGGCGCATCTGGTGCGGCACCCGCAATGGCACCTACGGCATCGCCACGCTCCACCCCACCGACGACTCCGCCACCTGTGGCGAGTGAGCGCGTGACGGTTCAGGGATTCACGTCCTCCCGCTGCCGGTAGTCGAAAGCTTCGACGGGCCCGTGATTCAGCGGGTCCCGGTCCACGCTCGATGGGCCTCGACGTGGCGGACACGCACGGGGGACCCCGCTCGTGCTTGATTCGCCCCCTCGGGGCGTCATCCATCTCAGAGGACGCAAAGCGCTCGTCGCGCAGAGGGATGGAGCGTGACAGCACCACGGGCGTCATCCACGACATCGTCGCTCGGGTGATGGACGAGATGACCCTGTCGAAGGGGTTCACCCGCCAGAACGGGATGCGGTGGTGTGGGAACGGCCGCGCCCGGTGCGCGCGGCTTCTCGAGTCGAGGGCGACCCTGGCATGCGCTGGCCTCGAGACGTCACCTCCCCAGGCGTCATCCCGGCCCGACCCCAGCGCGGAGAAAAGCCCACGCGCAACCCGTTCGGCGAGGCGCTCGACGGGTCGTCGCAGGACGAGAGCGCTGGGGCACGGCGCAGAAGAGTCGGCCCCAGCTGATGCGAACCCGCGATGCATGACGCCGTGACAGCGTCATGCATCGCGGCTCATCGTCGCGACTGCGCCCTCGGGAGCCCGTGCTACTTCGCGGGCCCCACGTTGAGCACCGCGCCCGCCGAGTACGCGGTGAACTCCGGCGCGTACATGGACTGCACGGTGGCGGGGCCCACGCGGAACGTGCCCGCCATGTTGGCGCGCAGGCGGTACTTGAAGGTGTACTCACCCGCGGGCAGCCACTCGAAGAAGAAGTTGCTGCCGGAGTCGCGCGTCTCCTCGTACCAGACGATGCCCAGGTCCCACTTGTGGCGGGACTGCGCATTCTCCGGCTCGAGACCCGCGGCGCGCGGGTCCCTCAGGTGGACGTACTCCGCCGCGTGCTTCGCGCGCAGCGACAGGTGCACCTCCACCTCGTCGCCCGGGTTGAGGAGCGCACCCTCGGCGAGCGGCTGGAGCACGGCCTCACGCCCTTCGCGCTCGCGGCGGAAGTAGCGGCGCGACACCTGGAAGAAGTCACCACGGTCCTCTGCCGGCAGCTTCTCCGTGGAGAAGTGCCACGTCGCGGAGGCGAAGGCGAAGCCCTTCGTCGACTTCTCCACCACGACCGAGCTCATCGTCTCCGGCTGAAGCTCCGGCCCCGGCACCACCACCTGGTTCTTCTTCCCCGTGTACTCGTCCGGCGCGAACTCCATCCGCACCACGCGCGGCCCCACCTTCACCGTCGCGTCCTCGCGGATGCCCAGCGCGCCTTCCGACTCCAGGTACTTCACCAGCGCGTAGAGCGACTCCGCCGTGGCCCGCGTGGACTTCCAGTGGTTGAGCTTCTTGTCCAGCAGCAGCCACTGCACCAGCCCCTCACGCCGAGGGTCCTTCGGGTTCAGCTCGGTGAGGGTGCGCAACGCGAAGGCATGTGTCTCCGTGGTGTCGTTGTACCAGAGCCAGCTGCGGTCCTCGGGGGCCCAGTACGTGCCCAGCTCATCGCTGGTCTTCGCCGAGTCCATCACGCTGTCCCAGACCTTCGTCGCGTCCGCGCCGCGCCCCGAGCGCTTCAGCGTCAGCGCCAGGTAGCCCTTCAGGTAGGGCGAGTGCTTCTTCCAGTGCTTGAAGCTGAAGGCGAGCATCTTCTGGCGCTCGTCCGCGGTCAGCGCGTCCCCGGTGAAGCGCTCGTCCGGGTACGCGGAGGCCACGTAGTTGAGGAAGGTGATGAACTCCCAGCCCGTCCCCTTCGCCATCGCCTTGCCGGCGTACTCCTCGCGGAAGTGCCGAGCCAGGTAGCTCCACGCCTCACGCGTCATGTCCTCGGGAACCTCCACGCCGTACTCCATGGCGCGAGACAGGCCGTGGACGATGTAGAGCGTCATGTACGGCGAGGGCGGGCCGCCCGGCCACCAGGGGAAGCCGCCGCTGGCCGTCTGCGCCTTCTTCAGCTTCGCCATCGCCGCGTCGCGCTCCGCCCGAGCCACCTTCGGGTCCAACACCTTCACCAGGCCACCACTGGACTCCGCCCCACCCTTCGCCATCTCCAGCCAGGGCGTCTCCTCCAGCGACATCTTGCGGTTCGGGTCCACCGAGTCCCACGTCTCGAACCGGGTGGAGCGCTGGCTCAGGTCCTTCGCCATCTTCGCGACGGCGGGGTACTTGTTGTAGAGGCTCGAGAGGATGCCCGAGGACACGAAGCGATTGAGCGTCTGCTCCGAGCACTCGTAGGGGTAGTCCACCAGGTACGGCAGCGCCTGGAGCGCCGAGTAGAACAGCTGCGTGTCGACGGTGACGACCAGCTGCTCGTTCACCCGCGTCGGGTCGCCGCCCTTCTTCAGGTCATCGAAGCGCATCGTCTTCGAGCCCGCGCCCTTGAGCGTCACGAAGCGCGACTGCGCCAGGTGCACGCGGCCCGGCAACACCGGCAGCGGACGCAGCTCGCCGTCACTCACGTCTCCCGAGCGAGCCTCCACGCGGGAGGCCACCGTGCCCACGCGCGAGGGCGTGGTGAGCGAGAATCGCAGGTTCGTCCCCTTGCCCGGCGCCACCGTGAAGGCCTGCGAGGCATTCTTCACGCCGAACTCCGACAGCAGGCTCTTGCGCGTCTCGGGGTCCACGATGTCCAACGTGAGCGTGCCCTGGCGCACCTGCTCCGACGCGTTGTTGACCACCACTTCGAGCACCGCGCGGTCACCCTCGCGCAGGAACCGGGGCACGTAGGGGCGCACCATCAGCTCCTTCACGCTCCGGGAGGTGCGCTGCACCGAGCCTCCCTGCAAGTCGCGCGTGACGCCATGGACCCACACCCTCCAGGCCGTGACCGAGTCGGGGACCGTGAACTCCAGCGACGCGGAGCCATCCGGCCCGGTGAGGAGCTGCGGAATCCAGAAGGCCGTCTCCGCGAAGTTGGAGCGCATCTCGGCCGCCGGGGGCTCACCCGCGGACGGGGCTCCACCACGCTGGTCCTCCGACTTCGACTCCGCGACGGCCAGCATGCCCGGCGGAGGCGGCGCGGGAGACCTGCCGCCCTCGCTGTCCATCTTGCGCTTCATCACCTGCTGAGGACGGGCCGCCGACTCCCTCAAGGCGCCACTCGCGCTGGGCGCGGAGGCCATGCCGAACCGGCGGCGCCGGTAACCCGGACCTCCCAGGCCATAACCATCCTCGAACTTCAGCGCATCCCCATCCGGAGCCGACCACGAGAAGAAATCACCGTAGTCGTGCGAGACCAACCACTGCGCCTGCTCCATGGACAGGGAGGCACTTGGAACCCCCGCGCCCATGCGCTGGGGATAGAGGTCCGAGACGCTCACCGGCACATGCGGCGCGAACAGGTCCAGCGACTGGTCATACATATACGCGAGCAACTCCGCCGCTCCCGCTTCGACCTTCGCGCCCTTCGGCCCCTTCACCGTCACGCGCCAGGTCTCCTTCGCCCCCGGACGCAGCTTGTCGCGGAACGACGCGAACTCCAGGGTCAGCTCCTTGTTGTCGAAGGGCACGAACACCTGCTCGCTGAAGCCCATGAACTGCCAGTCGCGCACCGCCACCAGCACCGCGGTGAAGCCGCCCCGCATCGACTCCGTCACCGGGACTTCAATCACGGCCGGAGACTCGCCGCCCACCAGCAGCTTGCGCAGGATGCGCTGCTCCCCCTGATACAGGTCGAGCATCAAGGGCTGCCCCGCGAAGCCGGAGAACGCGAGCAGCCGCGCCACCTCCCCCACGCGCACCGACGACTTCTCCAACACCAGCGCGGACGGCAGCGCGATGGGCGCACGCGCCCCCGCCACCATCAACTCCCGCGCCACCTTGAACGTCTGGCCGAACGCGTCCGTCGTCTCGTAGTGCAGCCGGTAGGCTCCCGCCTTGAGCGCGGGCAGCTTCACTCGGGCCAGGCCTTCCGCGTCGTGCTGCACCGAGCCCTTCGCCTGCTCCGCGCCATCGCCCCAGCGCGCCAGCGCCGTCTGTGGTGAGTACGTCGTCTCCCAGCGCGGCTGGATCGAGTCCCCCGGCGTGGGCTTGCGCTCCGACGCCGCGTCCGCGGCCAGCGTCGGCTCCCGCCGAGGCTCATCCGCGGGCAGCAGCGGGGTCGAAGGCTGCTGCAACGCCACCAGCCTCCAACGCCCCGCGCCCGGCTGAGGCGCACCATCCAGTGTGGACCGCACGAGCCGGACCTCGCCCCCCATGCCTTCGCGCAGGAAGCCCTCCTCCGTGTCCACCCGCGCCTCCACCGCCACGAAGCCCAGGCGGAAGCCACGGCTCGCGGAGCGCGTCTCGCCGCCCTCGTCCGTCGCGTCCGCCTCCACGCGGTAGCGCCAGCTCAGACCCGGCGTGCGCGCGGAGCGCTCGTCGACCTCCGGGGTGAACGTCACCTTGAAGCCACCATCCGCATCGAGCGTGGACGTGCCCGCGGCCACCAGGTCTCGCTGCATCGAGATGGAGAAGTTGTGATGCCACCACCAGGGCAGCACGGGCTCGCGGTACGCGCGCCAGCGCACCGTCCCCGAGGCCACCGGCAAGCCGAAGTAGTAGCGCGCCTCTCCCTTGAACGTCGCCGGACGGTTGATTCGCAGCGGCGCGTCCGGGTCCTTCATCGTCACCTCGAAGGTCGGCCGCTTGTATTCCTCCACGCGAACCGAAGCCGAGCCTCCGGACCGCACCATCACCGTCCACGCCCCCAGCAGCCGTCCGGTGGGGATGTTGAACTCACCCGCGGCCGAGCCGAAGTCATTGGTGCGAACCTCGCGCCGCTCCACCTCCTGGTGGTTCGGGTCCATCAGCGACACGACCAACTGCTCTCCCGGCTGCGTCCGATAGCGGGCCTGGTCGCCGCGGCCGCGATAGGCCACCGCCTTCCACATCAGCTTCTGCAGCGGCCGGTAGACGCTCCGGTCCGTGAACACGAGTGTCGACGTGGACTCGCCAGGCTCCGGCGGGTTGTAGAAGCTCAAGCCGTTGAACAAGAGCAGGGACTCGCGCCCCTGGCCCACCATCACCATGTAGCTTCGGTAGCCAGCACCCTCGTTCGAGCGCGGGAAGGTCACCTCGCCCTGGGCGTCCGTCGTGGCCCGCGCCACCTCGCGGAAGCCGTCGCGGTAGTCCATCTGGATGAGCCGGACGAGCACCTTCGGAGCCACGACGCCGGAGTCACCCTTCACGACGCGGGCCTCCACCTCGGCGCCCCTCGGGTTGCGCGTGATGGCGACCCAGGGCGTCACGGACAGGAAGGAGGCCGCGATGCGATTGCTCTTCTCGCGGAAGTCCTCCCGCGCGGAGGCGACGACGACATACGTCCCCGTCTCCTTCATCGGCGGCGTGACGAACGTGTTGTGCGACTGGAGGTCCGGCGTCGCGGGGAGCTGTACACTCCACGAGGCCACCGGCTTGCGGCCCCGGATGTACTGCAGCAACTCTTCGCCATAGGGGAAGATGTTGGAGACCGCCGCCTTCTTCAGCCGCGCCTCGACATCCAGCGAGTACGCCCGGAAGTAGAGCGCCGGCACGTTGCGGTGGGACACCTCGATGGAGCGCCGGTTGGCGCCATCCGCCCGCATGGAGGCGAGGCTGAAGTCCGGCCGCTCCAGCAACTCCTTCTGCGTCCTGCACCGCGAGGCCCCGAGCGAGTCCGGATGGACGGCCATGCACTCCTTCGCCATGGCATGCGCGCGCACCGCGTGGCCCACGCCCGCCTCGAGTTCCACCAACTGCCCCTGCCCCATCGTCCACCAGGGCACGTCCCGGTAGGCCACGAGGTGCTCGGCCAGGTGCTTGCGCACCCGCGCACGGTCATCGTCCTCGGTGAAGTGCCGGTTCAGCACCTCATAGCGCCGCAGCCGGGCCTCCAGCGCCGCCTCCCGCCGCCCCCCCGCGCGATGCCACGCCTCCAGGTCTCCGAGCACCGCGGCCACCTTCACCAGCGGGTGGATGTTCGGGTCCGTCAGCGACACCGTGGGCGAGCCCTCCAGCAGCGAGCCCAGGTCCAGCCGGAACAGCTCGTTGGACTGCTCGGGCCGCCAGTGCGAGCTGTTGTCCAGCAGCGCCACGCGCAGGTACGTCACGGCATCGCGCAACGTGGAGCGGATGCCCTCCGGATACGTGTTGGGCCGGATGTAGTCGGCCAGCACCTTCACCGGCTCGTTGCCCAGCGACTGCCGCTGCGTCCAGACCTCCTCGTAGGCGCGCTGGGCCTCGGTGAGAATCTGGTCGTAGGTCCACGACTTCAGGTCCACCGGGCCGGAGGACGCCACCTGCTCCCGCTGGCGAATCTCCCAGTCGTATGCCTCCGCATAGGTGACAAGCGAGTTCGCGTAGAAGAGGTTCAGCGTCGCGCGCGACAGGGCCCCCTTGGGCCAGGGCTCCTCGCGCAGGAAGCGCACCGTCGTCTCATAGCCATGCAGCGCCGAGCGCAGCTGCACCGTGCGAATCAGCGCACGCGTCCACTCGGCCTCATCCGAGCCATTCCGGGCTCGGGCGAGGCGGGCCTCCGCGGCCTGCGCGGCGGCCTCCACCTTCTGGTTCGACACCAGCGCGTCGATGTCCTTCCACGACGGAGGCGGCTTGGCCGGAGCTGCTCGCGCGAATGACGCGACGAGCAGCAACAGAGACAACAACGGTAACGTGGTGGCGACGAGCCAGGTCCGAGGAGTGCGTTGCATGGTCGGCACTCTAGACGCTGGAGGCCGGCCGGGCGTTCCACATTCCGGTTCAGGGCGCCGCGGGTGCCTCGCCCGGCGGGGGTCGGCGGCGCAGACCCACCAGGTAGACCTCCATGCTCGCCCCGCGTGTCGCTTCCGGGCGGACCACCTTCACCTCCTCGAAGAGCGCGCGCACCTGGTTGCGGAAGTCCTCGAAGTCGCCGCCCATGAACACCTTTGCCACGAAGGACGAGCCGGCCCGGCCTCGCTTCGAGGCCACCTCCAGCGCCTTGCCCGCCAGCCGCAGGCTGCGCGCCTCGTCCGTGGCCTTGATGCCGCTGGTCTTCGGCGCCATGTCGGAGATGACCGCGTCGAACGGGCCGTCGTACATCGCCGCCAGCTTCGCGTCGAAGTCGTCGGCGAGCACGTCGAACACGGCCGTCTGCACGTGGCGCTGGGTGAAGGGCCGGATGGCGACGATGTCCACGCCAATCACCCGCCCCGCCCCTCCCACGGCGTCCGCCAGGATCTGGAGGAACCCTCCCGGCGCGGCTCCCAGGTCGAGCACCACATGGCCCTTCTTCACCATGGGGAACCGCTTGATGAGCTCATCCACCTTGAAGGCCGAGCGTGCTCGGAGCCCTTCTTGCTTGGCTTTCTGGAAATAGTGGTCTTTAGGACGGTAGGGCTTGCCCATGTCGGAGGGGGTCCCTACCATCCGCTACTGTCTTCGGGAAGCCGGAGCAGTCGTGGGTGTCGTGACCCGCGCAATGGTGAATCCGGAGGACATTGCGATGGGCACCCGGACCGTGACGGCGGCACTCTGCATCACCCTGCTCTCGTCGGGCGGGGCGGCCTACTGCTATCTGCAGGCGGACGCGCTCCAGCGACAGGGACAGTGGCTGATGGAGCGTGGCACCGCCCAGGCCGAGGACTACGCCCGCCGTCTGGATGGCAAGGCCGCCGACGCCCAGCTCAAGACGTTCTCCGAGCGGCGCACGGTGATGGAGAAGGCCCACCTGTGGGAGCGGGGAATGATGTTGGGCGTGCTGGCGGCGGCCATGTCGCTGGTGGGCGCCTACGTCCTGTTCCTGCTCAAGCGCCTGGATGACCAGCTCCTGGATGCCATGGGCGAGCTGCGCCCCTCGGCCGAGCCCCCCGCCGCCTCCTCGGAGCCCCGGCCGACGCTCGTGTCCAGCCTCCAACGCTAGGTCTCCCCGCCCGCGCGGCGTGCTGGCACAATGGCGGCCCTTCTTCCGCGGAGGTGGCCATGCCTGGGTGTGCGCACTGTGGACACTCGCTCGACATCATCGCCAATCAGGTGGGGAGGAGCGACACCTGCCCCCACTGTGACGAAGACGTGCGCTCGTGCCGCAACTGCCGGCACTACGACGCGAGCGTGGCCAAGGAATGCAAGGAGCCCTTCGCCGAGGTGCCCTCCGACAAGGACGGCGCCAACTTCTGCGAGCTCTTCCAGATTGGCGAAGGCGGCCTTCACGCCAAGGCCAGCCGCGACGCGATGCTGAATGCCGCGGAGGCCCTGTTCCGCAAGCGCTGAGGTGCATTGCGCGGCGCGTCTGGCGTTCGGGCTTCACGGCGACGACCACTTCGGAGGGGCTCATCTAGCTCGTGCTAGATCGCCGGCACCATGCCCCTGAAACCCTTCGTCGTGCTGGCGTCGCTCGCCCTCTCAGGCTGTGTCGTCGCCCCCGCCGCGAACCTGGCCGTGCCCAAGGAACGCGTCTCCGAGTGCAAGACCATCTGCACGGATATCGGGATGGAGCTCGGCTCGGTCGTCATCATCCGGAACTCCGCGGGCTGCGTGTGCCAGGTGCCGGGCGCCACGCAGTCACAGCAGAGCGCCTCCGCCGTCGCGGGCGGCGTGGCCATCATCGAGGCGGAGGAAGAGGAGAACCGCCAGCGAGAACAACACGAGGACCAGCGACGGCGCGACGAACAGGCGCGTGACCAGCGGCGGCGCGACCAGCAGCACCACCCCACCAGCCACCACCACTGAGCCGCGGGCCGGAGCCATCGACGCGCTCCGGCACCCGGTCAGCCCAGGACGCTCTCGTGAATCCGGGGCGTCAGAAGCCGTAGATCTTCGAGAGGATCTCCTTCATCACCTCGGACGTTCCTCCGCCGATGGTGATGAGGCGCACGTCGCGCCACGCGCGCGCGATGGGCGTCTCCTCGATGTAGCCCATGCCTCCGAAGAACTGCTGCGTGTCGTAGGCCACGCGCTGGGCCAGGTCTCCGGCGAACAGCTTCGCCATGGAGATCTCCTTCACCGCGTTCTCCTTGCGGTCGAAGATGTCCACCGCGTGGTACGTCAGCCGCTTGGCCGCCTCGATGGCGGTCAGGTGCTCCACGAACTTGTGGCGCCAGACCTGGAACTTCATCAGCGGCCGGCCGAACGCCTCGCGCTCGTTGCCGTACTGGATGGCGTCCTCCATCATCCGCTCCATGCCGCCCACCGTGGTGATGGCGCCCACCAGGCGCTCACCCTGGAAGTTCGTCATGATGTGGTAGAAGCCCTCGTTCTCCTCGCCCAGCACGTAGCGGGCGGGGATGCGGCAGTCCTCGAAGTAGAGGATGGCCGTGTCCGAGGACAGGTTGCCCACCTTGTCGAGCTTCTTCGAGACGCTGAAGCCCTTCACGTCCGTGGGGAACGTCACCAGCGAGATGCCACCGTAGCCCTCGCTCCCGGTGCGCACCGCCAGGGTGATGAAGTCGGCGCGCGTGCCGTTGGTGATCCACATCTTCGAGCCGTTGATGACGTAGTCGTCGCCATCCCGGCGCGCCGTCGTCTTGATGCTCGCCACGTCCGAGCCACACCCCGGCTCACTGACGCCCAGCGCGGCAATGCGCTCGCCCTTGAGGGCAGGCTCCAGGAACTCGCGCTTCTGCTCGTCCGTGCCTACCTCGTTGATGATGGGCGTCGCCATCTGGCTCTGCACCAGCAGCGCCATGTTCACGCCCGCGTTGCGGCTATGGCTGAGCTCCTCGCAGAACGCCGTCACGTACCAGTAGTCCAGCCCGCTGCCGCCGTACTTCGGGTCGTGGTTGATGCCGAGGAAGCCCAGGTCCGCGCACTTCTTGAACAACTCCCGCGGAAAGATGCCCGCCCTGTCCCACTCCAGCCCGTACGGCGCCATCTCCTTGTCGACGAAGGCGCGCACTGTCTTGCGGAACGCCTCGTGCTCCTCCGTGAACGGGTTCGGCATGCTCATCCCTCCTGGGGGAACGTCAGTATTGATTCTCGAATCAATAACAAGGAGGCCCCGGGAACAAGGGGTCCGAGTCCGGGCTTCTCGTGACGCGCCGAGCCATGGGCCAGCTCACACTTCCCAGCGCCACTTCCTGGCACTCCGCGCGAAAAGTCCTGCCAACCAGGCAGGCGACCATTAAATAGCCACCGAGAAAGATAGTCCGCTTTGCGGAGTATCGCCTTGACAGACAGTTCAGGAACTGTAGTTTCCGGGGCGCAGAAATTCCAAAGCATCAGCCAGCATCGAGTCCTGGAGGGGTCCGGGGCCAGGCGAGCTGGCAGGAGCAGGACGACCGTGATTCGACGCATGTGGATGGCCGCGGCACTGGCGGCGGTGTTTTCGACGGGCTGCGGCAAGAGCGGGGCGCAGCCGGCCCTGCCAACGCAGGAAGCCTCTTCGGCGATGGGCGTGAAGGCCATTGCCCCGGCGACGGAGCTGGAAGGCAACATCACGCGGGTGACGGGCCAGGTTCGCTCCAAGCAGGAGGCGACGCTGAGCGCCCAGGCGACCGGCACCCTCGCGAAGATGCTGGTGAAGGTGGGCGACAAGGTGAAGAAGGGCCAGACGCTGGCCGTGCTGGACACGTCCAACGTCATCATCGGCGTGGAGCAGGCCCGCGCGGTGAAGGCGGCGGCGGACGCGTCGCTGCAGCTGGCCACCAACAACCTGGAGCGCACCCGCAAGGTGGCCGAGGGCGGTGGTATCGCCGCGGCCGGGTTGGACCAGGCGGAGATCGGCCAGAAGCAGGCCGCGGCCCAGGCGGCCCAGGCCGCCGCGGCGGTGCGCATGGCGGAGGAGAACCTCCGCGACATGGCCATCATCGCGCCCTTCGATGGTGTCATCACCGCGCGCATGAAGAACATCGGCGACACGGTGGCGATGATGCCGCCCACGCCCGTCTTCTCGCTGGTGGACGTGGCCGGCCTGGAAGTGCGCGCGCTGGTGCCCGAGTCCGTGGTGGACAAGGTCAAGCAGGGCACCAAGACGCACGGCACGGTGAGCCCCAGCGGCATGCGCTTCGAGGTGACGGTGGCCACGGTGGGCTCCGTCGTGGACACCACCAACCGCACGGTGGAGGTGCTGGCGGACGTGGTGGGTGAGACGGCCAGCCCCCTGCGCCCGGGTGCGCTGGTGGACCTGGACTTCTCGGCCGCCGGCCAGACGGACGACAAGGGCCTGTTCCTGCCGACGCAGGCGGTCAGCGCGCGAGGCCAGGAGGGCTTCGTGTGGGTGGTGCAGGACGGCACCGTGCGCAAGCGCGACGTGCGCGTGGAGCGCGTGCTCCCCGGTTACGTGCGCATCCTCCAGGGGTTGGGCGCGGATGAGCGAGTGCTCGCCGACTCCTCCCTGGACGTGAAGGAGGGCACGGCCGTCCGCGTGGTGCAGTGACGCCTGCCCTCCCCTTTCCTTTCTGGAGCTCCTGAATGAGCCCGCTCAAGACATTCATTTCACGGCCCATCTTCACCGCCATGCTCATGCTGGCGGTGGTCGTGTTCGGCATCAACGCTTACCCGCGCATCGGCGTGGACCAGTTCCCGGACGTCGACTTCCCCGTCGTCACGGTGACGACGGTGCTCCCCGGCGCGGACCCGGAGACCATCGAGAAGAACGTCAGCGATCCGCTGGAAGAGGCGCTCAACACGCTCAACGGCGTGGAGCAGCTTCGCTCCGTCAACATGGAGAGCGTGTCGCAGATCATCGTGCGCTTCACCTTGGACTCCAAGGTGGACGTGGCCGCGCAGGACGTGCGCGACCGCGTGCAGGCCACGCTGAGCAAGCTGCCCGATGAAATCGAGACGCCCGTCGTCGAGAAGTTCGACATCGGCGCCGCGCCCATCATCACCCTGTCGCTGTCCGGTTCGCTGCCCATCGAGGAACTGACGCGGACGGCCGAGGACCTGGTCAAGCCCGCGCTGCAGCGCCAGCAGGGCGTGGGCAGCATCGACATCATCGGTGGTCGCGAGCGGGAGATTCAGCTCGTCGTGGACCCGGACCGCCTGCGCGGCTTCGGGCTGGCCATCAGCGACGTGAGCCAGGCGGTGCGCGCGCAGAGCCTGGACGTCCCGGGTGGCCGCACCATGGACGGCGGCCGCGAGCGCGTGCTGCGCCTGACGTCCGAGGCGAAGAGCGTCGATGAAATCCGCAACATCATCATCGCCAGCCCCAACGGCGCGCCGGTGCGCGTGCGGGACGTGGCGGACGTGGTGGACGGCCCCGAGGAGGCCCGCGGCGCCGCGAAGAACGGAGAGCGCAGCGCCGTGGCGCTGGTCGTGCGCAAGCAGTCCGGCTCCAACACGGTGCAGGTGGCCGGGCTCGTCAAGGAGTCGCTGGGTGAGCTCAACAGCCGCCTGCCCGAGGGCATCAAGGTGGAGCTCGTCAGCGACAACGCGCGCTTCATCCGCTCGTCCATCAACTCCGTGCAGTTCGACATGGTGCTCGGTGGCTTCCTCGCGGTCGTCATCGTGCTCGTGTTCCTGCGCAACCTGAACTCGACCATCGTCGCGGCCATCGCGCTGCCGGTGTCCGTCGTCGGTACGTTCGCCGTCATGGCGGCGCTGCACTTCACCTTCAACATGGTGACGATGCTGGCGCTGACGCTGTCCATCGGTCTGCTCATCGACGACGCCATCGTGGTCATCGAGAACATCGTCCGTCACATGGAGGATGGAAAGACACCCATGCAGGCGGCGCTCGATGGCGCCGGACAGATTGCCCTCGCGGTGCTCGCGGTGACGCTGGCCATCGTCGCGGTGTTCATCCCCGTGGCGTTCATGGACGGCATCATGGGCATGTTCTTCTACCAGTTCGGTGTCACGGTGGCGGTGGCGACGCTCATCTCCTACGCCGTGTCCATGACGCTGACGCCCATGCTGTCCTCGCGCATGCTGCGCCACCACGGGCAGCCCAAGGGCATCTCCGCTTCGGTGGAGAAGGTGCTGGTGGGCATGGAGAACGGCTACCGGAAGATGCTGGCGGCCATCCTCCGTCGGCGCGCGCTGACGCTGGTGGTCGCGGTGGCGGTGCTCTTCGCGACCTTCGGCCTGGCGCGCTTCCTGAAGTTCACCTTCATCCCCGAGTCCGACAACGGCAACATCAAGCTGGCGGTGGAGTTGCCCGTCGGCTCGACGCTGCAGGAGACGCAGAAGGAGGTCGAGCTCATCGACGCCCAGGTGCGTGCGCTGCCCGGCATCTCCTCCACGTTCGCCACCATCGGCGGCGGCGTGCAGGAGGAAGTCCACAAGGGCGAGCTGCTGGTCAACCTGGTGCCCATCAAGGAGCGCAGCTACAAGCAGGGCGAGCTCAAGACGTATCTGCGTGGCGCCATCAAGCCCCGTTCGGGCGTGACGGTGACGGTGCAGGACGTCACGGGCGTGGCCGGCGGTGGCGCGCGCTCCCAGCAGGTGCAGTTCAACCTGCGCGGCGACAACTGGCAGGAGCTCATCGCCACGTCCGAGAAGATTCGCGCGGCGATGAAGACCAACAAGGGTCTGGTGGACGTGGACACCACGTACCGCTCCGGCAAGCCGCAGTACGACGTGGTGGTGGACCGCGAGCGCGCGGCCAGCCTCGGTGTTCCGGCGGCGTCGCTGGGCACCACGCTGCGTGCCTTCCTGGGCCGCGACAAGTTCGCGGACTACCGCGAGGGGGGCGAGACGTACGAGGTGAAGCTGCGCCTGCCTCCGGACACGCTGGCCTCTGCCGAGGCGCTGGGCAAGCTGACGGTGCGCTCGCCCAGCGGGCAGCTCGTGGAGCTTCGCAACCTGGCCACCATCACTCCGGCGGATGGCCCGGTGCAGATCGACCGTGAGTCCCAGAAGCGGCAGATCACCCTGCTCGCCAACCTGGCCAGCGGCTACCAGCTCAGTGAGGCCATCGCGTTCATGAACGCGACGGCGACGAAGGAAGTGCCCAAGGGCGTCATCTACGACTTCGAAGGCAACGCGAAGGAGCTCGGCAAGTCCGTTGCCGCCTTCGGTTCCGCGCTCCTCCTGGGCATCATCCTCGTGTACATGATCCTGGCGGCGCAGTTCGAGAGCCTCATCCACCCGTTCACCATCATGCTGTCGCTGCCCTTCGCGTTCATCGGAGCGATCGGCGCGCTGCTCATCACGGGTCAGGCCATGTCGATGTTCGCCCTCATCGGCATCATCATGCTCATGGGTCTGGTGGTGAAGAACGGCATCCTCCTGGTCGACTTCACGCTGCAGCTGCGTGAGGAAGGCAAGAGCGCCACGGAGGCGCTGCTGGGTGCCGCTCCGGTCCGTCTGCGTCCGATTCTCATGACCACCATCGCGATGATCGCCGGCATGATTCCGGTGGCGGTGGCGCAGGGTGACGGCGCGGAGACGCGCGCGCCCATGGCCATCACCATCATCGGCGGCCTCATCACCTCCACCGTGCTGACGCTCGGCGTGGTGCCGGTGGTGTACTCGCTGCTGGACCAGCTCACCGAGAAGTTCAAGCGTCGCAAGGGCCCGGGCGCCGCCCCGGACCATGGCGCGCCGCACGCGGTGGATGCGCATGGTGAGAAGGCGGCGGTGGCAGCGGCCGCGCGAGTGGAGACGGCCTGATGCGAGTGCCGGCGAACAGACCGGCCCTCCGCGTGCAGTCGGGCGGCGGCGTGGGCGAGGAGGAACTCGAGTTCAACGAGGAGGGTGGCGTCACCGACGACTCCCTTTCTCCCGAGGATGCCTCCACGCCCTCGTCGCGCCGCCTGCACGAGCTCATCATCCAGCTTGGGCGGTACCGCTCCCTGCGGGATCCGCTCCACGGAATCTGCGAGAGCAAGCAGCTGACGCCCACGCAGATTCACGCGTTGATGTGGTTGGGCAATGACGGCCCCACTCACGTGGGGGTGCTCGCCCAGCGTGTGGGCATCACCAAGAAGACCATCACCGGGGTGGTGGACCGGTTGGAGGACATGAAGCTGGTGGAGCGCACGAGGGACGCCGAGGACCGGCGCGCCGTCGTCGCGCAGCTCACCACCGAGGGAGTGAAGCTCTTCAACCTCATCAGCCGAAGCGTCGATGAAGGCCTGCGGCGGATGCTGGACCTGCTCCCTCCCGATGACCAGGAGGCGCTCTTCGGCCTGCTGGAGCGGGTGCTGAAACGGCTGGGCGAATCTTCCGAGCCGCAGTCCCTCTAGACATGCACGAGCGCGCGCCGGCAGCGGACTTCGCACGGCGCGCGCTCTGTCGTTTCCTCGGGTGTCTCATCGCGCTGCTCGCGACCTCGGCGAGCGCAGCCTCCCTGGCCGAGGAGCTCGCGGGGCGATGCCGCGCGTGGGCCGCGGATCCCCACAACCCCTGGGCCCTCGCCCACGGCATGGCGCTGGACGGCCGCGCCTTCCGCGCGAAGGACGGGAGGCCCGCCGCCGACGTGGTGGTGTCCGACTTCCTTCGCGTCCGACAGAAGGACACGCGGGACTTCTTCTTCGAGCCCTTCACGGCCGAGGGCACTCCGGTGGAGCCCCACCCCGCGCTCCAGGCGAAGACCCTGTTGGCCTCCGGCATTCCCCTCTCCCAGCGCTTCACCACGCCCTTCGGCCCCGTGACGCTGCGCGAGGTGGTGGCGCGGGTGAAGCGCGAGTTCCAGATGGAGCAGGTGGCCTCGCCCGAGAGCGCCTGGCGCCTCGACGCCCTCTCGCTGAGCTCGCGGCCCGGCGACACGTTCCGCGATGCGCGCGGGCGCGCGGTGAGCATCCACACGGTGATGGACACGGCGCTCGCCACGCTCGAAGCGGCACACGCCGAGCTCGCCGCGGGCATGAAGGCCGGGCGGGCCCAGGTCCCCAAGCAGGGACAGGGCATCTATTCGCATCCGTGCGGCGGGCTGCACTACTTCCAGGCCGTGGCCGGCTGGGCGCGACACCCCTCCGTGCGTGCACGATGGCGCGAGCGACTGGAGACGCAGCGCGACGTGCTCCTGTACCGACTGGACTCGGAGGCCCGCCAGTACGAGACGGCGTGGGCCACCGCGCCCGAGCACCGGGAGGCCGTGCTCGCGCAGATGCTGAAGTTCCACGGCCACCTGCTGGAGACCCTCGGCCGCTTCCGCGATGACACCGGCTGGCGTCCGACGCCCCTGCAACAGCAGACCGTCGACCGCGCTCGCAGGTACCTGGAGAACACCGTGCGGCGGATGGATGAGACGGGACTGCTCTCCGCCCCCTCCTCCGTGGCCACGCGCAACCGGCAGCTCGCGCTGGACCTGGTGGGTGACACCTGCCACGCGGCGAGAGGTGAAGCCCTGTGGAGTCAGGGCCCCGCTCGCGTCACGCCCCCAGCTTCGCCATCTCCTCCTCGGTGAAGCCCGCCTCGGCGAGCACCTCGCGGGAGTGCTGACCCAGTGCAGGTGGCTCGCGCAGGGGCGTCGGCCCCATGCGCAGCGGCGTGAGCAGGTGCGTCACCTTGCGGCCCAGTCTCGCGTCGTCCGCGTCGACGAAGAGGCCTCGGGCTCGCAGCTGCGCGTCCGACAGCACGTCATCCCCTTCCGCCACGGGCTCCACGCACAGGTCCGAGCCCGCGAAGGTCTCCGCCCAGTGCGCCAGCGGCTTCGAGGCGAACAAGCGCGTCAGCTCCGCCTTCACCCGCGCACCCGCCTCGCCCGGCGCATAGGCGTCCTCGAGGAGCTCGGGGCGCCCCAGTCGCTCGCACACGCCCGCGAAGAACTTGGGCTCCAGCGCGCCGACCGCGAGCCACCGGTCATCCGCCGTCCGGTACAGGCCGTAGCACGCATATCCGCCATTGAGCGCCTCGCGGCCCCGCTCCAGCGCCCCGCCCTGCTCGCCCATGAAGAGCCGCGCGGCCAGGTGCATGTGCAGGAACGCCGTGGCGCCATCCGTCATGGACACGTCCACGAAGCGGCCCTTCCCCGTGCGCTCTCGCTCGTGCAGCGCGGCCAGGATGCCCACCAGCGCGAAGAGGCTGCCACCGCCGATGTCGCCCATCTGGACGCCCGGGAAGGCCGGCGCACCGCCCGCCTCACCGCCGTAGCCCAGCAGCCCCGCGCGAGCCACGTAGTTCAGGTCATGCCCCGCCTTGAGCCGGTCCGGCCCCGTCTGCCCATAGCCGGAGATGGCGCAGTAGATGAGCCGAGGATTCTCCGCGCGGAGGACGGATTCCCCCACGCCCAGCTTGTCCATCACCCCGGGCCGGAAGCTCTCCACCAGCACGTCGTGCGTGCGCACCAGTCGCTTGAGGGCATCACGGCCCTCGGGCGTCTTGAGGTTCAGCGTCAAAGAGCGCTTGTTCCGGTTGAGCCCGTAGAACAGCGCGCCCATGTCGTCGCGCGACGGGGGCATCTGCCGGACGTAGTCGCCACCTTCCGGCTCCTCCACCTTCACCACCGTGGCGCCCAGGTCCGCGAGCACCAGCGTGGCGTACGGCCCCGGCAACAGACGAGACAAGTCCAACACCCGCAGGCCCGTCAGTGGCAGCGTCGACATGAAGAACTCCCGAGATGAGGTGCCCAGCAGGGCCTGAAAACACCTGCGGCGCGCCCCTGACAGACAGGAACGCGCCGCGCGAGCCGGTCGCGAGAGTTGGTGCCAGGCCCCACCCTCGCGCTCCCGAGGACTCGATTAGAGCAGCTTCGCCAGCTTCATCGCGAGGCCCATGTCCATGGGCTTGAACTTCAGCTTGCCCTGCATGGCGGCCATCTGCGCGTTGAGCTTCTTCTCGCGGATCTTCACGAAGTCATCGTTGCTCACCACGATGAGCATCTTCGCGCCTTCCGCGTTGCCCTCGGAGACCCAGCCGTCGGCCTTGGTCAGGTCCAGAGACCACTTCCCGCCACCCTCACCCGAGATGTCGAAGTTGATGACGGCGTTGATGTCCTTCGCCAGCTCCGGCTTCGCCTTCAGCACTTCCGGAATCTGGGTCTCGATGATGTCCTTCGCGGTCATGAGTGGCTCCTTGGCCTGGTCATTGATTGGTGAATCAAGACGGGTGGGGACCGTAACGGCGCCCCCCTTGCAGGTCAAGCAGGCTGATGACCGGTGTTCATCAGGCGCTGGTGCTGCTCATGGCGGAGGGGTCGAGTGAGCGGCGGACCATGTCGAGCAGATCATTCAGCTCGAAGGGCTTGGCCAGGTGGCCGACGGCGCCGATGTCCTGGGCCTTGCTCCCCACGTTGCGGTCCGCGCTGAGGACGATCAGCGGAATGCCCGCCACGGCCGGCGGCTTCTGGCGCATGCGCTGGGCGAACTCCCATCCGTCCATGACGGGCATCATCAAGTCCAACAGGATGAGGTTGGGAGGTTCCGGCTCGAGGCGGTCCAGCGCCTCCTTGCCATTGCGTGCACGGCGGATGACAAAACCCTCGGCCTCCAGGATCTCCGAGAGCGCTTCGAGGATATCCGGGTCATCGTCCACGACGAGGACGACGGGGGCACCATCAGGCTGTGTGTTGGTCGGGGTCAGGGCAGTCTCCCTCGGTGCGACGCTGGGGATTCTTCCACCATCCTCCCACGCAGCGGCGCAAGAAAGTGCGCCCCCCGCATGCGACGAGAGGGCACGTTGCAAAACCGACAGTCCCTCCCCACCCTTTCCGTGACCTGCTGGACAGGGGGTGGAAAACGTGAGGAGCCCAGGGGAGATGGGAACGGGTGACACGGCGGCGCAAGCGCCGGGCTTGCTCCTTGTCCCCGTACAAGGTCCCCCGCGCCCGCTGGGCGGCCTGCTCCTCGAGCAGCTGGGCCTCCGCGCGCTGCCCCCGGACGCCCGCTCGCTGGACGCGCTCCTGGTCGCCGCGGGCTTCCAGCGCCGCGCGGGCGATGCACGACTCTGGGAGCGCGACGGACACGTCCTGCTCGCGGGAGAAGAGCTCCTGGGTGATGGAGCGCGCCTCCTGTGGACGGCCCCCGCCTGCTGGGATGAGGCCGAGGTGCGCCGCCGCGTGCGCTACCTGGGCATGGCCTCGCATGACTTGCGCGGCTCGCTGGCCAACATCCGCTCCTACGCCGCGCTGCTGCTCAACGGCCGCGTCCCGCTGGAGCCCAAGGTGCAGCGCGGGCTGGAGACCATCCTGCGCAACGCGGACCGCTCGCTCTCCTTCTCGCAGGACTTCTTCGACTCCAGCCGCGCCGACCTGGGCTCGCTGGCCTGCGAGCCGGAGCGCCAGCCGCTCATCCCGCTCCTGGAGGGAGCCGTGGAGCGCCAGCGGGCGGCCGCCGCCGCGGCCAACGTGGCGCTCGTGCTGGACCTGGACCCCAGCCTGCCCTCCCCCGAGGTCGCCGTGGACGGAGCCCGCATCCAGCACGCGGTGGAGGCGTTCATCCTGTACCAGCTCTCCCGCTCCCATCCGGGCGAGGTCATCCATGTCCGGGTCCACCCGGGTGTCCCCCGGGTGCGGGTGGAGGTGCGCCGGGAGGGAGTGCCCCTCTCCGACGAGGACGCCTCCGCCGTCTTCCAGCGCGAGGAGCGGGCCTTCCGGGAGAAGAAGGTGGAGGACCCGCTGCGCGTCTACCTGGCCCGACAGGAGGTGGAGGCGCACGGGGGCGGCGTGGGCGTGGAGACGGACCCGTCCGGAAGCGCCCTGGTCCTCACCCTCACGGCCCTTCCAGGCGCCCTGCTCGGAACGCCAGCGACCCTCCAAGCGTAGGGCATCCGCTCTTGCTGGCGGTTGAGCACGCCCCCCGCTATGCTCCGCCCGTTTTCGCGAAGGAGTCGAGATGCTGGGGCTGAAGCCGATGGAACTACTTCTGATCCTGTTTGTGCTGCTGCTCCTCTTCGGGGCCACGCGGCTGCCGCAGCTCGGCTCGTCCCTGGGCAGCGCGATTCGCAACTTCAAGCGCGGCTTCGGCGGCGAGGAAGATGCCGGCGGCCAGGGAGGCGACAAGAAGGGTGGCGGGACGCTCGCCACCGGCGGGAACGTGGACAAGGACGTGAAGTCCTCCACGCCCAGCAGCCACGCCTGACCTCCCTCCGGGTCCCCCGGATGTGACGACGCCCGCTCTCCCCGTCCTGTCGGGGCCGAGCGGGCGTTGACGTTTCAACAGTCCGACACCGCGCCCCCCGGTGAGCCCACCGGGGGACGGACGCGCCGCGACTCAGTCCGGAATCGAGGCGTTGTCGTACATGGCGTCGATCTGCGCCTTGAACTTCTGGCTGCACACCTTGCGCTTCACCTTCAGCGTGGGCGTCAGCTCGCCAGTCTCCTGGGTGAAGTCCGCCGACATGATGGTGAAGCGCTTGATGGTGGCGTACGGAGGCTGCTCCGAGTTCACCTTGGCCATCACGGCCTTCACCGCCTCGTGGACCTCCGGCCGCTTCGCGTTCTCCGCGTAGGTGCCCACCGGAGCGCCCTTCTCCTCCAGCAGCTTGCGCACCGACTCCTCCATCACGGTGAGGAGCACCACGAGGTACGGGCGCTTGTCGCCGTACACCATGGCCTGGCTCAGGATGGGGAAGGTCTTCAGCGTGTTCTCGATGTTCTGAGGCGCCACGTTCTTCCCGCCCGCCGTGACGATGATGTCCTTCTTGCGGTCGGTGATGCGCAGGTAGTTGTCCGAGTCCACCTCACCGATGTCGCCCGTGTGGTACCAGCCGTCGGCGTCCAGGGCCTCGGCCGTGGCCGTGGGGTTCTTGTAGTAGCCCTTGGTGACGCAAGGGCCCCGGACGAGGACTTCTCCGTCCGCGGCGATCTTGACCTCGGTGCCCGGCATCGGCGGGCCCACGCTGCCGATCTTGATCTTGTTCGGGCGGTTGGCGTTGCAGGGCGCGGACGTCTCCGTCAGGCCGTAGCCCTCCACGACCTTGAAGCCCAACAGGTCGAAGAAGTACGCAATCTTGCGCGACAGCGGAGCGCCGCCGGAGACGAACAGGCGCATGTTGCCGCCCAGCTTCTCGTCCAGGGTTGCGCGCACCTTGGTGAACACCAGCTTCTTCGCGAGCGTGAAGCCCAGGCTGTTGTACTCGCGGCCCTGCTGCTTCGCCTCGACGTACTCGTCGAACAAGCCGAACGCCCACCGCGTCAGCCGGCCCTTGAGGCCCGGCGCCGCCATGCCGTTGGACACCACCGTGTTGTAGACCTTCTCGAAGACACGCGGCACCGACGGCAGCACCGTGGGACGCGTCTCCGCGATGTTGGCCATCAGCTTGTCCACCGACTCCGCGATGATGAGCCGGCAGCCCATGCTCAGCCACGCCACCTTCGCCACCTGCGCGAAGACGTGCGCCAGCGGCAGGAACAGCATGACGGAGTCACTCGGCTCCATCATCCCGATGGCTCGCACCGCCTGCGCCTGGTACGTCCAGTTGCCGTGCGTCAGCAGCGTGCCCTTGGGCGCGCCCGTGGTGCCGGACGTGTAGACGATGCAGTAGGTGTCGTCGGACTTCACCGACGCGACGCGCTCGTCGAAGGCGGCGGGGTTGGCCTGGTGCGCCTCGCGGCCCTTGGCCACGACGTCCGCCAGGGACACCTCCTGCTCGCCCGCCACCGCGCCCTCGAAGACGATGACCTTCTGGACGGTGGGACACTCGGCCAGCTTCTGGCGCACGCGCGTGAGGCGCCCCGCCTGCTTGGCGTCCTTCTCGTCGTTGTCCACGAAGACGAAGGACGACTCCGAGTGGTTGACGACGTAGGCCACCTCGTCCGGGATGTTGGACGAGTACACCGGCACCATGATGGCCTGCGCGGCGGTGATGGCCAGGTCGGCGACAATCCACTGCAAGCTGGTGTTGGCGAAGAGGGACACCCGGTCACCGGGCTTCACACCCAAGGCCACCAGGCCGGCGGACAGGACCTTCACGTCCTCCAGCACCTGGCTGAAACTCACGTCCTGCCAGCGGCCGTCCTTCTTGTGCGTCGCGCCTTCCTTGGAGCCGGAATTCACGCGCTGGATCAGCAACTGGACCAGGTTTCCCTCCTGCGCGCCTGCCGCCGAAGGTGCTACCTGACTCTCTGCTCTCACTTGAGCTCCTCCTCGATGTCGGCATCGACCTTCTTCGCCCACTCCTGGACGCGCTGACCTTCCGCGGAGTCATACGCGACGCTTCCCTGCTTCACCTTCTGGATGGCATCGCGCGCCTCCTTGGCCTTGTCGTCCTTCAAGAGTGTCTCCGCGAGGAAGAGATACGCACGCAGCATCTCCGGGTGCTTCTTGATGACCTTCTGGTAGTAATCCGCCGACTTGCCCAGGTCCCGCTTGGGCCACGGCAGCTCGTAGAAGTAGCGACCCTTCACGAGCAGCGGCGCGCCCAGACCGAAGTCGGAATCAATCTTGATGGCCGTGTCGATGCGCTCGTTGAACTTGCCCTCGAGCCCCTCGCCCAGCGCCTTCATCACCCCCACAGCCTGAGAGTAGGCGCCGATACCCGCGGCCGCGTAGTAGTGGCCTTCCACGCGCTCAGGCGCCAGCTTCACCGCCTTCTCCGCGGCGTCCCACGTCTGCCGGCCCAGGACCTTCTTGAGCTTCTCCGCCGTGGCCCCGTCCGCCTGCCACTGGAGGAGGCGCGCCTGGCGCCAGACCAGGTCGAAGTCGTCAGGGGTCGCCGTGAGTGCCTTCTTGAGCTCCGCCTCCAGCTCCTTCGCGGCAGCGGGCTCCGCTCGCTTGCCATGCAAAGCGTCGAGCTTGGCCAGAACCTCGGTCTCCGCAGCCCCCGCCGAACCGGCCACGAGCACGCACAACACAAGTAAAATCAGGCGCATAACCGGGGATTAACACGCACGCTCGGCCGCACGCAAACCATGCGGAGCGGCATTCCCCGTCAAAACGAAGGGCGGGCCCGGCAAGCTCAGAAGACCTTGCCAGTCCCGCCCCGTGTGTCCATCGCCCCAGGTGGGGCCGAGCGTCAGGCCGCGTCCAGGAACGCCTGCTCTTCGTTCTCGTTGAAGGCCGACAGGTAGCGCTCCAGGAAGTTCTTCGTCTTGAGCTCCACCTGGCGCACGCGCTCGCGCGACACGCCCCAGCGCTGCCCCAGTTCCTCCAGCGTGAGCGGCTTGTCCTGCGTCAGCCGCTCCGTGAGGATGTCCCAGCCCAGGTCGCCAATGCGCTTGCGGACCTTGGTGAGCGCGTCCTGGATTTCAGTGTCCTGCTCGTTGGAGAGGAACACGTCCTGAGGCGACGGCCCGCCGTCTTCCAAGCGGTCCAGGAAGGTGGTCTCACCCTCCTCATCGATGGAAGCATCCAGCGAGAAGTCCACCATGCTGCCGCGCTCGGCCTCGCCGCCGCGGACCTGGCTGCGGTTGTCCTTCAGGTAGCGGGTGATGTAGGCGCGAATCCACCACACCGCGTACGTCGCGAAGCGCACGTTCTTCTTGGGGTCGAAGTGCTCGATCGCCTTCATCAAACCCACGTTGCCTTCCTGGATGAGGTCATCCAGTCGCGCACCCCGGTTGGCGAACTTCTTCGCCACCGCGACGACGAAGGCCAGATTGGAAGTGGCGAGCGTCTGTCTCGCGGACTCGTCACCCTTGCGAGCGCGGCGCGCCAGCTCGTACTCCTGCTCGCGCGTCAGTTGCTGGTGTCCCCCCAGATGACGCAGATATTGCGACAGGCCCTCCGCCGCAAACTTCGTCGAGTTGGCCATGATTTCCCGTCCTCCGTTCGATGCCGGACGCGCCGTCCCCGCCGACTCGCGTCCACCTGCCTCTAGGACGCCCAACGAGCGAAAGGGTTTCTCATTCCGTCGCCGAAATCTGTTTCGACTGTCGACCCGCGCCCCATGGAGGGTGGCGGGCATGCGCTTCCGGTGACTTGTAAGGTTGAGGAGCGCGACGTCGGCGGCGTGCTCGTCCTGACACTCAGTGAGAACGCACGAGCGCGGGGAAGATTTTCCGCGGATTGAGCAGCCCTGATGGGTCGAAGAAGGACTGGAGCCTGCGTTGAAGTTCAATCAGTGCCGGCGCCTGTTCGAGCGCGAGAAATTCCCGCTTCGCGAGGCCCACACCGTGCTCGCCTGTGATCGTCCCGCCCAGGTCCACCGTCATCACCAACATGCGGCGCAGGGCTTCGTCGACCAAGGGACGTTGATGCGGCCCCTCATAGAGAATGTTGGCGTGGAGATTTCCATCCCCCGCATGGCCATACGTGGCCACGGTGAGGCCCAGCTCCGCGCCCATCGCCTTCAGCCGCTCGATGATTTCGGGAATTCTCGAGCGGGGAACAACGATGTCCTCCGAAATCTTGTGAGGCTTGAGGGCGCGCAGCGCGGGGGAGATCACGCGGCGGACCGCCCACAGCTTCTCCCGCTGGGACTCGTCCCGCGCGACGAGCGTCTGAGCCGCGCCTTGCTGTGCGCAGATGTCGCCGACCCGTGACAGTTCCTCCAGCAACGACTCCTCGCTCGTACCGTCCACCTCGACGATGAGCGCGGAGCCAGCGCCTGATGGAAACGAGAAGCCACGCCCATCCACCGCGCGCAGGGCCACGTCGTCGATGAGCTCCAGGCAGCGCGGAAGGATTCCCGCCGCGAGCACCGCCGACACGGCCCGCGCCGCGTCCAGCACGGACGGAAAGACCACGAGCGCCGTGAGGACTTTTCGTGGCAACGGAATGAGCTGCACGGTGATCTCCGTCGCGACGCCGAGGGTGCCCTCCGAGCCCACGAAGAGGCCCACCAGGTCGTAGCCCGCCACGCCCTTGATGGTCCGCCGACCGACGCGGACGACCTCGCCATCCGGGAGCACCCACTCCAGGCCGATGACGTAGTCGCGCGTGACGCCATACTTGAGCGCGCGAGGCCCGCCCGCGTTCTCCGCGACGTTGCCGCCCATCGTGCAGAACTCCCACGAGTTCGGATCCGGTGGATAGAAGAGGCCCTGGGCCTCCACCGCCTTCATCAAGTCGCCCGTCACCACGCCGGGCTCCAGCACCGCGGTGAGGTCCTCGACGGAGATGGAGCGGATGCGGTTCATGCGCTCCAGGCTCACCGCCACGCCCCCATCCAGGGGCAACGAGCCGCCGCTCTTCCCGCTGCGCGCACCGCAGGGCGTGAAGGGCACGCCGTGCGCCACGCAGGCCTTGAAGATGGCGGACACCTGCGCCGTGCTCTCCGGGAACACCACCGCGTCCGGAGGGAAGACACCGCTGTCGGACTCGTCGCGGCCATAGGCGGCGAGCGTCTCCGTGTCCTGCCGCCACTGCCCTGGGGAGAGGACGTGTGCCAGGGCCTCACCCACCCGCGCCACCCGCTCCGGGTCCACACGAGCGGGCCGCGCGGAGACTTCACTCATCGCCGAGCCCCCAGCCGAGCCCACAGCTCGCGGCGCAGGGCCCCCTCCTGACGCAGCACGCCCTCATAGGCCTCCGCGTGGGTGATGGCATCGCGCTGCTGGGCACCGCGCATGCGCAGACACGCCTGCTCCGCTTCAATGACACACGCGGTGCCGGGGCTGCCCAGCACGCGGGCCAGGGAGCTGGCCACCTCGCGGGCCAGGTCCTCCTGGAGGATGAGGCGGTGCGCGAAGCAATCCACCAGCGCGGACAGGCGCCCGAAGCCCGCCACCTGCTTGCCCGGCACGTAGGCCACATGGGCCACGCCCGTCACCGGCAACAGATGATGCGGACACATCGAATGGAAGCGGAGGTTCGTCACCACCACCAGCTCCCGCGAGGAGCCCCGAGCCATGGGGAAGGTCTTTCCGAGCACCTCCTCGGGCGTCTTCGCGTAGCCATCCAGGAAGTCGCGGCACCAGGCGTCGGCCACGCGCTGGGGGGTGTCCACCAGGTTCGCGTCCTGGAGGGGCAATCCCGCCGCGTGCAGGAAGGCCTTCACCGCGGCGGCCATGGCGACAGGGTCCGGCACGCTCACGGGAGGAGGCGGAATGGGGGCTCTGCGGGTGCGAGCTTTGGACGAGGTCACGGGGACAAGACTCCTACAAGGAGGCGGGCACTCAACGGGTGGCGACGCTATCCGATGCGGCGATGAGGATCTCCTCACCTCGCACACTCACGTCGTAGATGCGAATGCGGGCCTCGGGCCGCCAAGGGCAGTGTCCCGTGCGCACATCGAAGGGCCACGCGTGCAGCGGGCAATGCAGCAGGTGCCCATCCAGGTCGCCCTCGGACAATGAGCCGCCACGATGGGGACAGGTGTCCTCCAAGGCATGCAGCCGCCCGTCCACGCGGACGAGCAGCACCCGGACCGCTCCGACGTGGACCACCGTCCGCCCTCGCGCGTCCAACGCATCGAGCCGAGCCACCGGAATGAATCGCCCGTCTGGTTGTCCCTCATCCATTCAGGTGTCTCCCTCGCCCCAGTGGTGGCGGCACGTCGCGGTGAATCTCTCGCGGGACTTCGGTGTCCGTCCCTCGGCCGTGTTAGCCTGTCTTGACTCTCCCGGGGGCCCTCAGTAGAGCAACCGGGCGGTCCCCTTTCCGATGACCCAGCGCGCCCATACCTTCGCCCGCGGCACCGCGACGTTGCTCGTCGTGCTGTGGGCGTTGCAGCCGCTGGGCACCCTGCTCCACGTCCGGGACGCCCACGCGCACCGCTTCTGCCCCGAACATCAGACGTTCGAGGAGACGGCAAAAGGCACGGGAGCGATTCAGGCGCGGCTCGCCCCCGAGAAGCAGGCGCAGCTCTACGCCACCGTCGCGGGTGGCACGGACCCGGCCCGGCTGAACCACGAGACGTGCCCGCTGTTGACGTCGGGCACGCGCGACGAGCTGCTCTTCAGCGCACCGTCGACGTGGACCTTGGCCCGGCTCGCGGTGAGCAGCCCCACCACCGCGCCGCCTCACGTCAGCCCGCCCCTCTCCGTCCTCGACATCGCGCCCAAGTCCTCACCGCCCGCGCACGCCTGAGTCGCGTCCGCAGTCGCAGTCAGGTCATTGGCGTTGGACGTCCGCGCAGGCGCACGTCCAAGCTCGAGGAGCATTCACGTGTCCCCCGTCTCACGTCGTCCGCGCGCCGCGCTGGTCGTCGCGTCCTTCATGGTGCTGTTGTCCACGGCCTCCGCCTCGGCGCAGGAATCCGTCCCCTCCCCCTTGCCCGATGCCGGCATCCAGGAGCCCGATGCGGGCGCCGATGCGGGCTCGGCTGAAGAAGCCCCCCCCAGCCTCACGCCCGAGGAACTGGCCGAAATCGAGAAGGCCTTTGGGGGTGACACCCAACAAGGTGTCCCGGTCACCACGTCCGCGCCCCCCACCGCGACTCCAGGCGGGGGCCTTCCGCTGTCCATTCCCGGAGCCGCTGGCAGCGGCACCAACCTCCTGGACATGAGCTTCATCCTGGACCTCGCCGCCGCGGCGTTCACGTCCAAGGAGCCCCTGCAGGGCGGCGCGCATGACCCTTCGCGCAACGGCTTCAACCTGCAGCAGTTGGAGCTGTCCATCGGCTCCGTGGTGGACCCCTACTTCCGCTTCGACGCGAACATCGTCTACAGCCAGTTCGGCGTCGAAATCGAAGAAGCCTACGGCACCACGCTGGCCCTCCCCGCGAGCCTCCAGGTCCGCGCGGGCCAGTTCCTCACCCGCTTCGGCCGGCTGAACCCCACGCACCCGCACGCGTGGGACTTCGCGGACCAGCCCTTCGCGCTCAGCCGCGTGTTCGGCGGCGAGGGCAACCGCGGCCTGGGCGTGGAGCTGTCATGGCTCACGCCGCTGCCCTGGTTCGTGGAGCTCACGGGCAGCCTCACCGATGCCACGGGCGAAGCCACCGCCCGCAGCTTCCTGGCCGCGTCGAATGACCGCGTCCTGTCCCCGCTGGACCTCCAGGCCACGGGGGTGGTGAAGCAGTTCTTCCCGCTGACGGATGACCTGTCCCTGATGTGGGGCCTGTCCGTCGCGACGGGGCCCAACCCCACCGGCTACCGCAACCGCACGGACCTCTACGGCACCGACGTGTACCTGCGCTACCGGCCCATCACCGAGGCCAGCACCACGCTGCTCACCTTCCAGGTGGAGACCTTCTACCGCCGCCGGCAGGTGCCCGGAGACGTGCTGACGGACTTCAATGGCTACGCCCAGGCCGCGTGGCGCTTCTCGCAGCGGTGGGCCGCCGCCGCGCGCTACGAGCTCGGGACGCCCGCGCACGGAGAGAACGGCGAAGTGGCCGAGGATCCGCTGGACCCGGAGTGGACGAAGAACCGCGACCGCATCTCCGCCAACGTGTCCTTCTGGCCCACCGAGTTCTCCCGCCTGCGACTGCAAGCGGCCAGAGACCACGCGCGGTGGAGGGACGAGGCGGACTACTCGGTGTTCCTCGCCCTCGAGCTGGTGACCGGCGCCCACGGCGCCCATGCGTTCTGAACCTCTTTCACGGGAGCCCTGCCCCATGCGTCAATTTCGATTCGTCGCGGCCCTGTGCGCCGCGCTCACCCTGTTCATCGCCGTGCCTGCTCGCGCGGCCGTCAACGTCGTCACCACCCTCCCCGACCTCGCCGCGCTGACCAAGGCGGTGGGCGGAGACCTGGTCCAGGTGCAGTCCATGGCCCTGGGAAGCCAGGACCCGCACCGCGTGGACGCGAAGCCCAGCCTCGCGCTCGCGCTGAGGAACGCCGACCTGCTCATCTCCGTGGGGCTGGACCTGGAGATCGGCTGGCTGCCCAACCTGCAGACGGGGTCTCGCAACCCGCGCATTCAAGTGGGCAACGCGGGCTTCCTCAATGCCTCGCAGTTCGTCCGTCTGCTGGAGGTCCCCGCCACCAAGGTGGACCGCAGCGAGGGCGACGTGCACCCCGGTGGCAATCCCCACTACCTCTATGACCCGCGGCAGGCCGTGGCGGTGGCGCGCGGTATCGCCGAGCGACTGGCGCAGCTCGACTCCAAGAACGCCGCCACCTACCGCGCCAACGCGACCCGGTTCGTCACCGAGCTGGATGCCGCGCGCGTGGGTTGGGAGAAGCGGCTGGCTGGACTCAAGGGTGTCCCCGTCATCGCGTTCCACCGGACGACGCCGTACCTGGCGGACTGGCTGGGCTTCGAGCCCATCGCGTTCCTCGAGCCCAAGCCGGGCATCCCGCCCAACCCGTCTCACGTGGCCCAGGTCCTGGTGCAGTCGCGCCAGCGCAAGGTGCGCATGGTGCTCATCGAGAGCTACTACAACGACCGCGAAGCCAAGATGGTCGCCAACATGATTCCCGCGCAACTGGTCGTCCTGCACGGAGGCACCGACTTCCGCGCGGGCGAGACGTACGTCCAGCACATCAACGAGATGGTGGGGAACCTGGAGAAGGCCCTCACCGCTGGGAAGGGGGGCTGAGTCATGAGGACTCGATATCTGCTCCCCGCGCTGCTGCTGTCCGGCTGCGCGCTGGACGCGGGCGAGGGCTTCGCGCTGCTGGAGCCCACCGTCACCGCGAAGTACGCCCCCGTCGCCTCGCGCGACGCGGGCGGTGGCTTCCAGCGCCTCGCGTCGGACTATCAGGTGCGCCTGGACACCGCGGGCCTGGGCATCTCCCATGTCGAGCTGATGGGCGGCGCGGGCTCGGGGGGCCCCACGCGCTTCGACCCCGCCAACCCGCCCCCGGGCTACAGCCTGTGCCACAACGGCCACTGCCACAGCGACAGCGGTGGACTCGTCGACTACGAGGACATCGAAGCGCAACTGGGGGGCGGAGGCGCATCCTCCTCGCTGGTCGCCGCGCTCCATGTCGATGGGGCCCTGAACCTGCTCACACCTTCCGCCGTGCCGGTGGAGTGCGAGCCCGACTGCGAGCTGCCCCGCACCACGGTGTCTCGAGGCCTCTGGGAGGTCACCCAGGTGACGCTGACCGGCGTCGTGAAGGACTCGCGCGCGACGCCTCGACTGGGCGAGACGCGCTTCCGCTTGACGGTGGAGTCCAAGGACGGCGCCGAGGGCGAGGAGGCCACGCCCGTGTTCACCTTGAAGGGCGACGTGGACGTGCCCTCCGACCGTGAGCACAAGCCCCGCGTGAAGCTGGCCCTGGCGCTCTCCGTGCCCCCCACCGTCTTCGACGCGGTGGACTGGGCGACGTTGACGCCCGGCGCGGATGGCGTGGTGGACCTGGGCGCTCCGGTCAACGAAGCCGCGCGCAAGGTGCTGCTCGAGGAGCTCGCGGCGCTGAAGCCCGAAGCGGAGGTGCGACGTGAAGACCGATGAGCCCACGGGGACCGAGGCCACCGCGCACTCGGTGCCCCCCACCTTCAAGCTGGGCGAGCCCCTGCTCACCTGCACCGACCTGGTCATCGGCTACAACGACAAGGCCATGTTGCCGCCCATCAACATGGTCATCCGACGCGGCGAGTTCGTCGCCGTCGTCGGCCGCAACGGCTCCGGCAAGAGCACCTGGTTCAAGACGCTCCTGGGGATGATCGACCCGGTGTCCGGCAGCATCACCCGGGGCCATCCGGAGATGCGCAGCGCCTATGTCCCGCAGACCTCCGGCATCGACTCGCTCTTGCCGCTGCGCGCCCGGGAGCTGACGGCGTGGGGGCGGCTGCGGGGCTGGAGCTTCCTGTGGCCCTTCGCTCGGAAGGTGGACCGGGACACGGTGGAGGCGGCGCTGGAGACCGCGGGCGCCAAGGCCATCGCGGGGAGGCCCTACCGCGAGCTGTCCGAGGGCCAGAAGCAGCGCACGCTCCTGGCCCGGCTCATCGCCACCGAGGCGGACATGGTGCTGCTGGACGAGCCCACCGCCGCGATGGACGCCGTCGCCGAGCGCGAGACGATGCAGCGGCTGTGTTCGCTCGCGCGCCAGCGGGGCCTGGGCGTCGTGGTGGTGTGCCACGACCTGGAGGTCGCCGCCGAGCACGCGGACGTGCTGCTCTTCGTGGACCGGGAGACGTCCGCCTTCGTCGTGGGCGACGCGCGCACCGTGTTCTGCCACCCCGCCTTCCGCCGCCAGTACGGCGACGAGTACTGCCACAAAGCACCTGAGGGACCCCATCGTGGAACCAGCACTCGCTGACCCGTCCAAGTGGCAGCAATTCCTCGAAGGGTTCGAGCTGTTCCGGGACCCGCTCCTGTGCGCCCTGCTCGCCGGCGGGGTGCTGGGCTTCCTCAGCGTCTACGTGGTGCTGCGCCGCATGGTGTTCGTCAGCGCCGCGGTGGCGCAGTCGGCCGGCCTGGGCGTGGCGCTCGCCTTCTACATGGGCATCCACCTGGGCTTCGCGGTGGAGCCCGTCATCGGCGCCACCGCGCTGGCGCTCCTCGCCACGCTGCTGCTGATGATGGACCCCTCGCGGCTTCGCCTGACGCGCGAGAGCCTCCTGGGGCTCGCCTATGCGCTGTCGGGTGGCGCGGCCGTGCTGGTGGGCGACCGCATCGCCCAGGAGTCCCATGACATCCAGGGCATCCTCTTCGGCACCGCCGTGCTCGTGACGCCCGAGCAGCTTCGCACCGTCGCCATCGCGAGCATCCTCGTGATGGCCATCCACCTGTGGTGGTACCGGGGCATCACCTTCGCCAGCTTCGACCGCATCGGCGCGCTGGTGCAGGGGCTGCCCGTGCGGCTGCTCGACGGTGTGCTGATGGTGTCCATCGGCATCATGGTGGGCGTGTGCGCGCGCGCATTGGGAGCGCTGCCCGTGTTCGCCTTCTCCACCCTGTCCGCCATCGCCGCGCTGATGCTGGACCTGCGGCTGCCCTGGACCTTCTTCGTGGCCACGCTCGCGGGCGTCATCTCCGGCGTGGGGGGCTACATGTTCGCCTACTTCTTCGACTTCCCCGTGGGTGGCTCGCAGACGGTGGTCGCCTCGCTGCTGGTGGGGGTGGCCATGGGGTCGCGCATGATTCTGCAGTGGGTCCAAAAAGCCCGCTGAGGCAGCCGGATGTTGCGACGTGGCTCGCATCCGGAGCCACGTCGATATGTCGCGGTAACCATCCCGTTCCCCGGTCGTATCCTGTCCTCACAGGAGTCGGAACCGGAGACACGTCATGAGCGTCCGTGGATGGTTGCTGTGCACTGTGCTGGTCATTGGCTGCGCGCACTCCCCGCTCAAGCCAGAGGAGGTGACGCCCCAGTTCGAACACGTCTTCCAGAAGCCCCTGGAGGAAGCCCTCGCCACCACGCGGGCGCTGCTCGTCGAGCGCGGCCTGCAGTTCGAGGCGACGGTGGACCCGAACCAGTTGCTCACGACGTGGAACAATCCAAGCAACGTGGGGACGGGAAACAATCGCTTCTCCCGCTACCTGGTCACAGGCATCGCCGTGTCCCCTCGGCAATCCGTGGTCCGCATCTTCAAGATGTCGTTCAACGTGATGGGCAACGACGTCAACCACCAGAACGTCTGGTGGAAGATCAACCGCGAGGCCTATGAGGCCTCCGCCAATCCTTTCGAGGACCCGCAGCGCCTCGCCGCGCTCAAATCCGGTCAGAACCGCATCGAGCTGCGCACCCCGATGCGAGGCATCCGTGACATGGACCTGGAGCGCGAGCTCACCCTGAGGTTGGAGTCGGGGCCCTCGGTGGAGGTGGTGAGTGGCACCGTGAAGCAAGAGCCAGTCGCCATGCCCGTTCGTGACATGGACTTCTACCTCACGCGGTGGAAGGACACTGGCGCCGAGCCAGGCCAGTGCGGGACCGCCATCCGGGGGCTCGCCGGGCTGATGAGTCCCGGGCTCACGTTGCTGGTGGGCGAGCAACTGGGCTCCCGCGAGGCGCCCACCGTGGTGGGCGAGCTCGTCTGCCAGGTCGCCGAGGCCGGCCTGCCTGTCGCGCTGGGAATCGCCCTGCCTCGCACGGAGCAGGAGCGCGTGAACCGATATCTCGCGAGCGGGGGTTCTCCCGCGGACCAGGACGCGCTGCTCGAAGGCCGCTTCTGGCGACGGCCCTACCAGGACGGCCGCAGCAGCCGTGCCATGCTGGACCTCATCGACCGGGTGCGCGCGATGCGCATGGCGGGCCTCTCGGTGTCACTCGTCGCCTACGACACGGACACGGCGGGCGGCAGCCAACGCGACGCACAACAAGCCGCCCTCTGGAACGAGCGTCGAGAGGCGCAGCAGGACGAGGTCCAGGTCCTGCTCGCGGGCAACACGCACACCCGGACCGTCACCGGGGCGGCCTGGGACAAGTCCTTCACGCCCATGGCCTCCCTCATGAAAGCCCCCCGCTTCATCGTGCTCGACATGAGCTACGCGCAAGGCACGCGCTGGGGCTGTGACCTCGACCCCCAGGGGCAGGTCCGGTGCGGCCTCGTGGGCACGACGCCCGTGGAGCGACTGGCCGCGCGCCCCGGTCTCAATCCGTACATCGACCTCTACGACGAGCCGACGTCCGACGGCTCACACGGGCACCTCTATGTGGGCAGGCTGACCGCATCCCTCCCCGCCATGTCCAAACCAGAGCAGCCGCGCCCCGCCACCCTCCGCGAACCGCCGGCCATGGGAGCCAAGAAGCCCTCCATGTTCTAGGCCTCAGCGCACCGCCGCGGAGATCTTCTTGAACTCGGGCGTGCCCGCGCGCCCGAGCAGGTCGAACAGCGCCGACTCCACCGTGGACACCGCCGCGCCCGCGTCGCGGCACAAGTCCAACCCCACCCTCCGGTCCTCGCTCGAACGCGACAGCACCGCGTCCGCGAGCAGCACCGGAGAGAAGCCGCGCTCCGACAAATCCCGCACCGTCTGGAAGACGCAGATGTGCGTCTCCATGCCGGTCACCAACACCTGCTTGCGAGTCCCCAGCGCCGCCAGGACGTCCGGCACCGCCGCGCTGAACTCCAGCTTCTCCACGGCCTTGAAGGCGCCCAGCTTCAAGCGCAGGAGCGAGTGCGTGGGCCCCAGTCCCTGGGGATACTGCTCGGTGACGATGACGGGGAGGCCCAGCACCCGAGCGCCTTCGATGGCGGCGCTCGTGCGCGCGAGCATCCGGTCCAGGACGTCGTGGTCCATGGCTCCGCACAGGCGCTCCTGGATGTCGACGACGAGCAGCGCGGCCTGGTCCTGCGTGAGTCGGAAGGAGGGCATGTCCCCTCCTCGCGCGAACGACCGCGGCTCGTCAAGCGAAGGGAGCATCGGGCGCCCTTCGCTTGACGCCTGGCTCAGCCCTCTTCGCGCGGATGACACTCACAGCAGTCGCGACACAGGGCCCGGTTGCGCCCATGCGCCACGGCCATCACCGCGCCACCCGCCAGGGTGAGGCCCATCTCCCAGCCCTCGCTCGCACCCTCCGGCACCAGGAAGGCTCCCGCCGCCAGCAGCGACAGGCCCGCGATGCCGAGCATCGGCACCGCGGCCCGCCGATGCAGCCGCCACCCGGGGATGAACGCCGCGAGCGCCCCCGCCAACGCGAGCACCAGCAAGCCCTGGTGGGTCCCCTCCCCGCTCAACCACCCGGCCGCCGCCGCGGGCAGCAGACCGAACACGGCCGGAAGCGCCACGCAGTGGACGACACACAGCGCCGACAACACCTGTCCCCACCCATCCCAGCGCGAGGACACGGACCCACTTCTCTGGAACACACTCAGCACGACACCTTCTCACGTGGACGAAAATCCGACGGCACCGGGAACGGTGCATCGGCGTTGTGGACCAACCTCAGGAGACGGCCCTGGCCCGCGACATACGTCCTCGCGCGCCGCAGCTCCGGCAGGTGCGAGTCCGCGTCACGCCAGCGCTCGAGGAAGGTGGCGAAGTCCTGCACCGCCGACCCTCGCTCGCCCGTGGCCACCCTCGCCTCCGCCAACAGCAGGTGGAAGTGGCCGCAGCCCGGCCGCTCCTCCACCAGGGCCCTCGCCAGCTCCAGCGCCTTCTGCTCGCGCTCATCACGCAGCCGGACTCGCGCCAGTGTCTCCCTCGCGGGCCGGGAGAACGCGGCCGGCCCCGCCGGACGCAGCCTGCGCTCCATCCGCCACGCGCGAATCAACGTGGCCTCCGCGCGGCCTCCTTCCCCTCGACGGGCCTCCAGCGCGCCGCGCAGCTCCTGCTCCGCGACCTCCACCACCCGAGCCACATCGCGAGGGCACAGCCTC
This sequence comes from Myxococcus stipitatus DSM 14675, assembly GCF_000331735.1. Lineage (GTDB taxonomy): Bacteria > Myxococcota > Myxococcia > Myxococcales > Myxococcaceae > Myxococcus > Myxococcus stipitatus. The sequence continues at coordinate 4,292,461 of NC_020126.1, read as the reverse complement.
CGGCCATCCGTGCGTCGCCGCTCCGACAGCGTGGACTGGAGCACCGCCAGCGCATCACACGCGCGCTCCACCTCCGACAGCCGTCCCAGGTCCAGCGCGTTGATGCCCTTCGTGTAGGAGCGCACGCCGTCGCGCAGACCGCGCTCGGCGGGAGAGAGGTCTCCCTCGAACTCCAACGGCACGTCCGCCGCCGCGCGGAAGAAGCCGAAGCGCAGGTGCGCCGACACCAGCGTGGTCGCCGCGAACACGAGCGCCTGGGGCTCGCCTCCCGCGGACTCCACCCGCTGACGCAGTCGCCGCGCCCACGTCTGGGCCTCGCTGTACTGCCCCGCCTCCGCGCAGCCCTGGCTCAACAGCCGCATCGCCATCTCGGCGCAGGGAGCGAACTCCACGGGCAGCGACTCTCCCGCCAGGTACACGTCGTCCGACTCCACCGCGGACGCCAGCACCCGGTTCGCCGCGTCCAGTGCGCCCAGCCGCCCCCACAGGCGCCCCGCGGCCAGCATCGCCGTGCTCGTGCCCGGCACCAGCTGGGTCAGCCGCTGGGCGCTCTCGCGAGCGGCCTCCGGCCGAGGGCTGGGAAGCACGGCGCACACCCACGCGTAGTGGACACCCGCATGGTCCGGATGCGTGCGCAGCAGCTCGCGCAGCAGCACCTGCGCATAGGGCTGTCCCTGGCCGGGGCGACCATCGGGCTCGTACCCATCCGCGAGGAACCCCGCCAGGAGGAGCTTCGCCTCCGCGTCCTCGGGATAGCGGTCGATGAGGCTCTCCATCTCCCGGACGAAGGCATGACGTCCATTGGCCGGGCCCTTCTCCGCGAGCAGGCTGGCGGCGATGATGTAGCGCTGCTCCACGTCGGGCAGGCCCTCGCTCAGCGCGAGCGCACGCGCCATGGCCTCGGCGCGGGCCGCCACGAAGCGGGCCCCGGGTCCACGCGACAGCGCCAGCCCCCACCACGCCATGGCCAGCTCCGGGTCCAACCGCGCCGCCTCCGCGAAGGCGCGCCGGGCCTCCGGTCCCCAGCCCAGGTGCAGCAGACTCAAGCCCTGGTCGAAGTAGGCCTGCGCGAGTGGCACACGCGTGCTCACCTTCAGGCGCGATGTGGCCCACCCTTCGCGAAGCGGTGGACGCGGAAGTGCCTCATCCGCGACGTCCTCCCAGGCGACCTGGCTGTAGACGGATGGCTCATCGTTGCGAAGCAGTCGCGACAGCATGATGTCCTCCCTGAGCCTCGGGTTCCGAGGCGCCACAGGCGTTCCATTCCAGAAGCAGAGAGCCCCACCGCCCCCACGCGGTGGACAACGGCTCCGCGAAACCACGAGGCGCTTCGCGCGGAGACACCGCGCCGACACGCCTCCCATCGAACCCCCTGTTCCAGGCCCCCCGGCCCTCCTGCCCGGTCCACCACCGCGCGAGCCCCACCCGACGCCGGTGGACCTCGCGCCGCGCCGCGCATGACGGCGGCGCACTCGGGAGGCCCCACGCCCCCCGGTCGAAGCCCCGGCGAGACAAGCCGTCCCCCCGAAGGAGGACGGCTCGCGCCGGACGTCCGCTCAGTGCTCGTGCCCCTCGTGCGACGCCTCCTCGATGACGAGGTTCACGGACGCCGCCGTCGTGGGCCCGAAGGTGAAGCGGTAGGTGCCCACCTTCAGCGGGACGACGTGCCGGCCCTTGATGTCCGTGCACGAGGGCGAGCTCTTCGCGCTCTCCTCGATGGCCACCGCCGCGCCGCTGGAGTCGGAGATGGCCACCGCCACATCCGCGCTCGTGTAGAGCACGTAGTCCGTGGCCTCCGACGCCGCGAACGAGACGCTGCCGGACTTGCCGCCCACCCCATCCACCAAGGTGATGTCGTAGCGCCGGTGGTTGTTCGCCACCGAGGGCGGCGTGCCCGAAGTGGTGGCGGTGATGGCGGTCGACGGCCCCTCGCGCAGGTGCTCGCACCCCTCGGTGTCGACGTTCTCCTCGGGGGGCGACGTGTCGTCGCCGCAGGCGGCGGTCAGCAGCGCGGTGGACATCAGGAACGCCGTCAGAAGCTTCTTGTGCATGTGTATTGCTCCACGTGGATGGGACTACGGCTCCCCAGCCACCAACGCCGCCACGGACCCCACCGATGAAGGCGGAGCCTGGACAGACACCGGGGGTGGGGTGGGAATCGCGCGGACCGCGCGCGACACGGGGGGCATGAGCGTGCACGCAGGGAAAACGAGCCATCCCGCGACGGGTCGCGCGACAGCGTGGACCCGGCCCCAATTACCGGGCGCCGGCGTCCCACCTCCGCGACACGTCACTCTCTTCTCAAGACACGAGAGTGTCCCGAGGAAGGGATACGTACCCTGAGTGAGTGCTCACGCCAGAGGCGGAGAGGCCTTGGGGGCCAGGTGCAGCCGGGCGACGGGCTCCGCGTGGAAGCGGAACACAGACATCGCCGGCGCGGAGCGGGTGGGCACCCGCATGAGTGCGGGGGCACCCTCCACCGAGGGCGGGGCCTCCCGGCGGATCAACGAATGAAGGCAGTGCGCCTCGGCGCCGTGGCCAGCGGGGGCCTCGGCACGGGTCGTGACGCGGACGTCGTCGAAGGACGCCTCCACGAGCGGAGCCTCGTGCGAGCCCTCCTCCCCCACATGGACCACCTCTCCGTGTTCCAGACACGTGACGTGCTGGACCATGGCGAAGTGCAGCACGCTGCCCATGTACGCCACCGCACACACGGCCACGAGCGGCAGCGCCAACAGGCGCGACCGGACGAGACGCGAAGTCTGCGAGGAGGAAGAGCGGCTCACGGTGGGGGAGATTCCAAAGCTAAACGCAATGCAGTTGTAGGCCAGGCGCAGCGCGCGTGCAAGTCACACGGAATCACACACATCACATCCAGGTGCCGTGGGCCTCGGGTCCGCGCGCGCCACGCTCGCTCGCGAAGCCTTCGGCGAACCAGCACCCCGACAGCAAGCCGAGGCAGCGCCCCGATTGCGAATGGCGCGCGAAACGTCGACGCCGCATTGGCATCCACTCGGCGCCGGGCGGGGCGAACTCCGCGCCGGTTCGATACAGGCATGTCGGCGCGACGGAGGGCGCGGACAGGGGCTGTCGCCCATGGACCGGCGGGCCTCTCCGAGCATAGGTTCGCCGACCCCGGGCCAGGCCCGGTCATTGAGAAGGACAAAGGTACTCGTGCAAGAGCTCATCGACGTGCTGCGGCACCAGGCGCGCCACTTCGCGCCCGAACTGGCGCAGCTCGCGTACAAGCGAGGGTTGGCGGTCACCCAGTTGGACGGCACCACGCGCCCCATTCCCATCACCGCGACGCCCGTCATCCTCGATGCCGCCGAGATTCGCCGCCGCGCGGAGCTCTCCGCGCGCCTGTCGTCCGCCACGGTGAAGATGGCCCAGGCCATCCTCGCCGGCCCCGATGCCGAGAGCCTGCTGGGCGCGCTGTCCCCGCTGGAGCGCACGCTCGCCGAGCACACCTGGCGCAGCGCCTCGCGCCTGGCCACCACGCGCGTGGACTACTTCGTGTCGGGCGGCAAGCCGTGGGCGCTGGAGGTCAACGCGACCATCCCCGCCATGCAGGGCTATTCAGACATCGCGGCGCGCACCTTCATCGAAGTGGTGGCGCGTCACCTCCGCTACCCGGAGAAGGCGCTGCCGTCGCTGCTGGCCCTCAATGGCAGCAACGCCCTGGCGCTCTACCGCTCGCTCCTGGACGGCTACGCCGCGGAGCGCCCCGGCAAGTTCCCCGACACGGTGGCGCTGCTGTGCCGCCGCAACGACGCACAGATCTCCGAGCTGCGGTGGCTGTGCGAGCGCTTCCGGGAGCTCGGCGCGGACGCGGACATCGTGCACCCGGACGAGGTCTCCGGCGACGACACCTTCGAGGTGCGCGGCAAGAAGTACGACCTGGTCTACCGGCACCTCTTCGTGCGGCGGCTGGAAGAGAATCCCTCGCCGTGGGTGGAGGACTTCCTCTCCGTCGTCCCCGGCAAGAAGGCTGTGTTCCTCAACCCTCCGGCCTCGCAGGTGGAGGTGAAGTCCACCTTCGCGCGGCTCTCCCAGGCGCTCGCCGAGCCCGCGCTCGCCGAGGCCGCGGGCCTCACGCCCGAGGAGCTGGAGGCCGTGCGAGCCTCCGTCCCCTGGACTCGCGTCTTCCGCCCAGGCCCCACCTCGGGCCCGGATGGAGGGCGGGTGGACGACCTGGTGGCGGAGGTGGCCCGCACGCCCGCGCGCTTCGTCCTCAAGCGAGCATGGGACTACGGCGGCAAGGCCGTCTTCCTGGGCCGCTCCACGGGGACGGTGCCCTACACGGAGCGCGTGAAGGCCGCGTACGGCGAGCCGCTGGGCTGGCCGGAGCTGTGCGCGCGCGCCGCGGCGGACACGACGGGCGGCGGCTTCGTGGTGCAGGAGATTGTCGACTCGCCGCCCGAGGACCACCTGCTCTGCGAGCCCACCGGCACGGTGCTCCCGACGTCATTCTTCGTGGACTACTCGGCGTATGCATCCGTGGGGCTGGCGAAGCAGCCTGCTTGGGGAGGCGTGTGCCGGGGCTCCATGGCGGAAATCGTGAATATCGTGGGCGGCGGCGGCGTGCTGCCGCTCATCACGACGGAAGTCGCCTCGAAGCTTTTGCTCGCATGGAAGGCGCTTTAAGGGTCGTTTTCGGCCCCGCGTTCGCGCACGCGCGGGGCCGAGCAGCTATAAGCAGTGGCGCCGCCGGGCTCTTCCTGGCGTGAAAGGACACGGTACATGGCCTGGGAAACTTCCGGATGGCAGACGGCCGAGAGCGCCTCGGTCAACTCCGTCCTGGTGCAGGAGTCGAAGCGCGCGTTCATGTCGCGCGTGCATGGATGGATGTTCGCGGGGCTGCTCGTCACCGGCGTGATGGCGATGTTCACGCTGAACAACGAGGCCCTGCTGCGGACCGTCATCGAGTGGCGGCTGGGCTTCTTCGCCGCGCAGCTGGGCGCGGTGTTCGCGCTGTCGTTCCTGGCCTCGCGGCTGTCGGGGCCGGTGGCCGCGGCGCTGTTCCTGGGCTACTCCGCGCTGACGGGGATGACGTTCTCCGTCCTCTTCCTCATCTACACGGCGGGCAGCATCGCGCAGGCGTTCTTCCTGACGTCGGGTGTGTACGGCGCGATGGCCATCTACGGCACCGTCACGAAGAAGGACCTGAGCTCGTGGGGCACCTTCTTGTTCATGGGCCTCATCGGCGTGTTGCTCGCCGGGGTGGTGAACCTCTTCATGCGCAGCGACATGATGTCGTTCGTCATCGCCTGCGCGTCCGTGCTCGTCTTCGCCGGCCTGACGGCGTACGACACGCAGAAGCTCCGCGAGATGCACGCGGAGACGGGCTACAGCAACGCCGCGACGGTGAGCATCGTCGGCGCGCTGACGCTGTACCTGGACTTCATCAACCTGTTCCTCGCCATCCTCCGGCTGCTCGGCCGCCGTCGGTAGTTGGCCAGTCGACAGTCCTCCGCTGAATCCCAGCGGCGGCGCGTTCCCTCGGGGCCGCGTCGCCGCTTTTGTTTTGGGGCGTTGACCCGATTCGAGGTCCGCCGGCCTCCATTGCGCGGCTACAGGAGGAAACCCCCAATGCGCAGGCCGCTCGCAGCATCCCTGGTCGTGTTGTCGCTGTTGTCCGGAGGCGTCGCCTCGGCACATGGCTCGATGGAGATTCCCATCAGCCGCATCTACAGCTGCTTCAAGGAAGGACCGGAGAGACCCAAGTCCGCCGCGTGTACGGCCGCCATCCAGAACAACGGCACCCAGCAGTTGTACGACTGGAACGGCGTGCGGCAGGGCAACGCCAACGGCCGGCACCGCGAGCTCATCGCGGACGGCATGCTCTGCTCCGGCGGCAGCAGCTACTTCAAGGGCATGGACCTGGCCCGCACGGACTGGGTCTCCACGCCCATTTCACCGAACGCGAGCAATCGCTACGACTTCGTCTTCCACGCGACGGCCGCCCACGCGACGGCCTACTTCCAGCTCTACGTCACCAGGCCCGGCTACAACCCGGCCACCCCGCTGAAGTGGTCGGACCTGGAGGCCACGCCCTTCTGCACGGTGAATGGCATCGTCGCGCAGAACTTCCGCTACCGGCTGTCCTGCCCGTTCCCCGCGGGCCGCACCGGCAACCACGTCGTCTATGCCATCTGGCAGCGCTCCGACAGCCCCGAGGCCTTCTACTCGTGCTCGGACGTGCGCATCGGCGGCGCGGTGGCGCCCACGTCGTGGGTGGAGCTGGGCTCCATGCAGGCGCGTGAGGACCTTCCGGCGCGCAGCAAGGTGACGCTGCGCGTGTTCGACAGCGCGGGACGCGACGCGGAGACCCACCCCCTCCTCATCGACAACGCCGCGAAGGCGTCCCAGTGGATGCAGCAGCTGGCGCAGCGGGTGAACGCCGCGTCCCGCCGCGTCCAGGTGGGTGAGCTCCAGACAGACGGCAACATCCGCCCGGCCCCGAGCGCCTCCACGCTGCGCATCTACTCGCGCGAGTCGAGCGACTCGTACCAACTGGACATCGAGAAGCCCGCGAGCACGCCCTGAGCCTGCTCGCGGCGCGCGCACACCGGTGAGCCCGGGTCGTGCGCGCGCGGCTTGGGCAGGAGCCCCCGTCCCCGCCGGGGGCTTCTGCTCGAGCGCATCAGCCCTCTGCCTTCTCCTTGCGGGAGAACGGCATCAGGAGCCGCTCCACGGGGCGGCCCTGCATCAGGTGCTGCTCGACGATTTCGGGAACGTCCTCCACCTTCACGCCGCCGTACCAGGTGCCCTCCGGATAGACGACCACGGAGACGCCGAACGAGCAGGTGTCGAGACACCCGGCCGCATTCGCCCGCATCCGCCCCTTCACGCCGCGCTTGTCGAGCTCTTCCTTGAAGGCGGCGCGAACCTCGTCCGCCCCCTTCGTGGCACAGCACCCCTTGGGGTGCCCGTCAGGGCGTCGATTGGTGCACACGAAGACATGGCGCTGGAAAGGAGGTGGCATGCCTGCCTCCTAGCGCGCCGGATTCCATAAATCGACCCCCACCTGTTCACCCGGAGACGGGCCCGGCGAGCGGATCCACGGGAGGGCACTGGCGGAGTCCCACCGGCATGCACAGACTCCCAGCAAACGTCCCCCAGTGATCACGCTCGTTTGCGGCGGAGTGACGATACATGCCTCGCAAGCTGTTATCAGCCCAAGTAGCGCCTCCCTTTACACCCGCTCCGCCAGGCTCTAGATCAGCGCTTGCGTGCCCGCGCTGCTACAGGCGGCTACAGCTTCCGCCCGCACCCACGCTCGGCGTCCGAGCCCCATTTCGTAGTGTGTGTGATTCTTCCCGGCACTACTAATTGGGTCAGTGCCGTTCTTGATCAGCTGCCGCGAAGCGCGTATTGATCCGCCCGCTCGGCCCTCAACCGAGCAAACTCCACAAACGAAGTCCGGGGCTTCAAGCTCCCTACGACACGCTTCGCGAGCCTGCTCCGGAGTCGTCCACGCTTGTCCGTGTGACGCCAAAGGAACCATCGCAATCTCGCGCCCTTAGCGTTTCGCAAAATTTTGCATCCCAACTCAGAGTGAACCCCCGGAGGGTGGCGACATGGAGAAGGAGCTGAGTGCGAAGCCCATGGTGAACGGGAAGGAGCGCCGGGCGGGGCGAAGCAAGGGGAAGGCGGCGGCGACGGGGCTGAGCGTGGAGCGCTTCTTCACGACGCTGGGGGTGGACCCCGCGGACGAGCTGGCGTGGGAGTACCGGAGCGCGAGCATCACGGGCGAGGACGGCAAGGCCGTCTTCGAGCAGAAGAACATCGAGGTGCCGCGCTCGTGGTCGATGCTGGCGACGAACGTGGTGGCGTCCAAGTACTTCCGCGGCACGCCGGGGACGCCCGAGCGGGAGACGAGCGTTCGCAAGCTGGTGGCGCGCGTGGTGGACACCCTCACCCGCTGGGGCTCGGACGGCGGCTACTTCGCCACCGAGCTGGACCGCGACGCCTTCCACGCGGAGCTGACGCACCTGCTGTTGCGCCAGAAGGCCTCGTTCAACTCGCCCGTCTGGTTCAACGTGGGCGTGGAGGCGCAGCCGCAGTGCTCGGCGTGCTTCATCAACAGCGTGGATGACTCCATGGAGTCCATCCTCACGCTGGCGCGCACGGAGGGCATGCTCTTCAAGTACGGCAGCGGCACGGGCAGCAACCTGTCCACCATCCGCGGCAGCAAGGAGCTCCTCGCCGGTGGCGGCACCGCGTCCGGGCCCGTGTCGTTCATGCGTGGCTTCGACGCCTTCGCGGGGGTCATCAAGAGCGGAGGCAAGACGCGCCGCGCGGCGAAGATGGTCATCCTCAACGCGGACCATCCGGACGTCCTCGACTTCATCCGGTGCAAGGCGAGCGAGGAGAAGAAGGCCTGGGCGCTCATCGAGGCCGGCTATGACCCGTCGTTCAACGGCGAGGCGTACGCGTCGGTGTACTTCCAGAACTCGAACAACTCGGTGCGGGTCACCGACGAGTTCATGAAGGCCGTCGTGGCGGATGGCGCGTGGCAGACGCGCACGGTGCGAGAGGGCCAGCCGCTGGACACGTACCGGGCGCGGGACCTGTTCCGCGAGATCGCCGAGGCCGCGCACCTGTGCGGCGACCCGGGGATGCAGTTCGACACCACGGTGAACAGCTGGCACACGTGCTCGGGCACGGCGCGCATCAACGCGTCCAATCCGTGCTCGGAGTACATGTTCCTGGATGATTCGGCGTGCAACCTGGCGTCGCTGAACCTGATGCACTTCCGGGACATCGCCGGTGACTTCGACGTGGCGGCCTTCAAGCACGCGGTGGACGTGGTGCTGCTGGCGCAGGAGATCATCGTCGGCTTCTCGCGCTACCCCACCGAGCGCATCGGGAAGAACAGCCACGACTACCGTCCGCTGGGGCTGGGGTTCGCGAACCTGGGCGCGCTGCTGATGGCGTCGGGTCTGCCCTATGACTCGGACGCGGGCCGCAACTACGCGTCCGCCATCACCTCGTTGATGTGCGGCGAGGCGTACGCGATGAGCGCTCGCATGGCGGAGAAGCAGGGCCCGTTCAATGGGTACGCGAAGAACGCGGAGCCCATGCTGGGGGTCATCCGGAAGCACCGCAAGGCGGCATATGCCGTGCCCCAGGCCGGAGTGATGGCGGAGCTGCACGCGGAACAGAAGGCGGCGTGGGATGACGCGCTGGCCCTGGGCGAGGCCCATGGCTATCGCAACAGCCAGGTGACGGTGCTCGCGCCCACGGGGACCATCGGCTTCATGATGGACTGCGACACCACGGGCATCGAGCCGGACATCGCGCTCATCAAGTACAAGAAGCTGGTGGGCGGCGGCATGCTGAAGCTCGTCAACCAGACGGTGCCGCAGGCGTTGGAGAAGCTGGGCTATCCGCAGACGCAGGCGCAGGACATCGTGAGCGCGCTGGACAAGGCGGACACGATTGAAGGCGCCCCTCACCTGCGGCCCGAGCACCTCGCGGTGTTCGACTGTGCCTTCAAGCCGGCGAAGGGCTCTCGGAGCATCCACTGGATGGGGCACATCCAGATGATGGAGGCGTGCCAGCCGTTCCTGTCTGGTGCCATCTCGAAGACGGTGAACATGCCGTCGGACTCGACGGTGGAGGACATCGAGAAGGCGTATCTCGAGTCCTGGAAGCGCGGCCTCAAGGCGGTCGCCGTGTATCGCGATGGCTGCAAGCGGACGCAGCCGCTGAACACGTCGAAGGAGGCGGTGAAGGACACGCGGAAGGTGGAGGCGGCGGCCGTCGTCGAGCCGCTGGTGAAGCCGGAGCCTCGTGCGGTGCGGCGGCGCCTGCCGGACGAGCGGCGGTCCATCACGCACAAGTTCTCCATCGGCGGCCATGAGGGCTACCTCACGGTGGGCATGTACGAGGACGGCACGCCGGGCGAGCTGTTCATCGTCATGGCGAAGGAAGGCTCGGTGGTGAGCGGGCTGATGGACAGCTTCGCGACCAGCATCTCCCTGGCGCTCCAGTACGGCGTGCCGCTGAAGGTGATGGTCGACAAGCTGAGCCACACCCGCTTCGAGCCGAGTGGCTTCACCGGCAACCCCGCCATCCCCATCGCCAAGTCCATCACCGACTACATCTTCCGGTGGCTGGAGCTGAAGTTCATGCCCAGCGAGGAGACCGAGGAGGATGCCATCCTCTCCCCCGAGCCGGCGGCCCCCACGGCCCAGCCCGCGCTGCCCGCTCAGTCAGCCTCGTTCTCTCGCTCCACGAGCAGTGCCCGCGCCACCTGGTTGAACCAGGCGGACGCCCCGCCCTGCCACACATGTGGCGCCATCATGGTGCGCAGCGGCGCTTGCTATAAGTGCGGCAATTGCGGCGCGACCAGCGGCTGTAGCTGAGTTGCAGTCGACACTGCAGTAGCAAGGGCTCCGGGACCCAGGGTTCCGGAGCCCTTCTCGTTTCTACCGGGCTGGAGACGCGTGGGACGGCGCCAGGGTCTCCCCCAGCGCGTCCGTGGACTTCACTCGGTTCCCGAGGCGGGCAGGCGGTCGTAGACCTCCGAGGCCTTGGCGGAGACGCGGGTGAGCTCATCGAGCGTCGTGCTGGGGACCGGTGCGTTGCCCGAGTCCGCGACGATGAAGGCCACGGGACGCCCACGCGCGCGGATGGGGACGACGAGCAGGTGTGACGCGGGGCCTCCGAGCGCGGAGAAGATGGCTTCATCCTGAGCGGAGACAGGTGCGTCGAAGCTGCTGGGCCCGAACTGCCCCAATGCGGACACGAGGAGCGAGGGCGCATCCAGGTCCACCTTGAGCGCGGAGACCTGGGGGCCATCGCTTCCGGGGCCCCATGCATGGCCGACTCGCACGAGGCCGAAGCTCTCACCCAGCAGGAAGGCCCGCTGGAAGCGTCCGGCGCAGTACGCGATCAGCACCTTGCCGAGCACGCCTTGCGTGTTCACCTCGTCCAGCGCCGTGAGGACCTGGTCCGCGGACACCGCGGGGCCTTCGCTGCCCGAGGCCGTCGAGGCTCCCGCCGCGGCCAACAACGCCGTCAGGACTTCGGAGTGCTCTCGCGCATGAGGCTGCCAGGGCTGCTGGATGAAGTCCCAGGCGGACGCAAGGGGGAACTCGTTCGCGGAGGCTCGGGCGGGGGGCTCGGCGCGAGGCATGGCACCCTCGAGGTCCACGGCACGGTCATCCCAAGTGCTCTCGGCGACGTGGCCGATGGTGCCGTTGCCCTCGGAGCCCTGCCACCCGACGAACTCCCAGGTCGAGGCGAGCTGCATCGGGGCGTCGTCCGCCGCTGGCAGTTCGTCGAGCTCGATGGGGGCTCGCCGTGCCGCTGGTGGCTTGGGAGCCAGGGTGGACCCTGTGGATTCGGAGGGCGAGGCGCTCGCCTCTTCTCGCGCGGCTTCTGACTTCGGGCCTGTTCGGCCTGGGAGGACGTCGCCCAGTGGGAGCACGCTCTCGGACTCGAGTGACTCCGTGGCCGAGCCGTCCCGAGTCTTCGTCGTGTCGCGCGACGACGGGTCGCCGTGGGACGCGAGCATGGAGCCCGCGGCCTCCAGCATCAGTGAATCACCGGAGTCCCCTTCCCCCGTGCTGACGGTGCTGCGAGTCGAGGGCTGCGCCGTGCTTCCGAGCGTCCAGGACTCGGCCGCGGGCGTCGGCGACTCCGTGGTTCCCGGAGCGGACTCGGTCGCATCCAAGTACGCGACGGAGGGCGAGGCTTCCGCGGGTGAGGTCTGCTCGTTGGCAGACGGCTCGGGCGCGAGGAGGCCGTCCTTCGAGCCGTCCGCGGTCTGTGTTTGCGATGGACGGACGCTGGAGAGGTCCGGTGTCTCGTTCGGGGTGAGGCTCTCGGGGATCGTGGACGGAGACGCTGTGTCCTTGGCTGGAGGGGACCCTGGCTCGGACACCGAGAGGTCGAGCGAACTCAGCGGACCTGAGGACAGGCTGACAGCGGCATCCGACTCGGAACGAGACTGCGCTACTTCGCTTGGAGCAGGAGGCAGCGCGATTGCGACAGCCGCGGAAGCCTCCGTCCCATGAGGTGCGAACAGTGCGCTGACCGAGTCCTTGGCAGCCACGTCGACCGTTGTCCCAGACATGGCGGGGTTCGTCGACACGGACGAAGCATCCGTGGACTTGTCACCGAGGTCGGTCTCTACGGCTGACGCCGCGCTCGCACCGACCAGCTCATCCTTGAACGGGGCAAACACAGACGAGCCAGAGACCAGTGTGGAGCTGGCGCTCTCGGATGAGGGATTGTGCTGTCCCTCGGCGCCAATGTCTGTCTGAGCTTCGTCGTCGGTGGCCGGTGACAGACTCGCATCGATTGCGGCCGCGTCATCCGCGGCTGGGTCTGCAAGCTCCAGCGAGTCGAGAGACTCCGTGCGAGAATCCTCCTGGGGTAGATCAACCTTGAGGCCATCGCCATCTGGCGCGACGTCCGCGAAGAAGTCTTCGCCCAGTTGGATTGACGAGTCGCCCGCGTCCATCGCGAGCTCGGTTGCGACGCTTTCCGCGAAGTCGTTCAGCGCAGCCGTATCACCCTGTTCGGCCGACACTCGAGGCTCGGTTGAAGGCAGTGCCACCAGGACCTGCGGCCCCTGTGCGGCCAACGAATCGACGCTCGATGGTGGTCGGGCTTCGGTCACAACTGGATCGACGAACGGCTGATTCGGTGTCGCCGACATGCTCGACGGAGGCTGAGTCCTGAGCGATTGACCTTCCAGTCCAATGCCCTGCCCTTCGGGCGCCGATCCACTCGCGTTCAATGGCAGCCATTCCCCAGAGCGCCCTGCGACGTGAGCTCCCAGCTCAGACGGGTCGCCTTCGGTCGAAGAGGATGGGCTTCGGGCCGGCACGGCCTCCTGCACCTCGGCTTCGGCCAGCAGATCCCATGCCGATGGCGAGTGAGCGCCGGGCAGCAGGGTGTTCCCCGGCAACCCCACCGTCGAGGACATCTCCGTGCTCGACGAAGGGAGTGCCGCTGGCGACAGGGTCTCCAGCGGGCCCACTGCCGAAGACAGCTCCACGTCAGACACCAGCGATTCGCTGGAGGACAAGGTGCCCTGCGACTCCGGCACCGAAGACGGCTCCGCGCCCGACGTCGGCGACTCGCTGGCCGCAAGGGTGTCCTTCGGCTCCAACACCGAAGCCACTCCCGTGGTCGACGACGGCTCTCGTGCCGACAGAGTGTCCTGCGGCTCCAGCACCAAAGCCGCTCCCATGGTCGACAGCGACTCTCGTGCTGACAGAGTGTCCTTCGGCTCCAGCACCAAAGCCGCTCCCATGGTCGACAGCGACTCTCGTGCTGACAGGGTTTCCTTCGGATCCAGCACCGAAGCCACTCCCATGGTCGTCGACGACTCTCGTGCCGACAGGGTGTCCTTCGGATCCGGCACCGAAGACAGCTCCACCCCCGACATCGGCGACGCTCCGGACGGAGTTCCACCAGTCAGCCCGGAGAGAGGCATACCGGCAATCGGCGAAAGCACTATCCCAGACGCAACAGCCCCCGGAAGAACACCCACCGGGGCACCACCCGCGCCCAGCGACAGCACCATCTCGGACGGCGGATCGCCCTGTGAACCGGCTTCCGTCGGCCCACCCACGCTTGACGACAGGCGGGCACCCACCGTCCCTGATGGCACCGCCGATGAAACATCCGGGTCCGACGACAAGCGTGCGCCCGCCATCCCCGACGGCGTCGCAGGTGTCTCCGTGCCACTTCCCAGTCCCGGCAGCCCACTCGCGCTCGACGGCGGTCGTGCACCCACCATCCCTGGCGGGACGGTGCCAATCTGAGCTCCTGGCTCCGTCGGCCCACTCGCGCTCGACGGCGGTCGTGCACCCACCATCCCTGGCGGGACGGTGCCAATCTGAGCTCCTGGCTCCGTCGGCCCACTCGCGCTCGACGGCGGTCGTGCACCCACCATCCCTGGCGGGACGGTGCCAATCTGAGCTCCTGGCTCCGTCGGCCCACTTGCGCTCGGCGGTGGTCGGGCGCCCTGAATTCCTGGTGGCATCGGGGCGCTTTGTGAGCCCTGACTCGTCGGCACATTCGTGCTCGGCGGAGGCCGAATACCCACCATCCCTGGAGAGACAACGCCACCCTGTGACCCTTGCACCGCAGACACACCTGTACCTGATGATGGACGTGCCCCTGGTGGCACCGCTCCCTGCGGCCCCTGCATCGCCGGCCCAGCCACGCTCGAGGGCGGCTGCGCCCCTGGTGGCACCGCTCCCTGCAGCCCCTGCCCCGTCGCCAGACCTGCGCTGGATGGAGGACGTGCGCCTGGTGGCACTGCGCCCTGTGGCCCCTGCATCACCGGCCCAGCCGCGTTCAAGGGCGGACGCCCACTCGTTGGGACTGCTCCCGGAGGCCCTTGCAGCGTCGCCATCCCCGCGCTGGATGGAGGACGTGCGCCTGGTGACGCTGCTCCCTGCGGCCCCTGCACCGTCGTCGCCATCCCCGCGCTGGATGGAGGACGTGCGCCTGGTGACACTGCCTCCTGAGGCCCCTGCAATGTCGCCACACCTGCACTCGATGGAGCACGTGCACCTGGTGGCACCGCGCCCTGTGCCCCCTGCATCGGCGGAACACCCGCGCTCGACGGAGGGCGTGTGCCCTGCGGCACCATCCCCTGCGGCCCCTGCACCGTCGGCACACCCACGCTCGACGGAGGGCGTGCACTTGGAGGAACCGCGCCCGGCAGTGGCGGAGCACTCACCGGCGGTCGTGCGCCAGGCGGTACTGCGCCTCCCTGCGCGCCCTGTACCGTCGGCACACCTGTGCTCGAAGACGGTCGCGCACCCATCATCCCTGGTGGCACCGCACCGCTCTGCGCTCCCGGCACCGTTGGCATTCCCGCGCTCGACGGCGGTCGTGCCCCCATCATCCCCGGCGGCACCGCACCGCTCTGCGCTCCAGGCACCGTCGGCATTCCCGCACTCGACGGCGGTCGTGCCCCCATCATCCCCGGCGGCACCGCACCGCTCTGCGCTCCAGGCACCGTCGGCATTCCCGCACTCGACGGCGGTCGTGCCCCCATCATCCCTGGCGGCACCGCACCGCTCGGCGCTCCCGGTACCGTCGGCATTCCCGCACTCGACGGAGGTCGCGCCCCCATCATCCCTGGCGGCACCGCGCCGCTCGGCGCTCCCATTCCCTCGCTCGACTGTGGTCGTACCCCCGGCGGCACCGCGCCGCTCGGCACTCCCATGCCCTCGCTCAACTGTGGTCGTGCACCCGGCGGCACCGCGCCGCTCGGCGCTCCCATGCCCTCGCTCGACTGTGGTCGTGCACCCTGCGGCCCAAGCACGGGCGGAGAACCACCGCCCACCTGAGGCCGTGCGCCCTGCATCCCCGGCGGCACCGCGCCTGGCCCCCCAGCACCCACTTCCAGCGCCCCCGCCGGCCCCAGCACCGTCGGAATCCCCGTACTCGAGGGAGGCCGCATCCCCGGAGGCACAGCTCCCCGAACCGGCACTCCCGCACCCGGCTGCGGAGGCCGCGCCCCAACCATCCCAGGAGGCACAGACACCTCTTCCCCTGAGACCACCGGCCGAGCCCCCGTCATCCCAGGCGGAACACTCCCCTCCACACCAGGCGCGGGCCTCGCTCCAACGCCGCCCATCCCCGGAGGAACAGGTCCCGGCGGCGGACGTCCACCAGCACCCGCTCCACTCCCTTGCGGCGCCACGTGCGGAGCCCCCTGCCCCACGGCCTGCCGCGACACCATCCCAGGTGGCTGCGCCGCGGACGCGCCCTCTCCAGGCCCTCTCCCGCCAACAACCACGGACACCAGCGCGCGCGGAGCAGGAGGCTCGACCTCCTCCATCACGCCCTCGAGAACCTCCTCCGTGTCCACCACGTCGAGCTCCTCGGTGGGCTCGACGATCTCCGCCGCCTCGATCTCCTCCCCACCATCCAGCTCTTCCGCCGCCTCGATCTCCTCCGACAGATCCAGCTCGGGAGGCATCGCCGGAGGCGCCAGCCGAGGCGGCCCCGGAGGCCGGGCTCCCGGCCCCGCCTCCACCGGCTTCAACCTCGGCGGACCCGATGGCGCCAACACCGGCGGGCCCGACTCACCACGCCCCACTCCCCCATCCCCGGGCATGGACAACACCGGAGGAACACTCCTCGGGGCCTCGACCTCCGCGGAGTCCTCGGCGTCGTCACTCAAGAACTGTCCCGGCGCCAATCCCCCGAACATGCCCTCCGACCCGGGCTGCGCGCGCACGGGCGCGGGCGGCGGAGCCATCTCCGGCAACGGCACCACGCCCCCTCGCACGGGCACCGCGGTCGCCGGCTTCGCGGTGCGCCGCGCCGCCGCCATGTGCATGGACCTCGCCGGACGACGAATGCCGTAGCGCTCCGCCTGGTAATGGAACAGCCGCAGCTCCGGCGTGATGTGCGGGAGGATGCGAAGCCCCGTGATGAACCCCAGCGCGTCCGTGTGCTGAATCTCGAACGGGCTCGCCATCGCCACCTTCAGCCGGCGCCCTTCCTGCGCCAACGGGAAGGCGAGGTGCTTCTCCGCGAGCGCCATGGGCAACAACGTCAGCGTCGCATCCGTGACGGCCTCGAAGTCCGCCTCCTGCGCCACCGGGTAACGCGTCTGCTCCCCGAGGACCATCGCCACCGTGTCGATGTCCAGGAAGTCCAGCTCGATGAGGATGGAGCCCAGCCGCCCGCCGTAGATGAGCTGGGCCTTCAGGGCTTCGTCGAGCTGCGCCTGCGTCAGGAGGCCCTTGCGGACCAGAATCGCTCCGAGCTTTTCGGCCATGCCCCCCAAGTCTAGACGGCTTCGCCTCGACGCGGGGCCGACTCCCCCTCCCTCCCCACCGCATTTCCACCGCCCCATCCCACACGCCGCACACAACCCGGCCGCAACAACCGCGCTCCGTGTGAAATCAGACGCCCCACCTGCACCGCCCTCCCCCTGAGGCGGCCTGCCTTCCACTTTTCACAACCCACCTCCCCCCAAACGCCACCCGCTCCACAGAAAACGCCTGCTTCTGCCACTCAGTTACCAGAGGCAAACCAACTCCAGTAGTGACGAGGACTATAACCATGGGTGCAGCCCATGCTGCGCAGCCCCATCCCCTGCAGGAGAACCGATGAAACGAGTCCAGCTCGCAGGTTTCGTCGCCGCGCTGATGTTAGGTGCGCCGGCCGCACTGGCGTCCGCCCCCGTGTGCACGGTGGCCGCGTCCTCCGCGTCCCAGCGCGCCACGAAGGTCGGCGAGGACGTGTACCGGCGGTTCGAGTCGGCCCATCCCTACGCCTCGGTGGCCCTGCGGACGCACAGTGGCCCCCTCCACACCGACGTCATCACCCACGAGGGCGCCGCCTACATCGCCGCGCACTTCGAGCGGCTGGAGCTGGAAGCGGGAGACTTCGTGGTGGTGCGCTCGCCGGATGGACGGCGCTCCAAGCGGTATGACGCCACCCATCCCGGAGCCCGCGGCGGCTTCTGGGCCATGCACATCCCCGGCGACACCGCCATCGTGGAACTCCACAGCGGCGACTCCCCGGGCCGCCGAGGCATCCTCGACAAGCACGGCTACAGCATCGACCGCTTCGCGCGGGGCTACACCAACGCGGAGAAGGGCTTCACCTCCGACATCAACAAGGCCCTCTGCGGAGCGGACGACTCCGACTGGGCCCCCTGCTACGCCACCACCGAGGCCACCGTCTACGGCCGAGCCCGCCCCGTGGCGCGCCTGCTCATCGGCGGCTCGAGCGCGTGCACCGGCTGGCTCGTGGGCAACCAGGGCCACGTCATGACGAACCAGCACTGCATCGGGACCGCCAGCGATGCCCAGAACACCGACTTCGAGTTCATGGCCGAAGGCGCCACCTGTGCCACGAACTGCGGCAGCTGGTTCGGCTGTCCGGGCCACGTCATCTCCGGCGCCACGCTGGTCCAGGCGGATGCGCCTCGCGACTACGCGCTGGTGCGGCTGGCCGTGAACCCCACCAACGCGTTCGGCTACCTCCAGCTCCGCAACAGCGGCGCGGCCGTCAACGAGCGCATCTACGTCCCGCAGCACCCGGCGGGCTACGGCAAGAAGATCGCCGTCGCCTCGACGGACCCGTCGGACGCGTCTGGCTTCGCGGAGATCTACAGCCTGAACGAGCCGTCCTGCCAGAGCGGCGGCCCCAATGACGTGGGCTACTTCGCGGACACCCAGGGCGGCTCGTCCGGCTCCCCCGTGCTCGGGTACGGCGACCACCTGGTGGTGTCTCTGCACCACTGCGCCAACTGCCCCAACCGAGGCGTCCCCATCCAGGCCGTCATCAGCCACCTGGGCACCAGCCTGCCGCAGTGCGCGCTGCCCGCGGCCGGATGCCCGGACCCCAACGGCAACGGCGAGCCGCCTCCCGAGGAACCGCCCCCTCCCGCCAACTCCTTCCCCTTCACGGCCTCCGACACCAACAGCGCGCAGCAGAACACCACCAACAAGAAGATCGTCCTCGCCGCGAACGAGACGCTCACCGTGGGCACCTGCGGCCTGACGGGCGCGAAGACCTCCGGTGACACCTTCATGCGCCTCTTCAACCCCGCGGGGACGTCCGTCGCCACGAACGACGACGAGTGCGGCGGCCGAGGCTCCAAGATCACCTTCAGGGCCCCCACCGCTGGCGAGTACGAGGTGCGCGCGGGCTGCTACTCGACGGGGAGCTGCGGCGGCACCGTCGTCTGGGAAATCACCGGCAGCGGCCCTCCGCCGACCACGTCGGGCGCGTTCGACTTCAGCGCCAGCAACACCAACAGCGCCCAGCAGGCCACCATCAACCGGGACGTCCCCGTCACCGCCGGACAGGTCCTCACCGTGGCCACCTGCGGCCTGGCGGGCGCGACCTTCACCGGCGACACCTTCCTGCGCATCTTCAGCGGCGCCACCCAGGCGGCGACCAATGACGATGCGTGCAGCGGCCGAGGCTCCAGCGTGAGCTACACCGCCACCGCCGCCGGCACACTCCAGATTCGGGTGGGCTGCTACAGCAGCACGGCGTGCAGCGGCACCGCGGTCTGGAACCTCCAGTAGCACCCCACCTTGCACCCGGCGTCGGGCTCTCGGAAATCCGGCGCCGGTGCTCGGGTGGGGCCTCGGATTTCCGAGGCCCCCTCGCTCGAAAAGCCGGCGACTCAGTAAGCGTTCTTCGAGAGGAAGCCGCCGAGCGCCGTGCGCACGAGAATCTTCAGGTCCATCAGCAGCGACCAGTTCTCGATGTAGTACAGGTCGTACTCGATGCGCTTCTCGATGCACGTCTGGCCGCGCAGCCCGTTGATCTGCGCCCAGCCGGTGATGCCCGCCTTCACCTTGTGCCGCAGGTGGTAGCGCGGAATCTGCCGCTTGAACTCCTCGATGAAGACGGGGCGCTCGGGACGAGGACCCACGAGGCTCATGTCCCCCGTCAGCACGTTGAAGAACTGCGGCAGCTCATCCAGCGAGTACTTGCGCAGGAAGGTGCCGATGACGGTGCGGCGCGGGTCGTCCTTGCGCGCCATCATCGCGCCGGTGTTCTCCGCGTCCACGCGCATCGTGCGGAACTTGAGGATGTGGAATGTGCGGCCATCCATCCCCATGCGCTCCTGCCGGTAGAGCAAGGGCCCCTTGCTCGACACACGCACCGCCAGCGCGGTGGCCGCCATCAGCGGCGCCGTGACGACGATGGCCAGCAGGGAGAACAGGATGTCGAAGGCCCGCTTGGCCACCTGGCTCCAGCCCTCCATCGGGTCGCCCTGGAGGCGGATGATGGGCAGGCCGCCGAACTCCTCCAGCCCGCCGTACAGGGTGATGTACTGGTACAGGTCCGGCACGACGCGAACGTCCACCGTGCGCAGCGCCAGCGGCTCCATCAGGCGCTTCACGTGTGCCTGCTCCTGCAGCGGCAGCGCGATGATGACCTGGTCCACGGGCTGGGCGTCCAGCACCCGCTCCACGTCGTCCACGTGGCCAATCACCCGCACGCCGTTGACATATTGGCCCACCTTCTCCGGCCGCAGTGTCAGGAGGCCCGTCACCCGGAAGCCCAGCTCCCGGTGGCCCTCCACCGTCTCCACCACGCGCTGGCCCAGCTCCCCCGCGCCGATGATGAGGATGGACTTGAGGTTGTGGCCCCGCCGGCGCACCTCGCTCAGCACGTAGCGGAACGCCAGCCGGCTGCACGTCACCAGCACGAAGGCGTAGACGACGAAGATGACCAGCGTCAGGCGCGAGTAACGCTCCCGGGCGAAGTACGTCGCCGCCACCAGGATGAGCGTCGCGGTGATGGTGGACTTGAAGACCTCGAACACCTCACCCGTGTTCGTCCGGGAGCGGTTGGTCGCATAGAGCCTCGACTGCTTGAAGGTCGCTGGGAAGATGACCAGCACCATCAGCAGCGAGACGAGCGAGTCCTCCCACGGAGGAATGCCCTCCGTGACAGGGACGATGCCCGAGAAGCGGGTGACGTACGCCAAGGCGAACGCCACCGCGAGCATGACCATGTCCGCGACAACCTTGATGGACGTGTAGAAGCGCTGGAGACGACTGAACACGTCTGGACTCCTGTATCCGGGTCAACGGGGCGCCACCCCTCTGCAAGACTCGCACCCTGGTCCAACGAGCACGTTGCCTGCCCGACTCCCTCTGACTCGCCGGCCTCCTAACACGGGAATCCCCGTGAAACCAATGGGTTACCACAACCCCTGTGGGACCCCACCACATCGTCGACTCCACTCGGCGACGAAAGACGGAGAGCAGAGCGACAGCCGCGTCACACCGCCCTGGCGTCGGGTGTGGATTTCCTCGCCACCCTGAGGAGCGACTCCACCTCGGAGAGCATGGCTTGCTGGAAGGCCCCTCGGCTGAAGCGGCCGGCCTGGGCGCGGGCATCCTCGGGACGGAACCCACCCTCCCAGGTCTCGAAGCGGCGCACGGCCTCCGCGAGCGCGGACGGTGACTGTTCGCCGAAGAACAGTCCTGTGCGGGCATTCACCGTCTCGAGCGCGCCGCCCTGGCCGAAGGCGATGACGGGGCGCCCGCAGGCCTGGGCCTCCAACGGGGTGATGCCGAAGTCCTCTTCGGGCGTGAAGATGAGGGCGCGGGCATCGCGGTAGAGCGCCGGCAGGGCGTCGTCGGGGACATTGCCCAGGAAGCGGATGTTGGCGGGCGGAGCGCCGGACGTGAGGCGCGCGGCCTCCTGGCCCGTGCCCACCACCCACAGGGGCGCGCCGAGCTCGCGGAAGGCCTCCAGCGCGATGTCCAGCCGCTTGTAGGGCGCGAAGGCCCCCAGCCACAGGAAGTAGCCCCCCTGGCCGCTGCCCTCGAGCGGGAGCCGGGTGAAGCGCTCCAGGTCCACGGGGGGATGCACCACGGTGGCCTCGCGATTCCAGAAGCGCCGCAGCTTGCCCGCCACGTGGTGGCTGTTGACGACGAAGCGGTCCACGCGCGCCGCCGAAGCCCGGTCCCACCGCCGCAGCCAGGGGCGCACCGCGTGGGCCGCGGCACGCACGGGCAGGCCCGCTCGGCCCGGTCCGAAGTAGTCGTCGAACAAGTCCCACATGTACCGCATGGGCGCGTGCACGTAGCTCAGGTGCGGCAGCCCCGCCGGGGCTCGCAGGCCCTTGGCCACGCAGTGGCTGGAGGACAGGACGACGTCGTAGTCCCCCCGCAGGCGCAGCGACTCGATGGCGCGAGGCATCAGGGGCAGGAAGTGCCGGTAGCGCTCGTGGATGCCCGGGATGTGCTGGAGGAAGGACGTGAAGATGCGCCGGGACTCGATGGCGGGGGACTGGCTGCCGGGCCGGTGGATGAGGGTGTAGATGTCCGCGTCGGGAAGGACTTCGCAGAGCGCGTCGAGCACCCGCTCTCCCCCGCGGTGGGTGACCAGCCAATCATGGACGAGGGCGACCTTCACGAGGGCGGCCTTCTAGCATCCAGCGTGCCTTGTGCCGACAGCGACGCGAAGCAACCGTCCGCCCGTCCCCCATGAGGCCCGAGCGTGTGGTACGCGGGGAGCGTGGCTCATGTCCTCCTCGACCTGCGCATGGTGCGCGGCCGGCTGCACGGAATCGCTCGCTATGCCCTGGAGCTCGCGCGGCGCGTTCCCGCGATGGCTCCGGACCTGCGCTTCTCCGCCCTCGTCCCCCCGGAGGGACTGCCCAAGGACCTGGGGGCCCTCGCGCCGACGCTGCCCGTGCATCGCGCGCTCGCGGGGTTCCTCTCCCCCATCGAGCAGCCCGCGCTCGCCGCGGACCTGACGCGGCTCAAGCCCGACGTCTTCCACGCCACGTCGTTCGCCCTGCCCCTCTTCTGGAGCGGGCCGCTGGTGGCCACGTTGCACGACGCCAACCACGTGGCGCTGGCCCAGGAGTACTCACCCGCGCAGGCGCTGTACTACCGCGTCGTCGTGGGGCCGCGAGCGAAGCGGGCCTCCGCGCTGGTGACGGTGTCCGAGTTCTCCCGAGAGGAGCTCGCGCGCCACCTCAAGCTGTCGCCGTACCGCCTGCAGGTGATTCCCAACGGCGTGGACTCGCACTTCCAGCCGCCCTCGGTCCAGGAGGTCCGTGCATTCAGGGAGCGCCACGAGCTGCCCGCGCGCTACGTGGCGGCGGTGGGCAACGCCAAGCGCTTCAAGAACCTGGCGCTGCTGCGGCACTTCGCGGCGGACCTGCCCGTGCCCATCGTCCTGCTTGCGGGAAAGGGCGCCGTGGCGCACGAGCTGGGCCTGCACGAGAACGTGCTCGACTTGGAGGAGCTGTCGGAGGCCGAGATGCCCCTGTTCTACGGGGCCGCGGCGGCGCTGCTCCTGCCCTCGAAGTACGAGGGCTTCGGGCTTCCCGCGCTGGAGGCGATGGCGGCGGGATGCCCCGTGCTCACCTCGGACGCCGGCTCACTTCCGGAGGTGGTGGGGGGCGCGGCGCTGAGGCTGTCGCCGGATGACCCCGAGGCCTGGCGCGAGGCGACCCTGCGAGTCCTGCGAGACGACGCCCTGCGCGCTCAGCTCATCGAGCTGGGACATGAGCGCGCCGCGCGCTTCACCTGGGACGAGTGCGCACGGAGGACGGTGGCGGTGTACCGGCGCGTGCTCGAGGCCCGCGCCCTGGCGCCTCGCTGACGAGGCCGTCTCCTCGCGCCCCCGAACTAGGAGCGCGCCCGCCCGCGCAGCACGTCACTGCCCTCGCACAGCCCCAGGCCCCAGACGAGGGCGAACGAGAGGTGCACGCTGGAGTGGAACGGCAGGTAGTGCACGAGCGCGAGGATGTGGAAGCCCACGAAGGAGAGCAGCGCACCCGTCGCCGCGAGTGAGCCCGCGCGATAGCGGCGGATGAGGGCCCAGCCCAGGAGCACGTGCACCGTCACCATCAGGAGCAGCCCCACCAGGCCCGTCTCCGCCCACACCGTCAGCCACAGGTTGTGGGAGTCGGTGGCCAGCAGGTCCGTGATGCCGGAGCCACTCTGGCGAGCGAGGACCGCCGCCTTGTGGTTGCCGAAGCCCACGCCCACCCAGGGATGCTCCCGCACCAGGTTCCAGCCCACCTTCATCGCGAGCTCGCGCTCGCCGCCGTAGATGTTGCCCGCCGCCTTCTCCAGACGCGCGCGCCAGGCCGGTGAGGCCATCACCAGGACGACCGCCACCGCGATGAGCGCCAGGCCCACCTTTCGCGCCCGGCCGCTCACCAGGAGCAGCAGCGCCACCACGCTGACCAGCAGCGCCGCGCCCAGCGCCGCGCGAGCGAACGCGTTGTAGATGGACACGAGCATGCCCAACACGACGGCGCCCGCGAGCAGGCGCCGCCGCAGCACCTCGGAGCCGCCGAGCACCGCGAGCGCGGGCCCCAGCGCGGCGATGGCGCCGTGCGCGAAGCGCAGCCGGTGGAAGAAGATGCCTCCCGCCGCGTAGCGAGGAGACGCCTCCGTGCCGAAGTTCTCATGCAGCCGGCCGGGGTTCAGCTTGAGGAACGCCGGGGGTTCCCAGGGCCAGCGCACGCGGTTCTGGAACATGCCCAGCGCCGCGACGAACAGCCACCCCGCCACCACCGTCCCCGCCAGCGCCAGCCACGGCACGCCCACCGAACCAATGGAGGCCACCGCCGCGCCCGCCACCGAGTCCAACACCTGCCCATAGCGCGAGCTGCGCGGCCAGGCGCTCGCCGCGCCGGTGAACAGCGCCAGCGCGGGCGACACCACCTGCCACGCGCACAGGGCCATGCTCGCCAACACGTAGGCGCGCACGTCCGAGGCCAGCCGCAACCGCCGCAGCGCCACCATCACCAGCGCCAGGAACACCGCCGCGGACGCGGCCACCTGCAGCACGACTTCCGCCAGCACCAGGCCCACGGCCCATGCCAGCAGCACCACCGCCACGGCACGGCGAAGGAGAGGCTCGAACCGGGCCTGGGAGGGAAGATCCATGGATGAACTCACGCTACCTCACCGCCAGCCAACGGCGAGGCACGTGAAGAAAACCCTCTCGACGCATCCACAGCGCCGCGGCCGCCAGCACGAGCAGGACGGGCGGCGTCCAGGCCGCCACAGGTGGAGACAATCTCTCGGTGAGCACCAGCGTGCGGCACACCATCATCAAGCCCCACATGGCCACGGCCACCAACAACCCCTCGACGATGGCGGCGGTGAGGTGCCCGCGCCGGTTCGTGCGCAGCGCCAACCCCACGCCCAGGAGCGCCGCGGGAAGCGCCGCCAGCGGATAGGCGAAGCGGTTGTGCAGCGCGAGCTCGAACTGCTTCGTCGCGAGCCCCACGTCGCGGCGCGCGACAATCTGCTCTCGCAGCTCCCGCACCCGCATCTGCTCCGGGCGTCCTGGACGGATGCGGAAGGCCGAGGCCGCGATGCCCAGCTCGTACTCGGCACTCTCCAGGCTCTTCACCGAGGTGTGCTTCTCCCCCGTGAAGGAGCGCTCCACCACGCCGGTCAGCCGCCAGCGCGTCCCGTCGAGCCACTCCATCCGCGCCGCGTCCAGCCGCCGCTGCAGCTTGAACTCGCGCGACAAGGTGAAGATGGACACGTCCGCGAAGCCCTCCTGCGCGCTCCCCGCGCGGAGGAAGAAGATGTGGTCGCCTCGCCGGAACCACTGCTTCGGCGTGTAGTAGAAGCGCCAGTCGCCCCAGCGATTGAAGCGCTGCGTGGTGATTTCATCCACGCGGCGCCCGGCATGCGTCGCGACGACCTCGTCGAACACCACGAAGCCCGTACACGCGAGGAGCCCGAAGGCCAGCACGGGCGCATACAGCGCCGTGGGCCCGAAGGTCAGCGCGCGGATGGCCGTGACCTCGCCTTGCTTGCGCAGCGCGGACACCGTCGTGCCCGCGGCCAGCAGCAGCGCCGCCGGCCCCAACTGCTGCACCGCCATCAGCGCCTTGTAGCCGTAGAGCTTGGCCGCGTCCGTCACCCAGCCCGGCCCCGTGTACGTCTTCGCCCGGTCGACGAAGTCCACCACCACGAAGACGAGCACCAACCCACCGAGGATTCCCAACGCGAAGCGCACGTACGTGCGCAGCACATAGCCGAAGAGCGTGAGTCTCACCGAACCGTCCCCGAACGACTCACCCGGTACAGGGCCACCGCACCCACCGCCATGAAGAGGAGATTCGCCAGCTGTCCCGCCAGGGGCGCCGGCAGCTTGCCTTGCTGTCCCAACTGCTCGAAGGCCCGGCTCAGCAGGTAGTACAAGA
Source organism: Myxococcus stipitatus DSM 14675 (assembly GCF_000331735.1). Classification (GTDB taxonomy): domain Bacteria; phylum Myxococcota; class Myxococcia; order Myxococcales; family Myxococcaceae; genus Myxococcus; species Myxococcus stipitatus. The sequence continues at coordinate 4,266,783 of NC_020126.1, read as the reverse complement.
CGTAGCCTCCCAGCGTCAGGAGATAGCCCCAAGCCCTGCCCGCCTGACGCCGGCCAATAGCAAGGGGCGTGCCCAGGAGCGCGAAGGCAATGGGCGCCAGGGCCCCTCCCAGCCGGCTGTGCAGCGCCATCCGGAAGCCGCGCGCGTCACCGCCCTTGGCCTCCGCCTCGCTCGCCGCCTCGAGCAGCTCCGCGGGGGTCAGCTCCTCCTTCGCGGAGGTGAAGCGGCCGCGCTTGCCCATCGACGCGCCCACGCCGACGCTGATCTCCGCCTGGTCGAAGTGGATGACGCTGTAGTTCTCGGTGGCGCGGCCGGAGCGGTGCACCTCGCCGTCCTCCAACGAGAAGCGCAGCACCTCGCCTCCGCTGGACGTCCCCACCTGGCCGTGGTGCGCCAGCACCAACAGCGGAGAGCTCGCCTCGCGGTCATCGTGCAGCAGCACGTTGGTCCATCGGCCATCGGAGACCTGCTCCGCGTACAGCGTCAGGTCGCTGAGGTCCTCGTAGAAGGTGCCGGACTTCACGTCGCCCACGACGTTCTTCCGGATGACCTCGCTCACCAGCTCCTTCACGCCCGTGAGGCCCCACGGCTGCGCGGTGGAGGTGATGAGCAGCATCAGCAGGCTGAGCGCCGCCGCGACGCCCATGGGCGCGGCCAGCAGCCGAGTCGGCCCGATGCCCAACGCCTGCAGCGCCGTCAGCTCCCGGTCCTCCCCCAGCCGCCCCAACCCCAGGAGGATGGCCAGCAGGAACGCGATGGGCAGCGCCATCATCAAGAAGTGCGGCGTGAGGTACGCCACCAATCTCCCCAGGTCCGTCAGCGTCACCGACGAACCCAGCAGCACGTCCGTTCCGCGGAGGAACTGCATCACGAACAGCAGCAGGAACATGAAGGCCACCCAGACTCCGAGCGGCACCAACAGCTCCATGAGGAGATAGCGGGAGATGCGGGTCACGGAGTCGCCTTCAGCCCCTTCGCGCCAATGTCATGGCGGAAGTGCATGCCCTCGAAGCGCACGGCCGCCATCGCCGCGTACGCGCGCGCTCGCGCCTGGGCCAGGTCCTCGCCCCGAGCACAGACGGTCAGCACCCGCCCGCCGCTGGTGACCAGCGCCCCACCCTGCTCCTCCGCGCCCGCGATGAACACCGTGGCATCCGACGGCACCGCATCCAGCCCGTCGATGCGCTGCCCCTTGCGAGGCGCGTCCGGATATCCCCCCGCGGCCACCACCACGCCCACCGACGAACCGGGCGCCACCGCGAGCCGCCGCTCCACCAGCTGGCCGCGCGCGCACGCGTCCACCAGGGGCAGCAGGTCCTCGCCCAGCTGCATCATCAGCACCTGCGTCTCCGGGTCCCCGAAGCGCGCATTGAACTCCAGCACCTTGGGCCCGCTTCGCGTGAGCATCAGCCCCGCGTACAGCACGCCCTTGAAGGGCAGCCCCCGGCGACGCAGCACCGCCAGGGTCGGCGCGATGACGCTCTCGCCCACCTGGGCCAGCTGCTCGTCATCCAGGAAGGGCGCGGGGCTGTATGCGCCCATGCCTCCCGTGTTCGGCCCCGTGTCGCCATCCCCCACGCGCTTGTGGTCCTGCGAGAGGGGCAACATGACGTAGCGCTCGCCGTCGCAGAGCGCCATGGCGGAGACCTCTTCGCCCTCCAGCAGCTCCTCCAGCACCATGCGCTGTCCCGACGCGCCCATCGCCGCCACCGCGCGCACCGCCTCACGCGCGGCGTCCACGTCGTGCGCGACGATGACCCCCTTGCCCGCCGCCAGCCCATCCGCCTTCACGACGATGCGGCCCTGCTCGACGGCGTAGGCCTCCGCCTCGGCCGCGTCCGTGAAGGTGCGGAAGGCGGCCGTGGGAACCCCCGCCTCGGCCATGATCTCCTTGGCGAACGCCTTGGAGCCCTCGATGAGCGCGGCTCCGGCCACCGGCCCGAAGCAAGGGATGCCGGCCTGGGCCAGCGCGTCGGCGACACCCGCCACCAGCGGCGCCTCCGGCCCCACCACCACCAGGTCCACCGACTCCCGCCGAGCGAGCGCGACGACTTCGTCCGGCGCGTCCGCCTTCACGGGCACGTTCGTCGCCAGCTTCGCCGTCCCCGGGTTGCCCGGGGCACACCACAACCGCGTGAGCCGAGGGCTCTGGGAGAGCTTCCAAGCCAGCGCGTGCTCACGGCCTCCGGAACCCAGCAACAGGACCTTCACATCCACCTCACCGTTCCAACAGGTAGAGCATCCGCTTGGCGGGGAGATAGGCGGGGTCCAGCCCCACCACGCTCACCAACTGGGCCCGCGCATCGGCGCGCCGCTGCGGCACTTCCAGCTGCGCGAGCCGCGCCTTGGCCGACAACAACGTGGGGGACAGGCCCAGCGCCTCGCGCAAGGAGCGCTTGGCCGGCTCCACCTGCTTCCCCTCCGCCAGCACCAATCCCTGCGCCAGGTGCGCCACGGGCAACTGCCGCCCCGCCGACACGGCGCGCGCCGCCAGCGCACGGGCCTCCGACGCGTTTCCTCGCTGGAGCGCGATGAGCGCCCGGTACGCCATGGCGCCCGCGTTGTTGCTGTCCGACTCCAGCACCTCGCGGAAGTGACGGTCCGCCCCGTCCAGGTCGCCCTGGTGGAAGCGCAGCAGCCCTTCGTACAGGTGAGGCCCCGGGTCGTCCGCGTTCTCGGCCAGCGCGAGGATGATGTCCTCCACGCCGCGAACCGTGTCCGAGGGCCGCATCCAGAAGCGCGTCACCAGCGCCCGAGGCTCCAGCCTCAACGGGTCCGCGCGCAGCGCCTGGTTCAGCACCCGGAACGCATCCTCGCGACGCTTCGCACCCGCCGCCGCCACACCCGCGAGCAGCTGTGCGTCCAGACGCCGGTCGTCGCGGGTGCTCGCCTCCGTGAAGCGCTCCAGCGCCTGCGCGGGCTTCTTCTCCAGCAGCAGCACACGGCCCTCGAGCACCGCCTCCAAGGCGCGGTCGCCCAGCCAGCCCTGGATGCCACTCAAGTGCTTGCGAGCCTTCGCCGCGTCCCGCTGCTCCAGCGCGACGAGGAAGACCTGCAGGTGGGCCTCGGGCAGGTCCGCTGACGACCCGAGCGCCTCCTCCGCCGCCTTCAGCGCCGCGTCGCTGTTGCCCAGCGCGCGCTCCGCGGCGGCCAGGTGCACCAGCACCTCCGCGACATCGCGCGCGCTGTAGCGCTCACGGCTCTTGAGCAGCGCACGCAGCTCGCGCACGCCCACGGCCGGACTGCCCTCCGACTGGTAGCGCAGCACCGCCAGCGGCAGCAGCGCGCGGAGCTCCTCGGGGTCGGCCTTCACGCGCTCCTCGTACAGCTTGCGCGCCTCGTCCGGCTCACCGACCTCCTGGTAGATGCGCGACGTGGTCGCGAGGCTGTCCCAGTCACGCGGGTCGGCCGCGAGCCGCTTGCGCAAGGTCTCCAGCGCGAGCCGATACTCACCCGCCGACTCGTGCGCGAGCGCCCGGTAGTACTGGATGCGCTTGAGCTCCGGCGCCAGCTTCTGCGCGGAGTCGAAGTGCTGGTGCGCCAGCGCGCCGGACGACGACAGGTACACGCGGCCGAGCACCAGGTGCGCCTCCGCCTTCTGCGCCGCCGTGGCCTGGGCATTCGCCAGCGACTCCTCCGCCAGCTCCTTCGCGCGCTTGAGCAGCTCCTCCTGACGGAAGCGCGTCAGCAGCAGGTTCGCGTGAGCCAGGAGCATCCCGGGCGTCCGGCCGGCGCGGACCTCCGCCGCCTCGACCAGGCTGCTCGCCTCCGCGAACGACGCGTCATCCAGCCCCGGGCCTCGCCCCAACGCCAGCGCCTGGGTGTAGCCGCTGATGGCCTCGTCGCTGCGAGGGTCCAGCAACAGGGCCTGCTGGAAGGACTCCTCCGCTTCCGCATACGCGAAGCGTTCGTCCCGAGCGAGCTGCGCCTGTCCTTCCGCGAGCCGCTCCTGCGACGTGCCCTCCAACATCAGGTACTTCAGCTTCCAGCGAGGCAGCACCTGCTGAACGGCCTCGGGAATCGCGGCGACAGGAGGCGGCGCGGCGGCGCGGAGACGCTGATCCTCCTGGTGCTTCAGGTAGAAGAAGCCCGCCACCCCGCTTCCGGCGACCAGCAACACCAGGCCACCCACCAACGCCCAGCGTCCTCCGGACGAGCCACGCGCCCCTTGCTTCTCGGCGGAGCCCGACCGCACACCACTCGCGACCCGCGATGGCGCCGCGCGCGGATTGCTGCGCGGCTCGGAGGCGAGCCCAGGCGCGGGCGAGGTGCGCGACGCGAGCTCCAGCGACTCTCCTCCGCCCTCCTCGGGAGCGCTGAGCGGAGGCAGGAAGTCGGCCGACGCGGCGGGCGCCGGAGCCGGAGCCGCCTTGGCCGCCCCACCCGCCGACTCCCGCTGCCGGCATCCATCACAGATGCCGAGCGCCTGGTCGAAGGGGTCCAGCAGCGACTTGCCGCACGTGCGACACCCCATCGTCGCCGACTTCGGCGCGGCAGCAGCAGCGGGGGCCGGAGCCGCCGCGCGGGACGGCGCGGGCGCGGCCGCGGCGGGAGGCATCACGGAGACAGGCACCGCGCCAGGTCCCGGAGACATCCGGGCGACGGGAGCGGGAGGTGCCGTCGGTGCCGGGCCCAGGAAGTCGAGCAGCGGATCCCCCGAGCCCGAGCCCGGGGAATCCCCCAGCGACGCGAAGGGGTCCACGCCCGGCGCCGCGCTCGCTTCGGGCGCTGGAGCACCGAAGTCCGCGAACAGGTCCGCGGCGGGTTTCGCGGCTCGCCCGTGGGCGGAGGAGACCTCCGTGGGCGCCGCGGCGGCGGGCCCTCCCAACTCCGCGAAGAGGTCATCCGCCACGGGAGGCGCGGACGACGCGGGACGAGGCGCTGCGGCCGGCACGTCCCCAGAGGGAACGGCCGAGGAATCGCGCCGGACGAGTTGCAGGTTCCGGCAGCGGGGACATTGCGCGCGGACACCCTTCGCCGTGATCAGCCGATCATCGATGGCGTAGGCAGCCGCGCATTTCTGGCAGACGATGCGCATGACTCAGTGGCGGAAGTGTCGCACTCCCGTCACCACCATGGCCATCCCATGTTCATCGGCGGCGGCGATGACCTCCGCATCCCGGACAGAGCCCCCGGGGTGGATGACGCAGGTCGCCCCCGCCCGGGCCGCCTCGTCCAGGCCGTCCCGGAAGGGGAAGAAGGCGTCCGAGGCCACCGCGCTCCCCTTGAGGACCTCTCCGCCGCGCTGCATCGCGATTCGGACCGAGTCCACCCGGTTCGTCTGTCCGCCGCCCTGCGCCAGGAGCTGGCTGCCCGACGAGAAGACGATGGCGTTGCTCTTGACGTGCTTGCACACCTTCCATGCAAACCGCAGGGCCCGCTCCTCGTCCGGGGTGGGGGACCGTTTTGACACCACCTTCCAGGAGAGCTCCGGCTCCACCGCGTCACGGTCCATGAGGAGCAGCCCCCCGGAGACGCTCCGCCCGTCCAGCTGCGCCCGAGGCCTGGCCGTCGGCGACGCCAGGGCGGGCCCCGCCTCCAGCAGCCGCAGGTTCTTCTTCGCCGCGAGCACCTGGAGCGCCGCCGGCGAGTAGGACGGGGCGATGACCGCCTCCAGGAAGGTCTCCGCCATGGCCTGGGCGGTGGACTCGTCCACCTCGCGGTTGAGCGCCACGATGCCACCGAAGGCGGAGATCTCATCCACCGACCGCGCCGTGCGGTACGCCTTCACCAGCGCGTCATCCACCGCCACGCCACACGGCGTGTTGTGCTTGATGATGACCGCGGTGGGCCGCTCCGGGAACTCCAGCACCAGGCCGAGCGCCGCATCCAGGTCCAGGATGTTGTTGTACGAGAGCTCCTTGCCCTGCAGCACCTTCGCGAAGCCCACCGTCGGCTCCGAGGGCGCCGAGTGCTCGCGATAGAAGGCGCCGCGCTGGTGCGGGTTCTCGCCGTAGCGCAGGTCCTGCGCCTTGCGGAACGACAGCGACAGCTCTCCGGGGAAGGGCTCCGCTGCCTGAGCGGACAGCCAGGCGGAGATGGACGCGTCGTAGGCCGCGGTGTGCGCGAACGCCTTGCGCATCAGCTTGCGGCGCGTGGACTCCCCCACCGCCTTCTGCTGCTCCAACTCCGCGAGCACCGCGGGGTAGTCGTCCGGGTCCACGACGACGGCCACGTGACGGAAGTTCTTCGCGGACGCGCGCACCATCGCGGGCCCGCCGATATCAATCTGCTCGATGACCTCCGCTTCCGCGGCACCCGAGGACACCGTCTGACGGAAGGGATAGAGGTTCACCGCGACCAGCGAGATGGGCTCGATGCCATGAGCCTTCATCTCCTCCCGGTCCGCCTCCAGCTCCAGGCGGCCCAGGATGCCGCCATGGATGCGCGGGTGGAGCGTCTTCACGCGGCCGCCGAGTATCTCGGGGCTCTTCGTGTGCTCGGACACCTGCGTGGCGGGGATTCCGGCGCTCTTGAGCGCCTCCAACGTCCCTCCCGTCGACAGCAAGCGGAAGCCCAGGTGAACCAGCCCCTGGGCGAAGGGAACCAGACCTCGCTTATCGGAAACGCTGAGGAGAGCCAGCACGTGTGCGCCTCGGTGTGCGGGAAGCGGCGGTACTAGCAACCACCCCCTGGGGTGTCAACGCAACACGTCGGCGCGATGTCGGCGGCTGCAAGCCGCCGGTCGCTTCAGGGCTTGCGGGCCGAGACGGGGGGCTCGGCTTCGGTGGCCTCGCGCAGCTTCATCAGCCCGCGCGTCTCCACCTGGCGGATGCGCTCGCGGGTGAGGTTCATGATCTCCCCCACCTCCTCGAGCGTGATTCCACCCTTCTCCGCCACGTCCAGGGCGCAGGTGTGCTCGAGCTCCCAGATCTCCTTGTCCGGGAAGTTGAGCTTGATGGACCCCGTCTCCGGATTCACATCCAGATAGAGGTTGTGCTTGCAAGAGACGAACTGGCACGGGCGCGGGCCGTTGACGCAGTCGGCTCGGGTGCGCGGGCGCGTGTCATCCATCTGCTTGAGCAGGTCCGCTTCTTCCGGGTCCACCTGCCCGGTCAAACGGCGACGACGCAAATCACGCGCCATCTCCTTGCGCGACATCGTCTTGGACCGTCGGCGCTCCTGCGCCAGGTCCTCTTGCGCCTGGTCTCCGCCCTCCTCCACTTGCTTCACTTCCGACATGTCCCCTCCACGTGAGGCCAGTCTAACCGGGTCCACCGGTTCCAGGGCCGGCATCTTATTGCGAACTCATCGATTCGTCTTCGCGTGCGGTGACTGCGCTCCCCAGCCGGGCCACGTCCCGGACCAGATCCTGCGCTCTTTGCCGCAGCGTTGCCAACTCCGCCTCGAGCGAACGACGGTGCTCTCCCCCGAAGGCGCGCTCTCCCAACTCGCCCTGCAGCCCATCCAATAGACCCCCGAGGTCCCGCTCCACCTGGTCGATGTGGTTGCGATGGAACACGAAGGACTTCTTGATGTCCTCCAGGGTGTGCCCCTCCGCCATCATCCGCTTGATGACGTTGATCCGGCGCACGGCTTCCACTGGATAGAGACCCAAGCTCCCCTGGTGTTTCCCCTTACGACCGACCCGGCGGCTTCTCGGTAGCAACCCCGCCTGGACGTACTTGCGGAAGGTCGCTTCCGACAGACGCACGCCCCTGGGACGAAAGATTTCCAGGATGGCGCTCGCGGGCAGTCCGCCCGCGTTCTCGCGCTCAATCCGAGCAATCTCGTCGGGGTCCAACAGGTCCATCGGTTCCATTGAATATAAGCTACTCAGAAGAGGACACTGAGTGCCAGAAACGACCCTTCGGTGTCAAGGTAGACCGCTACAGGTCCGTAGCGCCGGGAGGGCGCACGGCGCGTTGCTCGGGGGAGGAAACGGACGCGCCGACGCGCACCCGCGAGAGGGCGTGGCGCTTCGCGTCAGCGACGAGCGCTCGCGGCCTCCAGCGGGTGAGAGCGCGAGGCGCAGCAGGTGTCGGAGACGCCCCAGGGCGCGGCTCGACCTCCAGGGTCTGGAGGTGTCAACGCGTGAACATCAGCAACGGGGTGGCGGTGCGCCGGAGCGGCGCGGGGCTCAGCGGCTCCGGGGCGGACGGAACTCGCGCGTCACCGTGGTGCCTTCGGTGATGGTGACGTCGAAGCGCTTGTCGCCCGCGGGGTGATTGAAGAGCAGCTTGTAGGTGCCGGGGGCGAGCTTGAAGGAGGCCCGGCCGGAGACCTCGCCGAGGCGACGACCATCGACGAAGACCGTCGCATAGGGCGTGGCCTTCACCACCAGCAGCCCGGTGGGATTGGCGGCGGCCTGGCGCGCGGGCTGCTGGGAAGTGCCCTCCTCGGCGGACTTCGGAGGCGTGGCGAGCACGGCCTCACGCTTCAGCCCTTCCACCTCGGCCTCGGAGTCGGCGGCCGTCCCCTGCTCTGGTGGCTTCGTGGCGGAAACAGGAACTGTCGTGTCCTGGACAGTGCCGGCGCCAGCCCCCCGCGCGACCGCTGTCGGCGCGACGGGCTCCGGGGGCGTCCGAGGCTGCGAACCCACCGAGGTCCGAGACGGAGGCAGCGGCTTGGGGCCGGAGTCGAAGCGATACGCGACGACCGCCCCGGCGGCGAGCGCCAGGCACAGGCCCGCGGTCAGCCCCTTCGCCCAGGGATTGCTCCAGACGGAGACCTTCCCGGCCTCTTCCCCCGAGGAGGACTCGGCGCCCTCCTCCGAGGCGAGTCCCGCCTCCTCGGAGTCACGCACCACCGGGTCCGGCGACGGCTCGACCGGGCGCTTCGACTGACTCTTCGTGCGCCCGACCTTCGTCGGCTCGTGACGCTCGGCCTCGTCCACGGGCGCGGGCACGGCCGGGACGCCCCCTGGCCGGCTCTGGGTCCGGGCCGGGGCGCGCATCGAGTCCTCGAGCCCCCCACCCTCCGGACGCACCAGGGACCCGGACTCCGCCAGGGAGGCACTCGCGCGGCCCACGGGGGACGACGGCATCGCGGGCAGCGGCATCCGAGGCGTCGCCACGGGCACCCGCCCCACCAGCCCCTCCACCTCCTCGCCCCGGCGCGGCAGCACGAAGGTGTCCGCGTCCACGTCCTCATCCGGCGACGCGGGCTCCCGAGCCTGCGTGCGCCCGGGCTTCAGCACCGCCGTGGGCTCCCTGAGCGACGGGGACAGCGCGGCGTCCTGTCCCTCGGGCGCGGGCGCATTGCCGAGCACCTGCGTGCGCTCCTGGATCGCGGGCAGCGCCTGCGTCGGGCTCACGGGGAACAGCCGCCGCATGAACGCGGCCAGGTCCGTGTCATCCACGGACGTCGCGTGCTCCAACACGCACTGCGCCAGGGCGCGGTCCAGCTCGCCCGCCGTCTGGAAGCGCGCCGAGGGGTCTCGCTCCAGGGCGCGCATCACCACCGCGTCCAGCGCCTCGGGCACCGCCGGGTTGAGCCGGGCCGGGGGCGGAATCACGCTGTGCTGCACGGCGCGCAGCACCGCCAGCTCCGACTCACCGTCGAACAGCCGCCCGCCCGTGAGGAGCTCCCACAGCACCACGCCCAGCGCGAAGAGGTCCGTGCGTGAGTCCACGTCCTCGCCCCGCGCCTGCTCCGGGGACATGTACGCGAACTTGCCCTTCAGGACTCCGGGCTGCGTGAGCTTCTTGCCGGCCTTCGCGATGCCGAAGTCCGTCAGCTTCACCGCGCCGTCATGCGACAGCAGCACGTTCTGCGGCGTGACGTCGCGGTGCACCAGGTCCAGCGGGTGGCCGTCCACCTTCAGCCGGTGCGCGTAGTGCAGCCCCCGGGCGACCTCCGCGCCGATGTGCGCCACCAGCATCGGCGGCACCGGGTCCATCATCTCCTTGCAGCGCTTGCGCAGCTCCCACAGCGAGCAGCCGCGCACGTACTCCATCGCCAGGTAGTACGTGTCCTCGTGCTGGTCGAAGTCGAAGATCTGCACCACGTTCGCGTGGTTGAGCCGCGAGACGAGCCGCGCCTCCGCGATGAACATCCCCACGAACTCCGGGTCGCTCGCGAGGAAGGAGCGCACCCGCTTGATGACGACCTCCTTCTCGAACCCGGCGGCGCCCTGGGCGGTGCAGAGATAGATCTCCGCCATCCCGCCCTCCGCGAGCTTGCGGCGGACGACGTACTTGCCGATCTGCATGCCGGCAACGAGCGTCACGAGAGCGTCCCAACCATGTGCTTATTCCAGCTTCACGCTCACCACGTTGAGCTCGATGGGCTTTACCTCGATACGTCGACTGACCGTCTTCTTGAGGTCCGGATTGAAGAACTTGCAGTCATAGGTACCCAGGCGCAGCTCGACTTCCTCGAAAGGCGTCTCCCCCAGCTTCTTGCCTCCACACGTGACTTCAGCCCAGGGGCGCACCGCGAAGCGCACCTTCGCCGTGCGTGACTCCACCCGGGCTTCCGGACGGGGCGGTCGGACGGTCGGCTGCGCGCGCTCCTCGGGTTGCAGCGTGAAGCGCTCCACCTGCTCCGGTCCCGAGCCCACCGTCACCGTGCGCTCGCCCGGCCGGTACTTCTCCGCCTCCACCCGGACCGCCAGCGCCACGCCCGGCGCGACCTCCAGCACCACCGGCGCCGCGCCGCGCTGCTGGCCGTCCACGATGACCACCGCCCGGGACGGCTCGGCGTCCACTCGCAGCCGGACCTTCGCCACGGGCGCCGCCTCCGGGGGCGGCGGCGGAGCCTGGGGCGCCTCGGAGGCCGCGGCCTCCGGCGCTGGCGCCCGCTGCACCACCGGCACCAACCTCAACACGCCGAGCGGCACCGGACCGGAGTTCTTGATCTCCAGCTCCGTCCGCATCTCCTGGTAGCCCTCGCGGTACAGCACGAGCGAGTAGCGGCCCTCGGGCATCTCCGGCAGCGTCAGCGGCGTGCGGGCCGACATCTCCTGCCCGTCGAACACCACCCGCGCGCCCGACGGCACGGTCTCCACCCGCGCCGGGGCCAGCACCACGGGCTCCGGCTTCAGCCAGGCCCACAGCAGCACCAGCACCACGACGCCCAGGCCCACCGCGGGAATCCACCACCCGAGGCGAGACGCGGGCGGAGGCGGCTCCACCGCGCGCGCGACGCCCGGCTTCTTGCGGCCGGGGCGGGACATGCCCAGCGACAGCGTGGGCGCGTCCTCCTCCTCCAGGTCGTCGTCCACCTGCGGCAACGGCAGCGCCACCCGCGACGGCTTGGGCAGCGGCCCCGCCAGCTCCGGCATCGCGAGCGTCGGGGCGTCCTCTTCCACGCGGAAGACGGGCACCGGCCGCGTCGAGGCGCGGACCTCCGCCGGCTTCGGCTCGGTCGCGGCCTTCACGTCCGTCAGCGTCGCGCGCGAAGCGGCGCGTCCGTCCACCGTCGGCGCGTCCTCTTCCACTCGCGGCGGCGTCGGCACCGCGCCCATCCCCGAGCGAGACGCCTTGTCCGGGGCGACAGGCTCCACCGCCTTGCGCTGGCCCGACAGCCGGGCCCCCGGCGACGACAGCTCGATGCGCCCCGTCTTGCCCGTGCCTCGCGGACGCAGCGCCGCCGTCTCCCCCTCCGTCGAGCCGCTCGTGCGCGGCAGCGCGGGCCGCAATCCGGTGCGCCGTGAGCCCGCCTCCTGCCGTCCCGGACCGGACGCGGAATCCGCGGGGTCCTCCGAGGGCAGCTCGCCCGAGCGGGCCTCCGACGCCAGGCGCTCCGCGTAGATCTCCTTCATGTACGCGGAGACATGCGCCGTGGACGACGGGAGCCGGCGCTCGCTCAGCCACTCCTCCAGCGCGAGCTGGAGGTGCACGGCCTCCTGGTAGCGGTCCGCGGGGTTCTTCGCCAACGCCTTGAGCACGATGGCGTCCAGGTCCTGCGGCACCCGCGCGGACACCTGCGACGGCGGCGCCACCTTGCACTCGGCCACCGCCGCGAGCGTCTGGATGTCGCTGCCCCGCTTGAACAGCCGCGTGCTGGTCAGCAGCTCGTACAGCACCACGCCCAGCGCGAAGATGTCCGCGCGGCAGTCCACCCGCTGCCCCGCCGCCTGCTCCGGCGACATGTACGAGTACTTGCCCTTCAGCACTCCGGAGCGCGTCACCGTGGCCTGGTCCGCCGCCTTGGCGATGCCGAAGTCCACGACCTTCACCCCACCCTCGAACGTCACGAGGATGTTCTGCGGGGACACGTCGCGGTGGACGATGCCCAGGGGCTTTCCCGTCGTCGGGTCCGTGCGCTTGTGCGCGTAGTCCAGGCCCGCGCAGGCCTCGATGAGGATGCGGCACACCAGCGGCACCGGCACCGGCTGCGCCATGGCCTCCGACTGCTTCCACACCCGGCGCATGTCCTCGCCGTGGATGTATTCCATGGCGATGAAGAACGAGTCGTCCTGCGCACCCAGGTCGAAGATCTGCACGACGTTGGCGTGGTTGAGCCGCGCCGCGATGCGCGCCTCGTCCAGGAACATCTTGACGAAGTCGTCGTTCTCCGCGAGGTGCGGGAGGATTCGCTTCACCACCACCAGCTTCTCGAAGCCCTCCGGGCCCGGCTGGCGCGCGAGGTACAACTGCGCCATCCCGCCCATGGCGAGCCGCTTCAGGAGCTGGTACCTGCCATACGTTTCAATGGTCACGGCGACCCGACCGCTCCCCACGGGGAAATTCCACGGCCCGTGGCCTGCTGGAATCCGGGCGCGGCGAAGCCCCGAGCGTAAGCCCACACGCCAGGGGGGTCAAACCCTTGTGGTGCCCCCGAAACCGGTTCGCCTCAAGAGACGCTACCGGCGAGCGGCGCGGACCTCGCGGGTCTCCCGCATCAGCGCCTCCAGCTCGTCCAGGTGCCGCTTCAGCACCGGCATCAGCACCGGCGCCCGGTCCACCCGGTCGAACAGGTCCAGGACGCGATCCACCTTACGCTCGATTTCCTGGGCTCGGGCGGGAGTAATCCGCCGGAGCAGCAGGTCGGCGCCGGCCTCCATCAGCGCGCGAGCCACGGCATCCCGCGAGGCGAGCGGCTCTTCCTTGCGGCGGCCCTCGCCCTGGATGACCCGGAGGCCCTGGGCGCGTGCTCGCGAGGAGCCACCCGCGCTCGTCGTCGTCGTTCCTTCGGAGTCTGGGGACATCACCGGGTGCCTCCTCGGCGGGAGCGGGTACGACCTCAGGGTACACACCGTGAGGAGCCCTCCAATTTTCTGGTCATCCGCACAGGCGGAAGCAGACCTGTAGCACCCGGGGCCGACATGAACGTCGAGGGCCGGATGGAGGGCCCTTCGACTGGCTCACATCCGAGGCCCTCTCCCCCCACTCACCGGGCGGCGCAGGAGCGCCGGTAGGTGATGGCCACCTTGGCCCCCGGGGCGGGGACCGCGGTGAAGATGACGCTGTTGGTGGGCGCGTCGTAGCGCCACCCCGCCGCCGGCTGGCCGTTCACCGTCACCGTCACCGTGCCCGGCTCCGGCGCGTCGCTCAGCGGGAAGCGGTCCTGCGCGGAGAAGGCCTTGTTGGCCACCGCCGTCAGCAGCGGCCCGTAGTTGGCCGCGCACACGTTCATCACCTCGCCGCCCGTGCGCACCGTGGCCTCCGCGTAGCGCGTGCCCGCTCCACCCGCCGTGCCACACGCCGCCGCCGTGGGGGCAATGGCGTAGAACGTGGCGCGCTGCGGTTGGTTCTGCCCCTTGAGCTGCTGGGCCCACTGCACGTAGGTGTCCACGCCGTCGGGCGAGTGGTCGTCCTCGTCCCCGATGAAGACGACGACGAGCGCCGCCGAGTCCCGCAGGAACCGCAGGTTGCCGTCGCGAGGCATCGGCGTGCGAGGATCATCCGCGTTGTTCACCAAGGGCGGAGACAGCGCGCGCCGCATGGCCTCGAAGCCCTGCTCCACGTGGGCGCACTGCCCCACCTGCACGTTCTGCTGGAGCGCCTCCGTCAGGTCGGCCATCGCCTGCGTGAGGATGCGCGGGTGGGAGTTGTCCACGGGGAAGAAGCGCCCCGCCTCCCCGCCGTCCGCGCCGCCCGGACACGCCCCCGCCACCGGGCCGATGCCCGTCGTCGTGACGGCCACGTGCAGGTCCACCTGCTTGGCGAGCGCCGTGTCCACGAACGAGGGCACCGCGGCCACCAGGCGCGGGTGCTCCTCCACCATGGACGCCGTGTTGTCCACGACGAAGAGGACGTCCACCTTGCTCACGTCCTGCTGGGTGAAGGTGTCCGTCTTCTCCATCCGCTTGGAGGATTCGCCAATGAGTGGCACCAGCAACGGCGCTGTGAGATCGCTCGAGTTCACGAACAGCGGCGACAGGTTCATCCCGTAGACCTGAGCGGCGTACTCCACGTCCACCGTGAAGGCCTCGCCCGGCTGGAGCGTGAAGGGCTGGGGCGTGGGCACGCCGCCCACCGAGAACTCGCCGTCCGTGGTGCCCGGCCCCACCCACACCCGCGACACGGACACGGGCCTGGTGCACGCGTTGAGGTAGTTCACCTCGCGGGGCTCGGGCGGACAGTCGCGCCGCGCCACGCCCCAGTCCACGTACCAGGGCGACGCCATCAAGCACGACGTCTCCGACTGCGCGACGAGCGGCACCACCAGGAGCGGATTCGCCGGGTTCATCTGCTCCACCTGGGCCTCGCCCGTGAAGGAGCCGCCGAGAATCGGCGCGTTGAAGGCCACCTGGAAGCTGAACCAATCCCCCGGATAGAGGGTGACGCCGAAGAGGCCCCCCCCCGGCAGGCTGAACACCCCACCGCCGTTGTCGCGAAGCTGGACGTTCTTCACCGGGCAGATGTCCCGCCCCTTGTTCTCCAGCTTCACGCCCAGCACGGCGCCTCGGCCCGGGGGCACCGTGCCGAAGTCCACCACGGCCGGGGTGATGGCCAGCTCACAGGGCGCGTGCGCCAGCGCCTCGCCCCGGAAGGTGAGGTCCACCGTGCCCGTGGCATAGGCGTTGGTGCTCATCACCAGCACGCCCGTCGCCCGGCCCGCGCGCGTGGGCTCGTAGTAGACGGGGATGTTGACCTCCTGCCCCGGCTGCAGCGTGTACGGGATGGCCAGCGGCGCGTGGTTGAACTGGAGCGGCCCCGTCGGGTCCGTCCGCCACTCCAGCGACTGGATGGTGAGCGTGCCCGCGTTCGTGGCACCGCAGTTCTTCACGTTGACCATGACCCGCGACTTGGAGCCCAGCGGCTGCATGCCGAAGTCGTGCGCCACCGGCGACACACACAGCTCCGCCGCGCCACCGAAGCCTCGCAGCATCACATCCGTGGTGGGGTGACGCCGGCTCGCCACATGGTAGCGGGCCAGGTCCTCCGCGGGCCCCATGTGTCCGGGGCTGTAGCGGAACGGCACGGCGCGCACCTCGCCCGGCTGGAGCACCAGGGGGAAGCCCACCTGCGGCGGGGCCTGGGAGAAGGACGCGTCCGTGCCATCCAACGTCAGCCCCGTCACCGTCACCGGCTCCGTGCTGACGTTGCGGATGCGCGACTCCCGGATGTCGTCCCGGTCCACGGGCACCGCCGCGAAGTCCACCACGGGAGGCTCCGCCACCACCGCCTGCTCGAGCGACTCGGCGGACAGCTTCACCGACAGGTCCGCGCAGCCTCGGCACGGCGACACCGCCAGCGCCACCTGCTTGCGCCCCACCCGCGTCGGTCGGAAGGTCAGCGCCAGCTCCGCGCGGCTTCGCGGCGCCACCGACATGGGCGACACCACGAACTCGTCGCGGTCCGCGCCCACCACCCGAGGCATCACCTCCACGGGCAGCTCCGTCGGATTGTCCAACGACAACGTGAGCGTCTTCGTGGAGTCCGCCTCGATGCGCCCGAAGTCCAGCGCGCCGGGAGACACCCGCGCCCATGCGGCCACGCCCTTCCCGGACAGCGGCACGCGCAGGAGCGGCTCCAACTGCGCATCCGAGCGCACCACCAGCACCGCGTCCTGGCCGCCTTCGTTCGTCGGCGTGTAGCGCACGCGAAGCGCGCGCGCGCTGCCAGGCACCAGGCTGTGCGGCCCTTCGTCCGTGAAGGTCGCCAGGTAGGCCCCCTCCGGGCCCTCCACCCAGACTTCGCTCACGTTGATGCGCGCGCGCCCCACGTTGCGCAGCGAAATCTCCGTCTCGCGCGCGTCGTGGAGGGCGACTCTCTGGAAGTCCATCCCTCCAGGGGTCGCCGTCAGCCGCCCGTCCGCCAGCGTCGAGCGCTCACGGTCCGCACAGCCGACCACCAGCCCGAACACCGCGAAGGCCCACAAGCTCCTGCGCCACGTCATGGCCCCCACCCCTTCCCCACACCCATCGACCCATGCCCCTCCATTGCCTCACATGAGGACCTGGAGCGGCTCGGGGGGTGAAACTAGGCACCCACCCTTGGGCGAGCAACCACCCACGGGGACGAATCCCGGTGTCAGGGAGCGGCGCGGATATCCCCTTCAAACCTTGGGGATGCGCAGCGTCTTGCTGATCATCGCGCTGCCGCTGGCCGCGTACAGCAGCACCAGCGGATGCAACACCAGCGGCCCCAACTCCCAGGCCCCTCCCCACATCGACTCGCCAATGCGGCCCTGCCACGTGGCCACCGCCAACACCAGCACCAGCCCCAGGCTGGTGGGGATGGGCGTGCCCTCGAAGTACTTCACCTTCCCCGACTCGTCCGACAGCTCCGCGGACGTGACGTTGAAGCGCGCCAGCCGGCTGATGCCACAGGCGACGAAGTACAGGAGCACCGCCACGTCCAGCGCCCCCCGCATCCCCACCGCGAAGGCCAGCGCCGCCGGCGCCATGCCGAAGGAGATGACGTCCGCCAGTGAGTCCAGGTCCGCCCCCAGGGGCGACTTCTTGAACCGCCAGCGGGCGATGCGCCCATCCAGGAAGTCCATCACCAACGCCAACGGCATCAGCGCGAAGGCCACCCACAGCCACGTCTCCCGCCCGGTGGCCAGGTACTGCATCGCGGAGAGGATGGCCCCCGTCCCCGCGAAGCCGTTGCCCAGCGTCACGAAGTCGGCGAGCACGAAGGTGCGAATCATCGAGAAGTGGCGGCGCGGGCGACGGGCACGCGGCTGCTCGGTCGTCATATCCGCGTTCTCCTAGCACACTGACCCCACTCCCCCCGACCCCCACCCCACCGATTCATGCCGCACTGCGTCTGACTTTAGGCTCCCGGCAAAAGTCAATCTTCAGAAAACTTTTGACGGGTGGATCAGCCCCTTCCTACGCTCCCGAGTCGCCATGAAAACTTTTCGATCAGCGTTCTCCCCGCGCGGGGCGTCCTGGAAGTCTGGGCGTACTCGATGGCACCTTCCCCTCCTCGCCGGGCTGAGCCTGGCCTTCGCCACCGCCTGTGGTGAGGATGATGACGGTGGCCCGAAGCTGCCACCCGAAGAGCCTCCCAAGTACGAGGCCACCATCCGCCGGACGTCGCACGGCATCCCGCACATCACCGCCAAGAACATGGCCAGCCTGTCCTATGGCCAGGGCTATGCCTTCGCGAAGGACCACGTCTGTATCCTGTCGGACCAGATCCTCAAGGTCCGCGGCGAGCGCGCCCGCTACATGGGCCAGGGCCCCGGCAACACCTACGTGGGCAGCGACTTCGGCTACCGGGTGCTCCAGCTCCAGGAGAAGGCGGAGGCCGCCTTCCCCAAGCTCCCCGCCGACATCCAGGAGATGTTCCAGGGCTACGTCGCGGGCTTCAACCGCTATGTGACGGAGACGCCGGGCGACCAGCTCCCCAAGCCCTGCACCAACGCGCCCTGGGTCAGGCCCATCACCGCGGTGGACCTGTTCGCCTACGACATCAGCGTGGGCCTGGCGGGCAGCAGCTACCAGCTCATCCTGGCCATCGCCGCGGCCACGCCGCCCATCACCGGCGCGAGCACCGTGGGTCGCCCGCCGATGGACAGCTTCAAGGTGGAGCGTCCGGAGCACCACAGCGTCGGTAGCAACGGCTGGGCCATTGGCGCGGACCGCGCCGCCAACAAGCGCGGCATGGTGGTGGCCAACCCGCACTTCCCCTGGGAGGGCGAGCTCAAGCTCTGGGAGAGCCACCTCACCGTCCCCGGCGAGCTCAACGTCTACGGCGTGGGTCTGCTCGGCGTTCCGGCGGTGCTCATCGGCTTCAACGACCACGTGGCCTGGACGCACACCTTCTCGTCCGGTCAGCGCATGACGCTCTACGGACTGCAGCTCGTGCCGGGCAAGCCCACCCGCTACAAGTACGGCACCGAGGAGCGGGAGATGGTCGCCCGCGACATCACCGTCCTGGTGAAGCTGCCGGAAGGCTCCGTGACGAGCATCACCCAGCGGTTCTACAGCAGCCACTACGGCCCGGTCATCGCCATCCCCAACGTGGCGCCGTGGACCACGCAGTCGGCGCTCACCTACCGCGACGCCAACCTGGACAACACGCAGCTCGTCTCCCAGTTCGTGGGGATGAACCGGGCCAAGAGCCTGGCGGAGTTCCAGAACGTCTATGCGCAGGTGCAGGGCATCCCGTGGGTCAACACCATGGCCGCGGACCGGGATGGCAACGTCTGGTACGCGGACGCCACCCCCACGCCCAACCTGAGCGACAAGGCCATTGGCATGTGGCGCGCGGCGTCCAACATGGCGGGCACGCCGACCTTCAACATCTGGCGGGAGATGGGCCTGGTGCTGCTCGACGGCAGCAACCCGGAGAACGAGTGGCGTGACGCCGCCGGCGCGCGCGGCCCCGGCCTCGTGCCCTACGCGGGCATCCCGAAGCTGGCCCGCCGTGACTTCGTCTTCAACGCCAACGACAGCTACTGGCTGGCGAACCCCGCGGCGCCGCTCACCAACTTCTCGCCCATGCACGGCCTGGAGGGCGTGGGCCAGACGCCGCGCACGCGCATGAACGCGGTGCTGCTCACCGAGCAGAACGGCGCCTCCGGCGCGGACAACCTGTTCACCGTGGCGGAGCTGGAGAACGCCATCCTGAGCAACCGCGGCATGACGGCGGAGCTCCTGCGGGACCAGGTCGTGGCGCGCTGCACGGGCGTGCCGACGGTGCAGGTCAACACCACCGTCATCGACATCCGCCAGGGCTGCGCGGCGCTGGCCGCGTGGGACCTGCGCTACGACGCGGGCAGCAAGGGCGCGGCGCTGTGGCGTGAGTTCAGCGGCGCCTTCAGCATGGGCGAGCTGTCCACGGGCGTGTCCGGCGCGGGCACCACGTCGCTGTACTCGGAGCTCTTCGACGTGGCCCGTCCCATCCAGACGCCTCGCGGGCTGAAGGCCGCGCCCACCGACGGCAGCGCGGACTCCGTGCTCGTCGCGCTGGCCAACGCCGTCTTCCGGCTCAACCTGGCGAAGATTCCGGTGGATGCGCCGCTGGGTCAGTCGCAGTACAGCACCCGCGTGGACGGCAAGCGCATCCCCATCCACGGTGGCGGCGCCTACGACGGCACGGCCAACATCGTCTCCTGGGGCACGCTCAAGTCCACCACGCCCGACTCGGACTACAGCGCGGTGCGCGGCACCAACATCATCAACAGCCGCACCAACCTGACCGACACCGGCTACGTCATCAACAACGGCAGCAGCTTCATCATGGCCATGGAGTTCACCGAGAAGGGCGTCAACGGCCGCGCGGTGCTCACCTACAGCCAGTCCAGCGACAAGGCCTCGCCGTACTTCGCGGACCAGACGGAGCTGTTCTCCAACAAGCAGTGGCGCCCCATCGTCTTCACCGAGGAGGCCATCACCGCCGCCAAGGTCGACGAGGTCACCATCTCCGGCAACTGAAGCCCTTCGGGCCCTTCCCCGCGAAGGTGTCCGCGCTGAAGTCCCAGGCCCCCGCCCACCCGGCGGGGGCCTTTTTGTTGCCGTCCACCACGCGACACCCGCCCGCGCGCAAAGCGCCGCGCGCGGACACTCCGGGAGACGCGGAGGCGGTCCATTGTCCGCCGGGTGATGCCCGCCCCGGCAGGCCGCTTCCGCGAAGACGAGATGATCCCAGGATGGGCCAGCAGACCGCCCGGCACCGCCCAGCCTCACGCGGTGAAACGGCCCCGGGAGCACCGGTACTGCGAAGGAGCGGCAGCTCGCCATGGCGACAACCGTCTACAAGACAGCCCTCATCGACCGCGTCTTCTTCCTGCGCTGGGAGTCGCCTCCCAATCGAGAGGATATCCAGGCGGTCTTCGAGGAGATGCGAGAGACCCACGAGCGGCTCAAACCGCCCCTGGTGCTGGTGGCGAGCCTGTCCTCCCGGTCCGCCGTCCCCAACACCGAGCAGCGCAACAACCTCTCCGCCTTCCAGTCCGACGCGCGGCCGCTCTTCACGGAGATCCACGCCATCGTCGAGGGCAACGACCTCCAGTACAACCTCCAGCGCGTCATCATCGCGGGCATCAACATCATCACGCGCACCCACGACGAGACGCTCCAGCGCGTCCACCAGCGCGCCGAGCAGGTGGCTCCGCTGCTCACCCACAGCCTGGGCGTGGATGGGCCGAAGGTCATCGAGGAGGCGCGCAAGCGCGGCGTCGTGTGACGGCGGCCAGGGCGCGCCGGCCCGGGCTCACGCGGGCTGTCGCGCCGGCACCGGCGTCCGGCCCGCGGCGGCTCGCACATAGCGGTGGTCGAACAAGTCCACGTAGAGGTACTCCGGCCACGACACCATGGCCCGAGCCCCCAGCATCACCCCGCGCATCAGCTCGCTCACCATCATCCCGGCCGCGGTGGTGGCGCCCACGACACACGTGGGCGCGTGCCCCCGCCCCGCGTAACAGGACTCCATGGCGTCCTGGAGCAGATAGCTGCCCAGGTGAGGAATGATGGCCGGCAGGTCCACGCGGCCATCCGGGAGGATGTAGAGCTCTTCGTACAGCGGTGCATCCGGTTGGAAGACATGCAACGCCGCGCCGAAGCCCAGCATCAACCCCGTCATCGCGGGGATACCCCTCGCGCGGCACGCGCGGTGGAGGGCCTGCTTGGCGCTCCCCCCCGCGATGTCGATGACCTCCACCACGTAGTCCACCGGAGGAAGTCCTTCGCCACCGTCGAGCACCGTCTCCACGTTGGCGGCCGTGACGCCCTCCATCACCCGCCGCAGCCGCAGCGACGGATGGATGTCCAGACACATCCGCCCCACGACCTCCACCTTGGATTGACCCAGCGTGCTCTCGAAACAGCCCACCTGCCGGTTCATGTTGTGACGCTCATAGGTGTCGAAGTCCGCGAGCGTCAGGCACCCCAGGCCCAGCCGGACCAGGTCCACCGCGCACTGCCCTCCGGCGCCTCCCACGCCGGCGACGAGCACGTGCGTGCGGGCCAGCCGCTGCATCACATCCGGACTGATGACTCCCAGGTTGCGCTCGAAACGGGGCTCCACCATGACGCCTCCACTTTCTCCCCGCGAAGCGCCATGGCCCGCGTCCCACGCGGTGACCTCTGCCCTCCCAGGTCCCGTCGATGTGGGCTCTCGAACCAAGACCCGGGAGGGGCAACCACCCCTCACCTGTTCACCACTCCCCCTCTCCTCCCAGGAATGTCCTCCCGAAAGCGATTCGAACGTCTCCTTTCAGGTGAGCCGGACGTCCCCGCTCGCAATCACATCCTCGTGAGTCTCCCCCGCATGCCCACTCCGCGCGCTCCGCCCTGACCTCCGCCGTCCCCGTGACACCACATCCGTGATGCGCCTGCTTCAGTCGTGAAGCGGGGTCCTTTGCACCACACCCGCCAGGAATGTCAGACGGTTGCTACAAAGTGGACGTCAAGCGTGGAGTCCATGGATAGAAGGGCTTCCGCGAGTCTCAAGCGTTCAGACTCTGGCTTGGATTCTGCTCAATGGGTGACACGGGCTGTTCCGAACCCCTCTTCTTCGATTCGAGGTTCCTATGCGTACGTGGTTCCGCCTCACTGTCTGCCTGACATTCCTGTCGTTGGGTTGTGGAATTTCCGAGCCTCCGGCCAGCGCGGAGGAGTTACGCGACACCGCGGAGACAGCACTCGCGACGGGAGAGACTTCCGCCGCGTTGTCGGGGGGCGCGGACAGGGCCCTGCCCTTGTGGGCCACGCGCCAGGTGCTGTTCGGTGATGTCGCGCACTACCGCTTCAAGCTCCAGGTGGGCCCCAGGCTTCAAGACACCGTCGTCATCCACCGCGTGGTGAAGGAGAGCGCGACCTGGACGCCCGAGAGGACGGGCGATGCCATCTTCATGGTGCATGGGGATGCGTGGGGCTTCGAGCAGGCCTTCCTCTCCAGCGTGGACTCCGAGCAGGTCCCCCGGCGTCAGTCCATCGCCGCATACTTCGCGCAGGAGGGCCTGGATGTGTGGGGCATCGACCTGCGCTGGGTGGGCGTGCCCGCGGCGACGCAGGAGTTCTCCTTCATGTCGGAGTGGAACCTGGGGACACATGCCCAGGACGTGGGCACGGGATTGCGGCTGGCGCGCGGGCTGCGGCTCGCGGGTGGCGCCTTCGGCAAGATGAACCTGTTGGGTTGGAGCCGAGGCTCCCTCGTCGCCCATGCCTATCTCAACGCGGAGGCGCAGCTGCCGCGCGGCCGGCGCCAGGTGGATGGCTTCATCCCCATGGACATGCCGGTGCGCTTCGCGCCCGAGCACGCGCAGCAGCAGGCCTGGGCGTGCGCGCGCTATGAGGCGCTGAAGCTGCGCCGGGCGCTGTATGGGCCGGAAGGGGGGCTCCTGGGCGTGGCGCCGGGCGTGGGACTCCAGGCCATTGGCAAGCTCGCGGCCACCGCGCCCAACGAGCCCTCGCCCATCATGCCGGATGACATCTTCGGCCCGGGCACGGGCCGCCCCACCAACCGGCGCGTCGCCATCGTCGCCGCGGCGGCCACGGGCGCCATCATGAAGCCGCTGGACCCGCTCACGCCCAACTACCACCTGCTGGCGGGAATCCCCGACGCCTCGGGGCTGCCGGGCAGCCTGACCTATACGGTGGAGGGCTACCTCCACGAGTACGCGCAGACCGCGGCGCCCTACCAGAGCATCAACGAGGTGGTGGAGTCGGAGGCGTGGCTGTGCGGCGAGGACGTGCCGTACGACGACCGGCTGCGCGACGTGACGGTGCCGGTGTTCTACGTGGGCGCGGGCGGTGGCGTCGGTGAGTACGGCGTGTACTCCACCACGCTGCTGGGCAGCCGGGACGTCACCTCGCTCGTCGTGAGGGACCTGCCCGCCGCGTCGCGCGCGCTCGACTTCGGACACGCGGACCTCTTCCTCGCCGACAGCGCCAGGCTGCGCGTCTGGCGCCCCATCCTCCAGTGGATTCGCGCGCACTGATGTCCAGCGCGTGAAGCCTCAGTCCTGCTTCCACAGCCCATGACGCCGGGCCCTCCGGCCCAGCGTCACCGGGTCCATGCCCAGCGCCACGGCCGCGCGCCGCAGCACGCCGCCGTGCCGCTCCAACGCCTCGCGGATGAGCTCGCGCTCCACCCGCTCCAGCCGCGCGCGCAATGAGCCGTCTCCCGACAGCTCGTTGCGCACCGGCGACGTGGAGACGAGGCCCGGCGGCAGCAGCCGGCGCGACACCACCTCGCCCGGGCGCGACAGCAGCACCGCGCGCTCCAGCACGTTGCGCAGCTCGCGCACGTTCCCCGGCCACGGGTACGCGCGCAGCATGTCCTCCACCTCCTGGGACATGCCGCTCGCCGAGCGGCGCAACACGCGGTTGAAGTGCAGCAGGAAGAAGCGCGCCAGCTCCGGCACGTCCTCGGGGCGCTCGCGCAGCGGGGGGATGTCGATGGTGAAGCTGTTGAGCCGGTAGAAGAGGTCCGCGCGGAAGCGGCCGCTGCGCACCTCCTCCCCCAGGTCCCGGTTGCTCGCGGCCAGCACGCGCACGTCCACGTGGCGCACCTGCGTGCCGCCCACCGGGCGCACGTCCCCCGTCTCCAGCACGCGCAGCAGCTTGGCCTGGAGGTTGGGGGTGGTGTTCTCGATTTCGTCCAGGAAGATGGTGCCGCCATTGGCCAGGACGAACAGCCCCGGATGGTCCGCCACCGCGTTGGTGAAGGCCCCTCGCACGTGGCCGAACAGCTCGCTCTCCAGCAGCGTCTCCGTGAGCGCTCCGCAGTCCTGCACCACGAGCGGCAGCTCTCCGCGCCCGCTCAGCCGGTGCAGGCTGCGCGCGAGCACCTCCTTGCCCGTGCCCGTCTCCCCTTGCAGCAGCACCGCCACGCGATGCGGGGCCACCAGGCGCACCATCTCCATCACCCGCTGCATGGCGACGCTGCGCAGGCCCACGTCCTCCTCGCCTCGCGGGCCCGGCTCCTTCGGGGCGCCTTCCGCCGCCAGGGCGCGCTCGCGCAAGAGGGTGCGCTCCAGCTCCAGGGCCATGCGCCACTGCTCGGTGCGCACGCCTCGCTCACGGCCCGCTTGAAGCACCGCCTGCCGCACCGCGTCCGGCGACGCGGACGGGCCAAGCGCGCGGAACACGAGGCCCGCGTTGAACAGCGCCACCAGCCGCTCCGACGCGGCGGGCGCGCAGTAGATGATTCGCGAGGCCAGGTCGGAGGCAGGCCCCCCGCTGGCCAGGTCCGCGGCCTCGTCCACGTCCACGAACGTCTCCACCAGCGCCAGGGCGCGAGCCTCATCCCGCCCACACACGAGCAGCGCCGCCGCGTCGCCGCGCGCGAGCAGCACCCGCGCCTCCTCCGCGCTGGCGGCGAAGTGGGGCACGGCCTGGCCCTCCAGCGCCGCGCGAATCCCCTGGGCCTCGTCCTCGCTGGCGAACGCCACCACGACCTGCAGCCGGGCGGTGGCCAGGTAGCGCGCCAGCTTCACCCCGTCCGAGTCCTCGAACGAGTGCAGGAAGACGCCGAGCGCCGTCACCGAGCCGCCCGTCTCGTGACGCCACCGCACGTCGCCCCATGCGCGGATGTGCTCCCCCGAGTCGGGCAGCGAGAAGGACAACTCCACCGGCTCGCCCTCGCGAGGGCCCTCCTGGGGGCCTCTGGGCGTGGCGATGAGGCCGATGCCCGTCTCGCTGATGTTGACGGCCCAGCACCCGGCGAGGGCGGGCTGCGTCACCACCTTCACGTACAACGGCTTGCGCTCGCTTCGAGGGGCGTAGGCGGTCACAGGCCGCGTCATGACTCCGGGAGTCTACTTCAGACACGCGGTCTTGCCGGAAAAATGAGGAAACCCAGACTGAGGGTGTCATGGGTTCCCCCGTCCGCGCGCGTCCTGGCATGCTGGGGAGGCTCTCCATGGCTTCGACGGCGGACGAGTCCTCCCCAGGCCCGGTGCTCCGGGTCGCCCAGCAGGTTCCCCGCACGGAAGCGGAGGGCCCCGGGCACCGGTTCGCGCTCTGGCTCCAGGGCTGCCCGCTGCGCTGCCCGGGGTGCTGCAACCCGGAGATGTTCGCGATGGAGCGCGGCCCGCTCGTGACGGTCGACGCCCTGGCGGCCCGGGTGCTGTCGACGCCCGGCATCGAGGGCTTCTCGCTCCTGGGAGGCGAGCCCTTCTCGCAGCCCGGCCCCGCCGCGGACCTGTGCGAGCGGCTGCGCGCCGGGGGGCTCAGCACCATGGTCTTCAGCGGCTACACGCTCGCCGAGCTGAAGGCCCAGGCGAATCCCGACGTGGAGCGGCTCCTCCGCGCCCTGGACCTGCTGGTGGATGGACGGTACGAGAAGGACCTGCCGGAGACGCGCCGGCGGTGGATTGGCTCGAGCAACCAGGTCATGCACTTCCTCACGCCTCGCTACTCGCCCGAGGACCCGACGTTCACCGCGCCCAACACGGCGGAGGTCCACTTCGTCGAGGGCCGGCTCATCATCAACGGCTGGCCCGCGCTCGCGGACCGTCTTCGCCCATGACGCGGGTCTCGCCGTCCGAGCACTCGCTGCTCACGCTCGCGCGGGCCATCCTGGGCATGGGCCCCTTCGCCCCCGTGGAGGACCTCTTCCGGGGACGACAGGTCACGGCCGCGCGGCTCAGCCCCGGGGCCCTCCACGCCCTGAAGGACACGCTGGCGAAGGGGAGCGTCCGCGCCCTCGCGAGCACCGGTGGCGCGAGGAAGCGTCGGCACCTGCCCGCGTCGACGGGCCCCGCGCGACTCTGGGAGCGCCACCCGCCGCCCACGCTGCGCTTCTCGCGCCTCTGCTTCGGCACCCTGCGCTGGCTGGTGGAGCAGCCGCTGGCGGTGCCCGGCCACCTGCCGCTGGATGTGGATGCGCCGCCCACGCTCGCCGACGAGCTGTTCCTCTATCTCTGCTGCCGGATGGTCGTGGACACGCCCTGCGCGCAGTCCCTGGCCGCGCAGCCCCAGTTCCAGCGCTCCCTCCTCTGCCAGCTGGGCTTCCCCGGCCTGTTCGCGCCCCAGGCCATGAGGCTCGAGGCCGCGAGCTTCGCCCCGCTGCTCGCGGAGGGCGGCTGGCTGCTGGAGGCGCTCCAGGACGAGCTCGCGCTGCGGTGGCGGCGGCTCGAGGAGAGCAAGGGCCAGCTCGTGGAGCCCCAGCAACTGGTGGACCTGGGCACCGCGCAAGAGGCCGTGCTCAACGCCTTCCTCGACGCGGTGGACCGCGCGGGGCGCAGGGACCTGGCGGGCTTCCTGCTGGCGGCGATGCGGCCGCTCGTGGACCAGCCTGCGTCGCGGTGGGCCTCCGGCCTGTCTCCCCGTGCCTCGCTGGCGCAGAAGGCGCAGGCGCGCCGCTCCGCCGGGGCGGGCCTTCGTGGACTCGCACGGCTGGCGCGCTGGGACGCCGAGCACCGCGCGGTGCGCTTCTTCGACGACGACTACGAGGACGCCCAGCTCCTCCTCGCCGAGTGGGCCTCCTTCGGTGAGCCGGGTTTCCGGTTGGCGTCCGAGCGCGAGCGCGAGCTCAGCACGGACCTGATGCCCTCCGCCGCCATCCCGCAGGATATCCTCCCCCTTCCTTCCTCCGAGAGCGCCCCATGAGCCGCGCCTACCGAGTCTCCGTCTCCGAGTCCCTCAACCGCATCGTGCATGCCGAGGACGGCGTGTGCTCCAAGCTGGAGCTGCTCCCGCTGCTGTCCCGCGAGGAGACCGCCGGGCTGCTCGCCGCGGAGCTCGCGGCGCGAGGCTTCACCCAGGAAGGAGACGTGGCGGTGCGCGTGGAGGCCGACGGCGTGCGCGTGGCGGTGGACGTCACCACCGGCGACGTGAGCGTCACCCTGTCGGACGAGTCCTCGGTGAACCTGGTCGCGACGGGTGAGGTCCGCACCGAGACCCCTCACGAGACCGAGGCCGTCCGGAAGCTCGCCCGCGAGAAGGCGCGCGCGAAGCTGGAGGACAAGGCGCAGGACGCCACGGATGAGCTGCGCGAGGACATCACCCGTCGGCTCGAGGGGCGCCTGCGCGACCTCAAGGCCGAGCTGGACTCCATCTCCAACAAGGTCACCGCCGAGGCGCTCAAGGTCCGCGCGTCACAGCTCGGCACCGTGGAGGAGATTCACGAGGACGCGGCCACGGGCTCGCTCACCATCAAGGTGCGCGTATGAGCCAGCGCATTCCGGAGGAGTCCCTCCCGACGGAGCTGACGCCCTTCGGCGCAGTGGAGGCCGCCTATCCCCAGGAGCTCGAGCGCATCCGCGAGGCGCTCCTGCGCGGGCTGCCGGTGATGGTGGAGGCCGACAAGGAGCTGACGCCCTACTTCTACAAGTGCCTGCGAGACAGGCTGAAGAAGGACGGCAAGCAGTTCCTCTACCTGGATGGCCGCTCGGCCGCGGAGCCTCCTCCGGGCATGCCCGCGCCCAGCATGATGGCCACGCTCATCGGCCAGCTCCGCGACGCGGTGCGCGGTGCGGTGCGCGAGCGCATCGTCGTGCTCCCGCACCTGGACCTGCTCACCACCAGCAGCGGGGGACTCACCTCCGAGGCGCGCGAGGTGATTCCACT
This sequence comes from Myxococcus stipitatus DSM 14675, assembly GCF_000331735.1. Taxonomy (GTDB): domain Bacteria; phylum Myxococcota; class Myxococcia; order Myxococcales; family Myxococcaceae; genus Myxococcus; species Myxococcus stipitatus. The sequence continues at coordinate 4,238,975 of NC_020126.1, read as the reverse complement.
CCTGTATGAGAACCCGGAGATGGTCTGGGTGGGCTTCAAGGACCCGTCCTTCCCCCTCCCCCGTGTCATCGAGAACCTGTTCCCCCACAAGGAGAGCATCCTCGGTGTGAGCCGCGACCGGCTCCGCTTCCTCGTCACCCAGCGCGAGAGCCGCAAGTTCGGCCGCGGGCTCCAGCCGTACTCGCTCTACAAGCACGTGTCGGGTGTGAACGCGGTGCGGCTGCGGCGGCTGCTCGGCGCCATCACGGGCGAGGACTATCCCAGCGACACGCGGCCCGCGTATGCGCAGCTCCGGTCGGCCACGCTGAGTGGCTCGCTCAACGTGCCGGAGCTGGACCTGCACGGCGACATCGGCGGCTACGGCAAGGTGAAGGAGCGGCTGCAGCGAGAGATTCTCGACGTCCTCGCGCACAAGGACACGCTGACGGACGGCGAGGCGGTGAAGCGCGTGGAGGGGCTGCTCCCACGCGGGATGATCTTCTGGGGCCCTCCGGGCACGGGCAAGACGCTCTTCGCCAAGGCCATGGCGTCCTCGCTGGGCGCGGCGGTGCTGGTGGTGAGCGGCCCCGAGCTGAAGAGTCGCTGGGTGGGCGAGAGCGAGGAGAACCTCCGCCAGATCTTCGTGCGCGCACGGCAGGCGGCGCCCAGCATCATCATCTTCGACGAGCTCGACTCCTTCGCCGCGGCGCGCGGCACGTTCACCGGCTCCGGCGTGGAGCACTCCATGGTGAACCAGCTCCTCACGGAGATGGATGGCTTCCGCAAGGACGAGCTCGTCTTCGTGGTGGGCACCACCAACTTCGTGGAGTCGCTGGACCCCGCGCTCCTGCGCCCCGGGCGCTTCGAGTTCCAGCTCTGCATCCCCTACCCCAACAGCGCGGACCGCCGGGCCATCCTGTCCATCTACGACAAGAAGCTGGCCCTGGGCATGACGGAGCGGGCGCTGGACTACGCGGTGAAGCGCACCGGAGACCGCGTCGAGGGCACGGGCACGCGCTTCTCCGGTGACCACATCCAGGCGCTCTGTCGCGCCCTGGCGCGGCGACGGCTGCGCGACGCGACCCAGGCCCCCACCGAGCCCGTGGACGTGGAGCGCGCCCTCACCGACTTCCTCGACCGGCCGGAGCTCACGCCCTCCGAGGAGAAGGTCGTCGCCACCCACGAGGCGGGCCACGCCGTGTGCGCGCTGTTCTGCCCCAGCGCTCCCGCCATCGACCGCATCAGCATCCGAGGGGACCTCGCGGGGATGCTCGGCTTCGTGCAGTACGCAGACCCCGCGCACCGCTACGTCGTCACGCGCGGCCAGCTCCTGGACAGCATCTGCATGCTCTTCGGCGGACGCGAGGCGGAGGCCCTGCTGTTGGATGACTTGTCCATCGGCAGTGCGCACGACCTGGAGCGCGCCACCGAGATTGCCCGTGAGCTGGTGGAGCTCCTGGGCATGGGCGGCAAGGGCGTGCCCGTGCGCAGGTTCGACGCCCCGGGCCGGGACGCGGACCGCCACGCGCTCTCCGACGCGACGCGCGGCACGCTGGAGGCCGCCGTGCAGGAGGTGCTGGAGGTCCAACGCGCGCGCGCCCGAGACATCCTGCATCGAGAGAAATCCCGCCTCATCGCGCTGAGGGACCTGCTCCTCGAGCGCAAGGTGCTGGACCGCGAGGCCTTCGCCCACCTGGCCCCTTCGGTGGCCCCCCAGAAGGAGTCCGCCCATGGCTAGTCTCATCCTGCGTCTGGTGGTGAATCCCGCGACGGGCCGCAAGGACGTCGTCATCCAGTACGAGAGCGACTCCGATGCGCTCCCCATGGAGCACGAGGAGGAGCACCGCCGGCTGGTGGACCAGCTCATCGCCGGGGGCGCGCTGAAGGCCTCGGAGCTGGGCCGCGTCGTCGTCCAGCGCGACACGCCCTCGGGCCAGGCCGCAACCCCTGAATCCAACTCCGAGAGCACCTCCGAGAAGGTGAGCCAGAAGGCCTGATGTCCACGCTCGTTTTTCCCACCGAGGAAGCGCTGCACCTCGCGCTGACGTCGCGGCTCATCCCTCCGGAAGTCCAGGCCGCGCCGGCCCAGCACCATCGGACCTCCGAGGGCGCGGTGTCCGTCACGCCCCAGAAGCCGCTGCCGAAGCCGGTGCTCACGCAGCTCGCCTCCCTCGGCATCCGGTCCGAGCCCGCCGCGCCCCACGGCGCGTCCCCCGTCCTGTGTTGGGCGGAGCTGGTGCCCCCTCGCCGCGTGGCCGTCGAGAGCGCGCCGAGCGGCCCGGTGTTGTTCCTCCCCAAGAGCGCGGATGCACTGTTGCCGCTCGCCGGTGAGCTGTTGCGGCTCGGGTGTGACCGACAGGAGGCGTGCTTCGCCCAGGCCCCGGGTGGAGACGGCGGCCCGAGGCAACGCGCGATGCTGCGCACCGTCGCCCCGCCCTACTTCACGCTCACGGGTGCGATGGACCGCCTGGGCGGGCTGCGTGCCTTCGTCCCCGCGATTCCCGGACAGAGCTCCGTCTGGGTGGAGCTGGGCCACGTGCATCCCCTCGCGAGCACGCTCCAGCCATCACCGGGAAGCGTGCTGCTCATCCCGGGTGACGGCCCGTGGCTGAGTGTCTCCGACGGGCCGTGGACGGACCTGTATCAGCTCACCGACCTGCGGCTCCCCCAGCCCGCGAAGGATTGGGCTCCCGCGCCCGCGCCGGGACGGCTCTCCGTGCAGCTCCGACTCACTCGCGCCGCACGCACGGAGGCCGCGAGCCTCTGGGTGCTGCGAGAGAACGCCGTGGCGCAGGTGGAGTCACTGGTCCACACGCTGCCCGAGACCCTGCTGGCGCAGCTTCGCTTCGCGGTGGTCCAGTCGCCGGAAGGGCCCTGCATCATCCTGCGCGCGCGGCACGGTCGCGAGCGGCCCCCGGAGCTCGGCTTGTCGGCCATGGCCTATGCGCCCCTGCCGCAGCTCGCGGACCTGTACCTGCCTTGCGACGGGCTGCTCGAGCCTCCTGTGCGACGAGACAGGCTGCGCGCCCTGCTCGCGCCCGTGCCCGACACCGTGACGTGGCTGCATCCCACGGGAGGAGGAGGCTTCCGCGCGGAGCGTGTGCCGGAGCAGGCCTTCCAGCCGCTCGACACCTGGGTGGACTACGTGGTGGACGCCAGCGCCGCCGCGCTGGAGCCGTGGGTGAAGGGCGCGCTCTTCGACTTCGACTCGCTGGAGGTCGCGGACGGCGAGTGGCTGCCCGGCATGGCGCGCGCCGCCTCCGCAAAGGAGTCACCAGACAACGCGTCGACGCAACGCACCTCGCGCTCGCGCCGTGAGGAGCCCCCCGCCCCGGCCTCCACGTCCGTCCGCGTCTCGACGACGAGGTCCTCCACGGCACGCGGCACGGGAGCGCCGATGGAGGCGCTGACTCCCGCGAAGCTCAGCGCGATGGAAGCAGCGCTCACCTCGGTCCAGCGAGCCTTCCTCAAGCTGGACGCACCGGCCGATGCACCGGAGCGACAGGAGATGTGGACCCAGATGGCGGAGATGAATGGCCGCCTGGGTCGCGGACACGACGCGGCGCTGTGCTGGACCCGGGCGCTGTGGAATGCCCCCAAGGAACTGGCACCCGAGCTGGCCTCGCACTGGGCCGAAGCGGAGGCACGAGATGGCGTCTCGCTGGACGAGCGGCTGTCTCGGGCCACGCCCTCCGGTGACGACGTGCGTGCCCTCGCGAGTGCGCTCATCGAGGCGGCGCTGACAACCTCTGCGGTGCCCACCTCGGATGTGCCGACGGTCCAGCGATGGATGGACCGGCACGACGCGGTGCTCGACGTACGCACGCTGTGGCTGTCACGCACCGCGCTGGACACTCTATCCGGGGGAGATGCCCTGGGCCTCGCGCGGGCGGGAGACCGGCTGCTGGCGATGCTCCAGCGGGGACTCTCGCTCTCGCGCGATGTCCCCCGCTTCCTCCGGGGTGGCACGGACGCGTCCGTCCTGCCCCAGTTGCTCGCGCAACTCGACGCGCTCCATGACCGCTTCGAGCGCACCACGCGCCGCCGTTCCTCCGTGGAGGCCCCTCCGGCCCTGACCCGCGCGTATGTCCACTTCGTCTTCGCGTGTGGCTATGCGCGGCTGGGACAGGCGGACCGGGCTCGGGAGCTGGTCGCGTCGGCGAAGGGCTCGCTCTCGACGAAGGATGCCATCCACGTCTTCCTCACGCGGGCCTACAGCGCGCGCGTCGAGCAGGCCCTGGAAGGCGCACCACTGGAAGCGCCGCTGCCACCCGACATCGCGGCGGAGCTCAACGCGCTGGGCACCTTCGAGCGCTACAAGGTGGACCGGCTGCGGCAGGTCTCCGCGTTCCTGGAGCCCGGGGAGCGACTGGACCCGGCCAAGGCCTTCGGCCGAGGAACCCGCGACGTTCGCGGCGAGGAGTTCGCCGCCCTGCGAGACCTCCGCGAACCGGAGACCCTGGCGCACGAAGTGGCGCAGTTGGTGACACGCGCCACCGGAGCCCGGCTCCAGGCGCCCGAGCGGACACGGCTCATCGGCGGTCTGCTGGAGACATTGCCTCGCCTGCCCCCCGCACGTGCGCTGCCGCTGATGGACGAGCTGCTCCCGGCGATGGACGGACTGGCGGGCGAAGTCCGAGCGAAGCTGCTGGGCGACGCGCTCACGCTGGCGGCCATGTTCGGCCGCGCGGACCGGGCGACGTCCCTGGCGCGAAGGCTCCACGCGGTGCTGTCCGAGCTGGCGCCGGAGTCTCCCGCGTGGGCGGAAGGCCTCCTCGGCGCGAGCCTCCGGGGACTGCGTCGCGTGGGCCTGTCCGCCGAGGCGGCCACCCTGGTGGAATCGACGCGAGGACTGCTCACCCACGCGAAGGCGCCCGTGGCGGCTCGACTGGGAGTGGCCTCGGGACTGGCGATGCTCGGCCGCGTGGAGGAAGCGCTCCCTGTCTTCGACCAGGCCTTCAAGGCGCTGGCCGCGGCGAAGGGGCCGCAGCCCGAGCGGCTGGCCCTGACACGCGCGCTCGCGAGCGCCCTGGCCCATGCGCCGGTGGACACCGCGCTGCCGGGCCTGGCGAGGCTCTCCGAGGCGCTGCCCACGGTGACGGACAGCTTCAACACCAACAGCCACTTCTGTCTGTCGGTGGTGGACTTCGCGGACGCGCTGGTGCTGGGCCACGTGGAAGTGGGCCAGGGCGCGGGAGAGCGAGCCCGAAGCTTTTTGGATGAGGATGAGTTCCTGGTGCGGCGACGCATCCACCAGGAGTTGGAGGAGCGTCTATGAGCAGTGTTCCCCGGCGGGAAGAGTCTTCCGCCGACCCCCTCTCCGCGATGACGTTCGACGCGTTGTCGCGCGAGGCGCAGGGTTTGCGTGAGCGGCTGAACCGGTTCCGGCAGGGACTGGGCCGTCACTTCGTGGGCAAGCAGACGTTGGTGGACTTGATGACGGTGGCGGCGGTGGCGCAGGAGCCGCTGCTGCTGGTGGGCCCTCCCGGCACGGCCAAGTCGGACCTGGTGCTCAAGTTCCGCGAGGCGCTGCAAATCCCCAGCGAGGACTACTTCGAGTACCTGCTCACGCGCTTCACCGAGCCCTCGGAAGTCCTGGGCCCCATCGACATCAACCTCTTGCGCCAGGGCCGCTACATCCGGCGCGAAGGCGGCAAGCTCCCCACCGCGCGGCTCGTGTTCCTGGACGAGGTGTTCAAGGCGAGCTCGGCCATCCTCAACGCGCTCTTGACGGTCATCAACGAGCGCAAGTTCTACCAGGACGGCGCACCGCAGCCCGTGCGCCTCAAGGTGCTCTTCGCGGCCACCAACGAGCTGCCCGAGCACGCGGAGCTGGGCGCGCTCAAGGACCGCTTCTGTCTCAAGGCCGCGTGCCGTCCGGTGCAGGACCGCTACTTCCTGGAGCTGCTGGACTCCGGTCTGGAGTCGCAGACGCACCGCGAGCTGAACCAGAAGCCCTGGGCGGAGGGGCACGCCACGCTGGAGGACATCCTCAAGGCGCACCGCTACCTGACGCTCATGATGGGCCGCAAGGAGCAGGGCCCGGATGGCCGCGAGCTGAAGGACCGGGACTTGTTCTTCCGCGACGAGCTGCTGCGCGAGTTCCGCCGCGTGGTGCAGACCCTGACGCGTGAGGACGGCGTCTTCATCAGCGACCGCAAGCTGGTGAAGCTCTACCGGCTGCTGCGCACACGCGCGTGGATCTTCCATGGCGGCGCGGTGGAGCGGCAGGACCTCCAGCTCCTCTCCTATCTGGGAGAGACGCGCGAGGAGATAGACCTGCTGGAGGAGAAGGTCCCCCGACTGCTCGGCCTGACGTGAGCGCACCGGACAGACCTTCCCATCACCCCAGGCGCGACGGTGGGGCGCGGACGTGCTACCCCCTCGGGTCCATGCCCCGTCCCACCCGAACCGCCCCCCCGCCCAAGGGACCGGCCCCCGTCGCGTCCGCCCCCACCGCGTCCCCGCTGCCCGCGGGCGCCCCCTTCACCTGGCGCTCGGAGAGCGACGAGCCCTCACCTGCCCGACTGCACGCGGTGGACGACAGGCTCAGCGCGGACACGGCGCTCAAGCGGGTCCGCCGTGGCGAGTTCCTGCTGTACTCGGGCGACTTCCACAACGCGAAGCAGCTCCTGGGCGCGCTGGGCCGCAGGCTGGAACGAGCGTCGAACGCCCGCTCTCCCCTGGAGGCCTTCCGAGCCGAGCGACGCGCACGGCAGTTGGAGCACGAGACGCTGTCGCGCATCGTCGTGTCGTTGGACCGCGACTACCGGCTCGCGCTCGCGCGGGCACCGGACGTGGCCCTGGCGTGCCGACAGGTCTGGGGGGAACCCGCGACGGAGTTCACGGTGGTCCCCCTCAAGCAGTTGCTCGGCATGCTCGGCGCGGCGGAGTGGCGACGAAAGGGCCTGGCGGTGCCTGGGCTCACCGGCCTCATCCATCCGCACTACGGCGTCTACCTGCCCACGCGCACCGACTACGTGGAGCTGCTGCTCTCGCTCCCCACGCTGAAGGGCCCGCGTGTGTTCGACGTGGGCACGGGCACCGGCGTGCTCTCCTTCCTCCTCCTCCAGCGGGGCGCCGCGTCCGTGCATGCGACGGACTGCGACTCGCGCGCCGTGGCCTGCTCGAGGGAGAACGCCGAGCAACTGGGGCTGCGCAAATCCTTCCAGGTGACCGAGGCCGACCTCTTCCCCCCTGGGAAGGCGGACCTCGTGGTGTGCAACCCCCCATGGATTCCCGAGCCCCCCAAGAACCGCGTGGACCGGGCGGTGTTCGACGAGGACAGCCAGTTCCTGAAGCGCTTCCTCGAGGGACTCTCCGACGCGCTCACCCCGGGAGGAGAAGGGTTGCTCATCCTGTCGGACCTGGCGGTGCTGCTCGGCCTGCGCCCCCAGGGCTGGCTCCAGGAGCAGATCACCCGCTGCGGCCTGACGGTGAAGTGGAGCAAGTCGACAGCGGCGCGGCACGCCAAGGCCAAGGACACCTCGGACCCGCTGCACATGGCGCGCTCGCGCGAGACGACCACGCTCTACTGCCTCACGCGCGCGGCGACTTGATTCCCGGAGCCTGACCGGCGCCAGGTGAGGGCTCGACTCGGCGCTCGAAGCCTCGGGGCCCGTGCGGCTCCCCTCACGGGCGTCGAGCGCAAACGCGGCGGCCCTCGTGATACACGGAAGACGCATGGATGCATCGGCGCGACGAGGCCCGCACGACACGGAACGCTGGCTCTGCGCGGGGTTGGGACTCGCTCGTCAGGAGCGGCTCGACGCGGAGGTGCTCTCCGCGGGTGTGCCGTGGCTGCTGGCCACCCTCGCGGAGTCCCCCACGCTCCCGCCCCCCGCGCTGGTGTTGGACCTGGGGCGGCTGGTCGCCGGACACGCCCTCGCCTCATCCCTCCCTGTCCCGCACACCCTGCCCCGACTGCGCGCCGCCGTGCGCGCGTATGACGACCATGTGCTCGCCCGGCTCGCCGCCGAGCCTCACCTCGAAGCCGTGTCCGCCGCCCTCGCGCGGCTGCCCTCGGCCCTGCGTCCTCGCGGCATGGCCTTCCTCGTGGCCCGAGTCCTCTCCCGCACGGGCTTCACCACGGGCCTCGGGATGAACCCCGCGCTCGCCCGCCGCGTCCTGGAGAAGACTCCTGGGGAACTGTTGCAATCCGGCTACACGGCGCTGCGCGAGGGGGGCCCGTTCCTGGAGCAGCTCGCCCAGGGGTACGAAGCGCTGACCTCGGGAGCACGCCGCGCCCCGGCCTTGCTGGGCGACGCGGAGGTCTTCACGCTGGAGAACCTGGAGCACCTCCAGGGCAAGGCCCAGCGCATGGCCCTGGAGCAGGCCGTGGAGGCCGCCGAGGCGCTCTCCCGCACGCTCCCAGCCCGCCTCCGCGCGCGCTCCGTCTCCTCCGGCCCCGCCCCCTCCGCGCTCGACGACGAGGCCGCCTTCCCCCAGGGAGGCTTCTCCTCCGTCTCCAACGTGGGCAGCCTGGAGAACCTGGTCACCTCCGAGCTCGTCTACATGGAGGATGAGCCCACGCTCGACCTGTTCGACGTGCGCTACGTCGAGGGCGAGCTGCTCTACTACACCCGCGACGAGAGCCTCGCGGTGCGCCGCCGCCGCGTCATCACGTTCGTCCTGCCCCCGAGCCTCGCCGAGGCCCGCGTGAAGGACTCCGGCGTGAAGTGGCAGCGCGCCGTCGTGGCCCTGGGGCTGGTGCTGTGCCTGGTGCGCAGGCTGTCCCTGTGGCTGGGCGACCAGGACCTGCGCTTCCAGGTGGCCTTCCCATGGGACGGAACCGGCCCCCACCCGCTGGAGGCCGAGCGCGGCCTGTCCGAATTGCTCCTGCGCGAATGGCGCGCCCGAGGCACCGTCGAGATTCTCACACCGCGAGACGACGCCGAGGTGCTGGCCCGCGCGGAGGCGGACTCGAAGCGCGCGCGCGTGGATGTGCTGAGACTCGACGCGGTCCGTCAGGCGACGCTGGAGGCGGAGGGCCTCCCCTCTCGAGTGGGGCTCCACCTGCTCGACCTGAGCGGCCCCAGTCCCCGGCTCCAGGTGCCTCGTGCCGGCGCCGTGACGCGGGAACGGGGATTCCAGGAAGAAAATCGGGCGGGGCTGTCCATGGAGGCGCCCTGGGAAGCTTGGACGGGCGCGACGCTTGAGCTTGCGCGAGGGCTTCTCTAGCTTCCGTCCCGGGACGCGCCACGCTCGGCGCAGGAGAGGACGGCCATGCCGCGGTACGAGTTCAAGGAAGGCAGCTCCAACAAGTTCTGGGAGATCACGCTCGAGGGCAAGACCTTCACCACCAAGTGGGGTCGCATCGGCACCGATGGCCAGGAGAAGACTCAGAGCTTCGACTCTCCCGAGGCGGCCCTGAAGGAGCACGACAAGCTGGTCCGCGAGAAGGAGAAGAAGGGCTACGAGCTCGTCGACGGCGAGGACGGTGAGGACGGGGACGGCGACGAGGTCGAAGCGGTCGAGGGCAAGTCCAACCCCGAGCTCGAGGCCGCCATCCTGAAGGACCCGGACAACCAGGACGCCTACCTGGTCTACGGCGACTGGCTCCAGGGCCAGGGCGACCCGCGCGGCGAGCTCATCGCGCTCCAGCACGCGGCGGCGAACGCGGACAGCGCCGAGGCCGGCGCCCTCAAGCGCAAGGTCACCGCGCACCTCAAGAAGCACAAGGCGCTGCTGCTCGGCGGGATGGCGAAGGCGTGGAGCGACGAGGAGCTCACCGTCCAGTGGCACCTGGGCTTCATCCGCGAGGCGCGCGTCGGCAAGGGTGACTACGACTCCGAGCTCGATGTCCCCGAGACGGTGAAGCAGTTGCTCGCCCACCCCTCCGCGCGCTTCATCCGCTCGCTCGCCGTCGGCATGGTCGACATGGATGGCGAGAACAACTACGACGACGTCACCGCCGCCATCGTCGCCGCGAAGGAAGTGCCCACGCTCCAGAACCTCTTCCTGGGCGACTTTCAGTACCCGGACGAGACGGAGATCTCCTGGTCCTACGTCAACGACGTCTCGGGCCTCTACAAGGCCCTCCCGAACCTGCGCTCCCTGCGGCTGCGCGGCGCGAGCGCGGAGCTGGGCAAGGTGGAGCTGCCGGAGCTGCGTGAGTTCATCATGGAGACAGGCGGCCTGCCGCTCGGCGCGGTGAAGTCCATCGCCAGCGCGACCTGGCCCAAGCTCGAGCGCCTGGAGGTCTGGTTCGGCGCGGATGGCTACGGCGCGGAGGGCGGCGTGGAGGACATCCAGCCCATCCTCGACGGCAAGGGCCTGTCGAACGTCAAGGTGCTGGGCCTGCGCAACTCGGAGTTCACCGACGACCTGGTGAAAGTGCTGCACACCGCGAAGATCCTCCCCCAGCTCGAGAAGCTGGACCTGTCCATGGGCTGCTTGTCCGACGTGGGGGCGCATGAGCTCGCGAACCACGCGGCGGCCTACAAGCACCTGAAGCACCTGGACCTGACCGAGAACACGATGACCGGCGAGGGCGAGAAGCTGGTCGCGAAGATCGCCGGCACCGTCGCCGCGGGCAATCAGCGCGACTACGACGAGGAGTACCGCTACGCCGCCGTCGGCGAGTAGGCCCCATGTCGCGGAGCAAGGCTGCTTCAAATCCCGAGCTTGAAGCAGCCATCCTCCAGGACCCCGACGCCGTGGACGCGTATCTGGTCTACGGCGACTGGCTCCAGGCCCAGGGCGACCCGCGCGGCGAGCTCATCGCCTTGCATCACGCGCGCGTCGAGGCCACCGGGTTCCTCCAGAGACACCAGAAGCAGTTGCTCGGGGACGCGCTTGCCTGGGCCCTCGAGAGCAGGTCCCTGGAGCTGGACTGGGAGCTGGGCTTCATCCGCGCGGCCCGGGTCGGCCCCCGTTCTCCCCTCGCCGAGGCCACCGCCTCGAAGATCCTGCGGGAGCTCCTTCGACACCCGTCGGGGCGCTTCCTCCGCGCACTCTCCGTCGGCGGAATCTCCGACCCGGGGATGCTGAGCAGCTATGAGGCGGTGACCCGGCTCATCGTCCGCGAAGGAGGCTCCCTGACGCTCCAGTCGCTCGCGTACCACGCCCAGGAAGCCCACGAGGATGAGACCTACTCCTCGATCCGGCTTGGCGATGTCTCCGCGCTCTATGCGGTGCTCCCGCGCCTGCGCTCGCTCCACTTGAGAGGCATTCACGCCCGGCTGGGGGGCATCGACCTGCCGGTGCTGCGCGAGTTCACGTTGCGGACGTGGGAGATCTCTCGCGGCTGCCGAGACTCCCTCTTGAACGCGAAGTGGCCCGCGCTGGAGCGGATGGAGGTCTGGCTCGGGGGTGACTACACGGACGCGATGGAGCGTGTGACGGACCTCGGTCCCCTGCTCAGCGGCGAGGGCCTGCCGAACCTCCGGCGCCTGGGCTTGCGCAACACGCGGTGGACGGACGACCTCGTCCGCGCCCTCCACGACTCACCGTTGCTCCCTCGGCTCACGCACCTGGACCTGTCCGGAGGCACCTTCTCCAACCCAGGGGCGCTGTGGCTCTCGGAGCACGCGGAGGCGTTCCGTCACCTCCAGCACCTGGACCTCCGGAGGAACATGATGTCCGACGTGGGCGTGATCCGAGTCGAGGCCGTGGGCCCCGGCGTCGACGCGAGAAATCAACGCAGACCGTAGCAACGGAGTCCGGGTGACGGTTCCATTCATCCTCATCGGCAACGCCGAGAACCGGCGAGTCTCCCTCTTCCAGGAGGCGCTGGTGGCCCAGGGACAGGCCCTCGCGCGGGTGGTGCCCTGGCGAGAGCTGCTGGCCACGCCGAGCCTCCTCCTGGACCTGCCAGACACCGACGCCCTGGTCCGCATCGACGCCGCGGGCGAGAGCTGGGAGGTGGAGAAGGCCCTGCTCGTGCGCGGCTACAGCGAAGCCGTGAAGCAGGGGTGCTCCGTGCTCGACCCCGAGCAGGTGGCGGCGCTGCGAGAGGAGCACGGGCGCATCCTCTGCCCTCGACAAGCACACCTGGGGTTCCTGAGCGTGTTGTCGGAGCTGGAGGCGTGCTTCGCGAAGCGTCCGCGCTGGAGGGCACTGCAAGCCCCCGCGAGCATCGCGGACCTGTTCGACAAGCGCATCACCTCGCGGAAGTACGCCGCGAGGGGCATCCCCGTCCCCGACCCGCTGGACGGCGTGACAGACACCGCGTCGCTCCGCGAGCGGATGCGCGAGCAGGACTGCCGCGAGGTGTTCGTGAAGGTGTCCTGCGGCTCGTCGGCGTCGTGCCTGGCCATCTTCCGGAGCCACCGGGGGCGCGAGTCGCTGGTCACCACCATCGAAGTGACGGAGACGGGCTGGTACAACTCACTCAAGGTCCGCCGCATCGAGGAGCCGGAGCGCATCGAGGAGGTCCTCGCGTTCCTGCTGCGCGAGGGCTCCCAGGTGGAGCGCTCCATCCCCAAGGCGCGGCTGGGCGGCGACTTCTTCGACTGCCGTGTCCTCGTGGTGGCGGGAGAGCCCGCCTTCACCGTGGTGCGGCAGAGCCGAGGACCCATCACCAACCTGCACCTGGGCGGCAAGCGGGGCGACCTGGACGCGCTCCGGGCCGCGATGCCGGGCAAGGCGTGGGAGTGGGCCCTGGAGAGCTGCCGCGCGGTGGCCCGCGTACATGACTGTCTGCACGTGGGCATCGACCTGCTCTTCGAGGAGTTCTTCGAAGGGCACCGCGTGGTGGAGGCCAATGCCTTCGGCGACCTGCTCCCCCAACTGCGCCGCGAGGGCCTCACGGTCTACGAATGGGAGATTCGTGAGGCCCTGAGGCGCTACTCCGCGGAGGCGGCGGACGGCTCGACGGGCTCCGTGCCAGCGGACGGCGCGACCGGCGCATCTGGCTCCGCGCCCGCGGCGGACGGCCCCTCTCGCTGCTGAAGCGCCAGGAGCGCATCCGTCTCCGGGTTGGGCGTCGAGCCATCGACCACGCGGCTCCACGATTCCCCCGCGCCGCGGTGTGAATGCCCGCCCCACAGCAGCCGGCCCTGGAGGCCCAGGAAGATTTCGTCGGAGGCGAAGTGCTCGTCCGCCACCGCCTCCATGGCCTCGAGGAGACGAATCCGGTCTCCGTCGCTCACCTTCTTGAGGCGGGAGGAGCGCGCGGTGACGACGCGGATGACGTGGCCCTCCACCTTCGCGGAGTGGGCCTCGAGGGTGACGGAGCGCATCCCCATCTCCTCGAAGAGGGCCTGGAGCTTCTTCTCGACCACCTCATCCTCGGGCTGAGCGGAGAACCGCTCGTTGAAGCCCGCGGGCTGCGCCACTTCCGTGGGGACCTCTCCCGAGCCCGTCGAAACGCTCCTCGCGCCGGACGTCAACGCGCCCAGCAAGGGGAAGACGACGCAGGGAAGCAGGAGGAGCCCCAGCGGGAACATGAAGCCACGTCGGTGGAGCAGCGGCGCCAGGGGCACCGAGCCAGGCTCCGGCGGGGGCGCCTCGGAGTGGAGGTTGCAGCGCGTACACGCCTGCACGTACTTCGTCCCCATCGAGAAGAGGGGAAACCAGAACAAGTGCTTCACGGCGTAGTGCCGGTGAACCCTGTGCTTCGTCTCCTGTCGACAATCCTGACAAGGAGCAACGCGCTCCCCGACCACCTGCTGCTTGGGAGAGCTACCCGTGATGATGAACATGGGCGCGAGTCTGTAGCCCGCACACCGGGCTCCCGTCCATGGGGGGGTGTCAACACCGCGAAACACGTGTCGGCCCAGACCCGAGGGCCCGCCGGACCCGCCACCTATCGCAAACCCTCTCACCAGCATTACCATCCAGGCGACAAGCATTTGTCCTGGTGGGGGCTCCATGAACATCCGTGTCCGCATGCGTGCGCAGTCACGTGGGCTGTGTGTCGTCTTGGGAATCCTGGCGTGGAGCACGGCGGCCCATGCGGCGGACAGGACCATGACCCTGCACTGCGCCGCCGGGGCGTGTTGCAGCACCATGAGTGGCTCGGCGAATGCCCCCACCACCGAGGTGAGGATTCAGCCCGCGGGCCCGCATCGGCTGGGCATCCAGCAAGGCACCTCCATCATCGCCACCGGCGAGGAGCGCGAGTGGGTGGAGAGCGTCACCCTCCCCACCGACCTCATCCCGCTCTCGCCGCTGGTCGTCGTGATTCGCCCCCCGAAGGAATCGGACTCCGCGCAGGCCATCTCCCCGCTGCTCGCGCAGATTCCCCGCTGTCAGAGCGCCGCCATCGACTGGGATGATGCGGCCCGGGCACGCACCGTCCCGGAGCTCGCGTCCGTCGCCATCCTCAACCCCGAGATGACCGAGACGGCCGCCTCGGTCGACGAGGTCGTCAACGAGTTGCTGAAGACCATCGCCCAGGTGGCGCTCGACACGGCCCGACGCAAGGGTGAGCGCGCCGTGATGACCCGGCTGAGGGCCACCCTCTGCGAAGCGAAGCTGACCTCGGGCAAGACAGAGAAGACCGTGGACACCCTGCTGCCCAACAGCTGCGCCCTGCTCGCCACCTTGCGCCTGGACGACCTTCAAATCGCGGCCCGGAGCCTCCAGAACGCGGCGTTCATGGATGCCGCCGAAGTCGCGAGCCAGGAGGTCCGCACCCGCCTGAGCGACACCCTGTCCACGTCGCTGGGAGTCGATGTCCTGGCGGCCCTGCCTCGCCTGACGCAGACCCTGGTGCAGGCGGGGATGAGCGGCGAGCGCACCATCGTCCTCCAGGCGGCGACCGAGTCCATCAACGGCATCGCCACCGAGAACTGGCTGGCGATGCCCGCCTCGACGGACGCGGCCCGGCGCTGTGTCATCGGACTGGCCACCACGACCATGCGCGCCTGTGCCCAGGCAGGCCAGCTGGGCACCTGTGACGTGTCGACCCTGGTCAGCCGCTTGTTCGAGGTCCAGAACGTCCCCGCCATCTCGCGATGTCTGAGCGTCGAAGGTGTCACCCGCCCGCAGGTGCAGTCGCTCGCCTATGGCGGCATCCGCGCCCTGCGAGCGCTGACCCACCCCGACCCGGACACCACCCCGATGGGCGTCATCGCTCCGACCATCGAATGGCTGTTGCTGCTGGCGGAGCACGCGGGCGGCACGGACATCAGCGACGCACAGCGCACGGCGCTGACCCTCGCCCGCTCCACCACCCGCGCGCTGGTGGCCCAGGACTTCCAACTGCTGTTCGCGGGCATCGCGACGCACCTGTCCAAGAACGCGACCTCCGACTCGGCGGGCATGGCCATCCGGCGCGGGTCCGCCGTCATCCAGTCCGCGGTCTCCTATGCGCGCACCTATGAAAAGGCGGACCTGGCGGAGGCCCAGGCCCAGCGCCGCAAGGTCATCGAGTCACTCGTGGATGAGCTCAATGACCGCTCCAACCGAGGCGGGGAGACCATCACCACCCTGGGGATTCCCGTGGGGGCGAGTGTGATTGGCTATGGGAAGGCGCAAGGTGACTGGGATTACTACACGCCCCAGCTCAGCCTGCCGGTGACCATGGCGATGCAAGTCGTGCCCGCCGTGGGCAAGTCCGTCGGGTGGCACTTCGGCTTCTCGCTCCTCGACCTGGGTCAGTACGTCAGCTACGAGCGCAGCGGCGATGTGACGACCCCGGACTGGAGGACCGCCTTCATGATTGGCGGACAGGCGGGCGTCCTGCTCGGCAGCTCGGACAATCTGTTTCTCGTCGGCGTCGAGGGACGCTACGCCCCCGCGCTCTTCCCCGAGGACCGGGAGAACGGCACCCGGGGCGGAGCCGTCCGCTTCGGCCTCTTCGCCGGCTACTACGTCCCCTTGTTCGACTTGAACTGAGGGCTCCCGTCCATGCGCCTCCTGTCCTGGTGGGTCGCATGCCTGTTCTCGCTCGCCGCGTTGGCGGAGCCGGCGGACAGGCCAGGGACCCAAGCCGTGAGCCGGTTGAAATCGCGACGCGCGAGCGCGGTCGCATTCCACGTGGGCCGAGGCTACTGGGTGACGGTGCTCCATGCGCTCGATAGGACCCGAGGCCAGTCCGTGCTGGTCCAGGGGCGGCGCCAATCCGTGTGCGAGACCGTCGCGGTGGAGCCCCGGTTCGACGTGGCCGTCGTCCAATGTGTCGGAGCACCACCGGCCGATACCATCTCCCTGGAGCCCGCCACGGCCAGCGCCTTCAACCCCGTGAGGCTGCTCACGCTGGGGAGCGACGGTGACGGCGCGCGCCTCCACGGGGCCGAAGTCGACACACCCCGCCCGCTGGAGGGGACCCGCCTGGGAGGATGTGGCGTGCGTCGAGGCGCACTGCTCACGGTCGCCACGCCCTACGACGGCGAGTCGGGCTCCCCCTTGGTGGTCCTCGCGGAGGGGGTGCCCCGGTTGATGGGAGTCTGGTCGGGCCGCTATCAACCGCCGGACCCGCGGGGCGACTGCGTCCAGCGCACCGGTCGCTGCGAGAAGCGCGGACTCGTCGTCCCCTCGGAGGTCGTCGAGCGGCTGACGCGCCCGCTGCTCCAATCCACCTCGGGACGTCCCCGGCTGCCCCAGGGGAACCTCCCCGCGCAGACCTTCTTCGCCTGCGGCTCCGGCCGCATCGAGCGCGGCTCACTTCGCCAGACGACGGAGCGAGGAGCCAGCCCCGCGGCGCCACCGAGCGCACCTCGAGGCCAGAAGCAGGCCGTCGCGGCCCACCTTCGCTTCGAGGAACTCAAGCGGCTCATCAACGAGAGCCAGTCCGGCCCCCTGCCCCTCATCGTCCTCATCGACGCCTCCATCCAGGGTCGAAAGAACCTGGAGACCGAGCTCAACACCCGCCGGCCCAAGCTGCTGCAAGTGGCGCAGGGTGCACGCTCCTCCATCGAGGGCCTCGCCACGGCCGAGGAGCAGCTTCTCGACCAGGCCCTCCTGATACTCCAGCAGAACGCCCCCCTGCGCGCCGACGTCCTCCGCGAGTGGAGCGACCCCAAGAAGGGCACCGAGTTGGGCCGAATCGTCGAGCGACGCTCCGTCCCGGACCTCCTCGCGCTGCTCCAGAAGCTCCAGCCCAAGAAGACCCCGGCGCTGAGCTTGTGCGTCCTGGCGGCGGCCTCGGCGCAGCTCGGCTGGTCCTCGCTGGGCTCCGCGGAGCGCGCGTACTGGCATTGCCAGGTCTCCGTCGACAGGGGCCATCCGCAAGCGGTGAGCTGGAGCAAGCTCCTCAACACGGCCAGCAGCATCGACTACCCCACCACCTGCTCGAAGCCCACCATGGACCCCGGCGCGGCCTGGGACGCCCTCATGGCGAATCCCAAGGTCCGCGTCGGGTTCTGGCTGGCCTTGGAGCGCTATCGAATCCTCAACCTGGACCTCGTCCTCCGAAGCCTGCTCAAGCAGAACGCCGCGGACCCAGAGGCCATCCACATGGACCTCCTCCAGGACCACGCCAAGCGACTCAAGCAACTGCTCCAACCCGAGCCCGCCAGCGACGCGGCCCTCGCGTTGAGCGCGCTGGAGAGCTTCATCCCGGACAGCCCGCTCGTCGCGCGACTGGACCCGTCGCGAACGGGGAGCTTCCTGCGCAAGCACTGGTGCTCGATTCCCGGGGCCGCGAGCAATGACCCGGGCCTGACGGAGAAGTTCCTCGAGGCCTTCGAGAACACGACGCGGGTCGCGTGCACCCGGCTTGAAGCCCTTCAGTCCATCGCCGCGAGCACCGGCCAGCAGTCGGGGCTCACCGAGGCCTGCGCCATCTCCGTCGACAAGCTCCGCCTGTGATGCGCGTCAGTCCGCGCGAGCGGTGACACCCGCTCGCCACAGAGGATTCACGGGCACGCGCTCCAGGATGCCGGAGCCGAAGACGCGGTCCAGCTCCAGGTAGTCCATGTGCACGTAGCCGATGTGACAGCCACAGGTCGCCTTCGAGCACGCCCGAGGGCGCAGCGCCTGGTCGAAGTCCGGCGCGTAGATGTTTCCGATGGCCTCATCGATGAAGTGACAGCGACGCGCCGTGCCCTCTCCGTCCACGGAGATGACCGACTCCCCGCCCCTGCACGCGCGGCCCAGGCTGGGGTGACGCACGTTGTTCACGGGGAACAGCGGGTCCACCGAGGTGAAGCGCGCGATGTCCTCCGAGGTGTAGGGCTCCTCCTGTCCGTCCTTCACCGCGTTGATCCACAGGTACGCGTCCTCGGGCAGCTCGCGGCGCAGCGCCTCCGCCTCCTCCGCGAAGCGCGTGAAGCCCACCATGCCCGCGCTGTAGCGGACGCCCAGCTCGGACAACGTCTGGCACTTCGCCAGGAAGCGATGCCGCTTCGTCCACTCCGGATGGTACGTGGCCCAGATGCCCAGCTTCTCCGCGCGGCAGTCCTTCACCCAGTCCAGGTTGCAGGACAGGTTCGTCTGCACCGCCACGCGATCCACGTGCCCCAGCTGCGTCAGCCGCGCCAATGCCTGCTGATACCAGGGCCAGATGAGCGCCTCGCCCCACGGCGTGAAGAACACGGACATCGTGTCTCCCGTCCGCGCCTCCACCCACGACACGAACCGCTCCAGGTCCGCGCGGTCCTTCGCGAGCTCCTCCTCGGTGTGCTTCCACTTCCCGAAAGGGCAGTACTCGCAACCGTAGTTGCAGCTGGAGAGCGGGCCTCGATAGAGCACGGTGAGCTTCATCGCCAGGCGTACTCCTCGGACAACGCGCGCACGCCTTCCGAGTGCAGCCAGGGACCAATCAGGTCCGAGCGCTCCACGCCCGCCGCCGTGAGCACCAGCCCCACGCCCTCGCGCCGCGCCAGCCCGTGGGCCTCCAGCTCCAGCAGCTCCGGGAAGTCCTCCAGCACGTCAGAGCAGAACCGCTCCCGGTACGCCGCGAAGTCCACGCCATCCGCCAGCAGCGACAACAGCATGTGCCGGCGCCGCCGCTCCTCGCCACTCAACCGGAAGCCGTAGCCCACCTCGCCGAACGACTCGGACGTCCGCTCGCTGTACGACGCGATGATGGAGCGCACCTCGCGCGAGCCCACCGCGTACTCGGACGAGTAATGCACCCGGCCCGTGTACGAGCGAGCGCCGCACCCCAGGCCCACCATCCCATCCTCCTGGCAGCGGTACACCGGCCCCGACGCATCCGGCGCGTGGCGCGCGCGGAACATCCGCATCGACACCTGGGTGTAGCCCTCCGACAAGAGGAACTCGCGGCCCGCGCGATACAGCGAGAGCCGCAGGTCATCCCACGCGCGCGACTTCTTCCCCAGGAAGGTGAGCGGCCGCACGTAGAGCGGATACAGGTAGACCTCCTCCGGGGAGAAGCGCAGCGCGGCCCGCAGGGAGAACAGGAAGCTCTCCACCGTCTGCCCTTCCATCCCATAGATGAGGTCCAGGTTCAGCGTGGGGAACCCCGTCGAGCGGATGAGGTCCAGCGCCGACTCCACCTGCGCCGTCTTCTGGGGCCGCTTCACCGCGGCCACCTCGGCCTCGATGAAGCTCTGCACGCCCATGCTCACCCGGTCCGTCCCACGCGCCCGCAGCACCCGCAGCTTCTCCGCGTCCACCGTCTCCGGCGACACCTCCACCGAGACGGGGATGTGATGCGGGTCCGCGCCCAGCACGTCCTCCGCCAGGTCGAACACGCGGTGCAGCCCGGCCACGTCGAGCAAGGTCGGAGTGCCACCGCCCACCGCGAGCCGCGCGAAGCTCGCCGTGCCCAGCGCCTCCTTCACGCGCCGGGTCTCCCGCTCCAGCGCCGCCAGGTACCCGTCCACCACGTCCTGCTTGGGGCCCGCCGCCGTGAAGAGGTTGCAGAAGCCACACCGCATCTCGCAGAACGGGACATGGAAGTAGAGGAACAAGGCGTCCCGCCGCTCCTCCGCCCACACCGACTCCAGGGAGAGCGCCGGAGCGAAGGGACGGTAGGCCGTCTTGTGCGGGTAGCCATAGAGGTACGCCACGTACGGCGACCCCTCGAGCATCTCTTCCAGGCGCTTCATGGTGCGGACTCTCGCGACAGGGTGAACTCGGCGTAGGGCACCGTCCAGACGACGGGGTGGCCCACGCGGTGACCGTTATAGCCGTCCTCGCCGTACGCCGTGCCGTGGTCTGAGCAGACGATGCAGAAAGCCGCCCCCCTCCGGCGGAGCGCGGCGAAGAGGGGTGGAAGCTGACTGTCCACGTATTCCAGGGCTGCCGCGTGGGTCGCGCGGGAGTCCTCGGTGGCTCCGGGCAGGTAGTGGCGGTTGGGCTGGTGGAGCGCGGAGATGTTCATGAAGAGGAACACGCGCTGCTCCGAGGGAACCTCCGCCAGCCGCCGCACGGCCAGCGCCACCTGGAGCTCGGTGGAGCGAGGCTCGCGCACCCCCAACTCGGGCGCCCAGTGGCTTTCGGCGAAGAGGCCCGGCAGCACGTTGCCCAGCGGGTTGAGCTTGTTGAAGAAGCCCACCCCGCCGATGCACACCGTGTGGTAGCCGCGCGCGGCCAGGCCCGTCACCAGGTCCGGTGCGTCCAACACGCAGGTGCCCTGCCCCGTCGTCTCGCTCCCCTCGAAGCGCATGGCGAACAAGCGCGAGTGCCGCCCCGGACGCGCGGGCGTGGGCAGGAAGCCCGCGAAGAAGGCGTGGTGCGCGGCGTAGGTGAAGCTCGCGGGGGAGTGGCGCTCCTCCCACTGGCCTCCGGGCATGAGCGCGGCAAGGTGGGGGATGCGGCCCGAGGTGGCCAGCTCCGAGGCCACATCGAAGCGCAGGGTGTCCAGCGTCAAGAAGAGCAGGTCGTGCGAGCCGACCACGGCGTTCATGTCCATGTCGAAAGCACCTGCGCGAAGTCCTCGACGCGCGAGGTGATGCGCTCCACGGTGAAGGTCGGCGGGGGAAGCGCCGCGGGCCACGGGCGTCCATGGGACACCCAGCAGGTGGTGATGCCCACCTTCGCCGCGCCGACGATGTCGCGCTCCGGGTCGTCGCCCACGTGGAGCACCTCCGAGGGCTCTCGCCGCACGTGCTCCAGCGCCGCCAGGAAGATGCGCGGGTCTGGCTTCTCCACGCCCACCTCGCTGGAGAAGAAGCCCTCCGGCACCGCGTGGTAGAGGCCCGCGCGCAGGAGCTTCATGCGCTGGGTGCCCGCGAATCCATTGGAGACGGTGACAACGGGATGGCGCTTCGCCAGCGCGCTCACCCACTCCACCAGCTTCGCGTCCGTCCCCACCAGGCCCGGCAGGGTCATCCGGAAGTCCGTCCACAGCTCCTTCGCGGAGATGCCCATGGGGAAGGTCTTCGTCACGTCGAGGCAGAAGGCGTCCCGGTCCCGCCCTCCTCGCCCGTCGAACGACTGGATGGTGGCGAAGTCCTCGGCGCGGCGGTGCTCGGGGAACACCGAGGGGAAGCGGGCCATGAGCGCCTCGAAGTAGCGCGCGAAGGCCCCCGTGCGGTCGACCAGGGTGTCATCCACGTCGAAGAAGATGGCCTTCGGCCGCGTCGGTCCGTAGTTCCCGAACGCCCGTGGCTTGTGCATCCACGGCTTGTCCTCGTAGCTCCCGCGCTTGCGTCCCATGTTGCCCATCCTGGCCGCCTCACGGCGCGCTCGACCGCGAGATATCAGGCCGCGTCGAGCGAGGCCCGGTCATAGTCCAGCAACGCCTTCACCACGTCGTCGCGCGAGTCGGTCAGCATCAGGTGCCGCGCATACTCCTGCCCCTGGGCGAGCTGCGCGAGCAGCGGGTACACGGGACGGGTGCGCGTCCAGAACTCGGTGCCCAGGAAGATCATCGGGCTGATGACGCCCACGCTGTTGTAGTGGTTCTGGCACGCGTCCTGGAAGATCTCCTGGATGGTGCCCGCGCTGCCCGGCGCGTAGACGATGCCGCCTTTCGCGATGGTGAGCAGGCCGTCCTCGCGCACGCTGTTGGCGAAGTACTTGGCGATGTGCGTGGCGAAGGGGTTGGGCGGCTCATGGCCGTAGTGCCACGTGGGGATGCCCAGGCTCGAGCACGCGAACTCATCGCGAGGCCCCAGCGGGAACGCGGAGCGCACCTCGAAGGCCCGCGCCAGCCATTCCCGGTCCGTGTAGCTGGGGGCCTTGGCGAGGAGGGCGAGCGCGGCGTCCAGCTCGCTCTCGGAACGCTGGGAGAACCAGGCCCCCACGTGCGTGGCCTCCATCGCGCCCGGGCCACCGCCGCTGACCAGGAAGAACCCCGCGCGAGCCAGTTCCCGCGCCAGCATCGCGACCCCGCGATAGTCCGGCTGACCGCGCTTCATGGAGTGGCCGCCCATGATGGCCACCACCTTCCGAGGCTCATGGCCCGCCGCGAGCAGGTCCTCCATCGCGTCGGTGATGGCGTGGTCATGCAGCCGCTGCGCGAGGGTCTCCAGCAGCGTGGGAGGAGTGCCCCGGCCGTGGGCCTCCCAGTGGCGATAGATGCGCGCGTCGAGCGTCGCCTCGTAGGTCTCCGGATGCGCGGGATCGAAGCCCGCGTAGAGCTCCTCCGGCGTGTAGAGGCTGCCTCGGTAGGGGTGATACGGCACGCCGGAGATGGGCGGGAACACCAGCGCTCCGTGCGCGAGCGCGGCCTGGAGCGCGTCCTTCTCCAGCTCGCAGCCCAGGAACACCGTCCCGGTGAGCGCGACGGTGCTCAGCTCACGCGTGTAGCGCCGGAGGTCCAGTCCCTGGATGACGACATGGGAGAGGCTCGCGCCTGAGCGCAGGTGCTTCTCGAAGGCTTCGGGGGTCTCGAGCTCGATCACCCGCGAAGAATTCCATGCCTCGGGCCCGGCTAGAAGAGGACAACCATGGTGCCGCGCGGCATCCGCGCATACAGCGCGGCGATATCACGGGGATGGAACACGACACACCCCCATGACAGGCGGCCCTGGGTCTGCTCCAGGGTCCACTCCCCCTTCCAGCCGTGGAAGCCGATGCCGCTTCCCAGTCGGGTGCTGGCCTCCGTGGCCTCGCGGGCCTCCCACGCCTTGGCGATGCGCTCGCGCGTCTTCTGCGTCAGCCAGCCGCGCTCGACGCCTCGGAGGGCGTCCCAAGGGTTGGGGTAGTTCACCTTCAGCCAGTGCCCGCCGTAATAGGCGCCATACGGGCCGGGAAACTCCCCGCGATGCGTGTTGACGATGAAGTACATGCCGACAGGCGTGCGGTTGTCCCCTCGCTCCACTTTCGGTCCCGTCCCCTGCCCGAAGCCCACCTCCACCCGCGCGCGCTCGACGCCTCGCTCGTACAGACGGAGCTGGTGCTTCGCGTGGGAGATGAGCACCAGCACCGGCTCCGTCGCGGGCTGAGGCAGGCGCGCGCGCTCGGACGTGAAGCGGCGGGCCTCCTCGACGGACAGGCGCCGCTCTCGGACCAGCGACACGCTCGGCGCGGACCGCCTTCCCACCCGGCCCAGCACCTGGCCTCGGGTGACGAGGGCATCGACGCGAAGCGCCACGGCCTCCAGGCCCGCGTACTCCGAGCGGACTCGAAGCAGCTCGTGGTTCTCGTGAAACAGGTGCTCCAGCGTGACGCGGTCCCGCTCCGCGCTGACGGACACCACGCGCCCGCGCGCCAGCGCCGACACGGGACTTCCGGCGCGAGCCTTCGACACGTCGGTCCAGGGCGCGAAGCCCTCCGCCACCGGCTGACCGGGGCGGAGGAACGACTCGAAGGGGTCCGCCTCATCCGAGGCGCCTCGGGCCACCCCCACCCAGACGAGGAGACACAGCGGCAGGACCCAGCGCGGGAACGAAGAAGAGGAGGTCACGCCCGGTGGACACTCCATCCCCCGGGACCGTTCCGTCAATCACCGTGAGCGCGCTCAGCAACGGGCCTCGAGCGCACGCAGCGCGGCCTCACCGTGAGCCCTCAGCGGCGGGCCTCGAGCGCACGCAGCGCGGCCTCACCGTGAGCCCTCAGCGGCGGGCCTCGAGCGCACGCAGCGCGGCCTCACCGTGAGCCCTCAGCGGCGAGCCTCGAGCGCACGCAGCGCGGCCTGCGCCTGGAGCAGCTCCGGTCGAGCATTGGCCGCGGCGGCATCCTGCGCGGCGAGCTGGAGCTGATGCGCGGCCTCCTCCCGCTCTCCGAGGCGCAGGTGCGCCCGCCCCAGGGCACAGCGCAGGAGCGACTTCAGCTTCCGGTCCCCCAGCATCCCCGCGAGCTGGAGCCCGCGCACCGCATCCTCCTTCGCGAGCTCCGGTGCGTCGGCCTGCGAATGCAGCAGCGCGAGCCCGTGGTGCGTGTACGCCATGCCCCCTCGGTCCCCCATCCGGGCCTTGAGGTCCAACGCGAGCTGGAAGTAGTGCACCGCCCGCTCACGCTCCCCCGCGCGGGCATACGCATCCCCCAGGTTGAACAGTGCCGTGGAGTGCTCCCACGTATCCCCCGAGCGCTCCGTCCATCGCAGCACGGCCGCGTACTCCATGGTGGCCTGCTCCGGGCGGCCCTGCCCCATCAGCAGCGTCCCCATGGCGCGATGGAGGACCGACTCCACGCTCGCGCGGCCAGGCACCTCCGTGTTGGGGAGCTGGAGCAGCCGCGCACGCGCGGTCGCCAACCGCGAGTAGGCCTCATCGAAGCGGGCCATCCAGCACAGCGCCAGCGCACACAGCGCATCGAGCGAGGCCCGGGACAAGAGCGCGTCCTGGGACACATCACACGCCCCCGCCTCCTCGGCCAGCGTCACCACCTCGTCGTAGCGCTCCAGCGACAGCACCACCGACGCGAGCTTCTGCAAGCACTGGAGCCGCTCGGGCGCCGCCGCCACCGGATGGGGCTCATCCAGCGAGAGGGCAATCCTCCACGCGGACTCGGCCTCCGCGCGCTCTCCGGCCAGCCGGTGCGCGTCCCCCATCCGCTCCCAGAGCACCCGAGACCAGCGGCGCGCGGCCTCCAATGACAGCCGCGCGGCCACGTCGAGCGCCACCCGGTACACCTCCAGCGCCGACGCGGGTGCGAGCGCGGCGAGGCTCCACCCCGCCACCTCCATCAAGTGAGGCAGCGCCCGCTCCGGGCACTTCGCCGCGAGCCAGTGACGCGACAATTCCGCGCACGCGCGCTTGCGAGACTCCGTGGGCAGCGCCTCATACGCCTCCGCCGCCCGCCGGTGCAGCTCCACCCGGTCCGCGTCCGACCAGGTCGCCCCCAGTCCTGGCGTCCGAGCCCCCCACATGTACCGCCCTCCGGAGACGGGCTTGAGCCAGCCCCCCGACTCCAGCGCCGCGAGGCACGAGAACCCACCCACCAGCGCCCCCAGCACCGGCCGAGGGAAGCACGGCCCCAGCACCGCGCTCACCTGCAGCGCCTCGCGCCGGGTGGCGGACAGCGCATCGAAGCGTGCCCCCAGCACCTCCGACCCCGTGCGAGGCAGCGACTCCCGCAGGCCCTCCTGCTGGTACGCGAGCGCATGCAGCAGCATCAACGGATGCCCCGAGCCCACCCGCAGCACCTCGTCCCGGGCCGGGCCCGGTGACACGCGCGACTCCACCCAGGCCGACACCTCCTCGGCCCCCAGCGGCCCCAGCTCGAGCACCTCCGCGGGCGCGGGCACGAGCGCCGTTCCCGCCGTGCGCTCCAGCACGAGCACCAGCACGGGCAGGTGGGTCAGCCGAGTCACCAGGACCTCGATGATGGCCCGGCTGAGCCGGTCCGCGTGCTGCCAGTCCTCCAGGATGAGGACGCGCGGCGCGCGGTGCGGCAGCAGCGAATGGCAGAGCGCATCGAACAGCGCGACGCTCTCCGAGGCGAGGCTCGCGGGGATGCCCCGCCACTCGCGCCCGTCCAGGAAGCGACAGACGCGCTCCGCCTCCGCGCTGGACATGCGCCCCACGCCCGGCGCCGGCCGGAGTCCCCGCGTGGCATCCAACAGGTCCAGGAACGGCCCCGCGGGGGTCCCCGGGAAGGCCACCCCGCTGCCCTCCCACACCTCGAAGCGACCGCCGGACAACGCCTCCACCAGCGCGTCCTTCAGCCTCGACTTGCCAATGCCCTCCACGCCCACCAGCCACACGGCGCGCCCCAGCCCTCGCCGCGCCTCCTCCGCGCACCACTTCAACCGCTCCAACAACGCCGACCGCCCCACCAGCGGGGGCAGACACGCACCAGTCCCCCACCGCCGAACGCCATCCGCCAGGGGCGTCAGCGACGACGCGCGCGGGCATGTGGCGAGGCCGGGGGCCAATCGCGTCCCACAGGCCATGCACACGCCCGCAGACGAGCTCATGAGCACCTCCAGAACACAGACCTCTAACGCCCCCACCCGTCCGCGCCCCTCGCTCCCAGGGGTTGTGCGTGTGTACTGAATGTGTCGGCGGACATGCCCAGCGGGCCAACGGCCGCCTCCTCGGCCCCGCACGGCGTGCGCGCAAACCCTCACATCCCGCGTGCACCCGCCACCAATGACAAACGTTTCCGCCTCCACCACCTTCGCCGACGCAGCCTTGCCAGCTGTAGAGCAGGCAGGCGTGACGAGAACTGTTGAATACGAAATAAAATTGGTCGATGGTTGTCTGCGTTGCAACGCGGCGTTCCCCCGCCGTGACCTTGGAGAAGCCCGACAACTGAACCCCACCACCGGCGCGCCGTCGTGAGACGCCCGCCGGACTCAGCCTCCGTCTGTCTTTGTAACCCCTTGAGGTCCCTACATGACGAAGTCCCTTCTGCTGGCCGGAGCACTGCTCTGCCTGGGCGGTAGTGCGTGCGGCCCACAGGATGTATCCGAGCTGGGCGAGGCCCCCGGACTCGAAGCCACGACTTTCGCCACGACCACTTCCGCCACCGGGCTCGCGGCCACGGGCTGTACGCAGCTCACCGCCGCGTCCGTCATCGCCAAGGGCCATGACGGCAACGTCCCCGCCAACACGATGGACGACCGCCTCACCACGCGCTGGAGCTACCTGGGCAAGGGCGCGTGGATTGACTACGACCTGGGCTCCGTCAAGCCCATCACCGGCGTCGCGGTCAACTGGCACGAAGGCACCACGCGGACCAACACCTTCACGGTGTCCACCTCGCCGGATGGCTACACGTATACGCAGGTCTACAGCGGCACCAGCCGCAAGTCGGCGGACACGGAGACGTACACGTTCAACTCCATCTCCGCGCGGCGCGTGCGCATCACCGTGCAGGGCAACAACCTGAACGACTGGGCCTCCATCGCGGAGGCCCGCGCGTGCTCCGGTGGCGGCACCACCACGCCTCCGCCCCCCACGGGCGCCAGCGTCGTGTGGGTGGGTGACTTCGAGTCGGGAGACCGCAACCAGTGGACGCGGGCGCAGATGGTGAGCGCGGACCGGCTGGCGGTGGTGTCCTCGCCCCGGCGTCAGGGGGGTTACTCCCTCAAGGCCACGGTGCGGCATGGGGACGACCCCATCAACTCCAGCGGCAATCGCAACGAGCTGGTGCGGATGACGCGCGAGGCGACGGGCTCCGAGTACTACTACCGCTGGAGCACGATGTTCGACTCCACGTTCCCCAACGCGAAGACGTGGCAGCTCTTCACCCAGTGGCACCAGGACGCCGACGCGGGCGGCTCGCCGCCGGTGGAGTTCTATGTCTATGGCGATGAGGTCCGCCTGAACATCGGCGGCAACCCGGGCACCATCGTCTGGCGCACCCCGCTGGTGCGCGGCAAGTGGATGGACTTCATCTTCCACGTGCGCTGGTCGCCGGACGCGAAGGTGGGCTTCGTGGAGCTGTACCTCGACGGGAAGGTGGTGCTGCCCAAGCGCTACATCGCGACCCAGTACCGGGGAATGCTCAACTACCTGAAGGTGGGCCTGTACCGGAACGACACCATCACCCAGACGGGCGTCGTCTATCACGACGGGTGGATGATGGCCCGCAAGCTCGAGGACGTGCTGAGCCCCACGGCGGTCATCAAGGCGCCGTAGTCCTCTCGACGCCTGTACGGAAGACCACACCGTGCCTTCTACCGGGTCCGGCTCGCGCCCCCACGCGACCCGGGCCCGGAGTAGTTTCGGGGCATGCCCAACAGCCTGCGAATCGTCCACGTCCAGGTCCACGTCAAGCCGGAGCAGGTGGACGCGTTCCGCGAAGCCACCCTGGCCAACGCGCGCGAAAGCGTGAAGGAGCCCGGCATCGCGCGCTTCGACCTCCTCCAGGACGCGGAGGACCCGACGCGCTTCCTGCTCGTGGAGGTCTACCGGACGGACGCCGCCCCCGCCGAGCACAAGCAGACGGCGCACTACCTGCGCTGGCGAGACGTCGTGGCGCCGATGATGGCGGTGCCCCGTGCGAGCCAGAAGTACGTCAACGTCTTCCCCGAGGACGCGGGCTGGTGAGTCCCCTCGCCTTCGAGTTCGCCACCGCCACGCGCATCGTCTTCGGTCCCGGCAAGCTCTCCGAGGCCCCTGGGCTGGTGCGCGCGCTGGGGATCCAGCGCGTGCTGCTCGTCACCGGCAAGTCGTCCACGCGGGCGCGAGGACTCCTCGCGGCGCTGGAGGGGCTGGGCCTCCCGGTGCGGACCTTCCGCGTGGACGGTGAGCCCACGGTGGAGCTCGTGCGCGAGGGCCTGTCCGTCCTGGCGGAGTCGCGCTGCGACGGCGTAGTGGCGATGGGAGGTGGCAGCGCGCTCGACACCGGCAAGGCGCTGGCGGCGCTCGCGGCCCAAGGGGGAGACCCGCTGGACTACCTGGAGGTGATTGGACGGGGGCAGGCGCTCACGCGTCCGTCCCTCCCCTTCGTGGCCATCCCCACCACCGCGGGCACTGGCTCGGAGGTGACGCGCAACGCGGTGCTGGGCTCCAAGCAGGCGCAGGTGAAGGCCAGCCTGCGCGGCCCGCAGCTGTTGCCACGCGTGGCGCTGGTGGACCCGGACCTGCTCATGGGCGCGCCGCCTCAGGTCCTCGCCTGCAGCGGCATGGATGCGCTGTCGCAGGTCATCGAGCCGTTCCTCTCCGCGAGAGCCAACCCCATCACGGACGCCCTCGCGCGCGAGGGGATTCGCCGCTCCGCGCGCTCGCTGCGCGATGCCGTGCTCTCGGGGCCGGACGCGGAGGCTCGCGAGGACCTGGCGCTGGCCAGCCTCCTCGGAGGGCTGTGCCTGGCGAACGCGGGGCTGGGGGCGGTGCACGGCTTCGCGGCCCCGGTGGGGGGCATGTTCGACGCGCCCCATGGCGCGGTCTGCGCGGCCCTGCTGCCCTCGGTGCTCGACGTCAACCTGCGCGCCTTGCGAGCCCGCGCTCCCGAGCACCCCGCCACCCCACGCTTCCGCGAGCTGGCCGTGCTGCTCACCGGTCGCGAGGAGGCACGCGCGGAGGACGCCGTCGCCTGGGTGGAGTCGCTGCGGGAGGCGCTCCGGATACCGGGGCTCGCGACCTACGGGATGACGACGGAGCGACTCGGCGAGCTGGTATCGAAGGCGCGTGCGGCGAGCAGCATGAAGGCCAATCCGTTGGTGCTCACGGACGCGGAGCTCACCGAAATCGCCACCCGCGCGATGGCGGGGACCGGCGCGTGAGCACACCCCCTTGCCTTGAAACATCGTGGTCGTTAATGATGATGGACCATGATTCTCGTCGTGAGCGCTCGTCGATTTAGCAGCCCCCCGGCCCCTTTCGGGTGTCGGGAGGCCGTGCTGCACTGAGCGCGCACGAACCTCTCGTTGGCGAAACGCCGTCTGGCGCGACGCTCACCCGGAACCGCCGGGGGGGCATCCGAGGCCGGCGGCGCCAGGAGGAATTCTCGCCAGGCACGCCGGAGACCATCGCGTTTCCACTGCCATTGCTCTCGAGAGTTCTCCATGTCGTCCCTTGCCATCTCCGTCCTCAGCGCCGAGGAGCTTCGGCGCGCCCTCGCCGTCCGTGATTTGACCGACCCCGCTTCGGGGCCCCATGCGCTGCAGCAGCTCGTGAGCGCCGTGCTGGAGGCGCTCCGCTCCGCCTGGGAGTGTGACGTCGTCGTGCACCGGCGGAGTCCTGTCGTCTCCATCGCCGACAACTACGACCGGCTCCACTACCCACCCGGGGGTGTCGCCCGAGACGCGCGCTATACCCGGTATGTCTGCGACACCGCGCTCTTGCGGACCCAGACGTCCGCCATGATTCCGGGAGCCCTGCGCGAGTTGGCCGCAGCCCCTCCGCGCGACGTGCTGCTGGCCTGTCCCGGCCTCGTCTACCGGCGCGACTGCATCGACCGGCTGCACACGGGTGAGCCCCACCAGATGGACCTGTGGCGCGTGCGGCAAGGGGCGCCGCTGACGCCGGAGGACTTGCGGCGGATGATTGCCCTCGTCGTGGGAGCGCTCCTCCCGGGACGCGAGGTGAAGCTCACCCCGGCCGTGCATCCCTACACGACGGACGGCCTCCAGGTGGACGTGCGCGCCGGGGACGACTGGGTGGAGATTGGGGAGTGCGGACTGGCACTCCCCGCGCTACTGGAGGAGAGCGGGCTTCAGGCCGGCCCCATCACCGGGCTCGCGATGGGGCTGGGAATGGACCGCATCCTGATGTTGCGCAAGGAGTTGGATGACATCCGACTCCTGCGCTCCGCGGACCCGCGCATCTCAACGCAGCTGATGAACCTGGAGCGGTATCAGCCGGTGTCGTCGATGCCCGAGGTGCGCCGCGACATGTCGCTGGTGCTGGGCGAGGACACGACGGCGGAGGAGCTCGGGGACGCGGTGCGCGCTGCGCTGGGTGAACGGGCGGAGCTGGTGGAGAGCGTCCTCGTCGTCACGGAGACACCCTACGCCGCGCTCCACCCGAGCGCCGTGAAGCGACTGGCCCTGCGCGCGGACCAGAAGAACGTGCTGCTCCGCGTGGTGCTGCGCGCGCTGGACCGAACCCTCACGCATGACGAATGCAACGTCCTGCGCGACGACATCTACGCGGCGCTGCACCAGGGCACCACCTGGGAGTGGGCCGCGCGCCCGTCAGGGCCCCGCGCCTGACGACGGGCGCGGGGCGGTGAGGCTCAGACCTTGTAGAGCAGGTCCATGTACTTCTTGAGCAAGTCGCTCACCAGCCCTCGGAAGGGGACGGCGGCCGCCATGCCATACACGGGCGCCATCGTCCCCTTCTCGCTGGGATGGGCCTTCACGTGCACCACGGCCTCGCGGAGGTCTTCCAGGAACTGCTCCGCCACGCCAGGCTGCGCATGCCGCAAGGTGACGCAGAGGTGGACAGCCGCGGGCTTGTGCAAGCCATTGAGGCTCCACCCCTTCTCGCCCATCCGCTCCATCACCTTGAAGATATCGAGCGTCTCCGAGCCGAAGGCGATGACGAACAGCGGGTCGCCCAGCACGTGCAGCTCCGGAATGGAGCGGATGCCTGTCTTCAGCATGTCCGCCGTGTCGAGGATGCGGCGCGTGGCCTCCAGGTAACCCTGCTCGCCCGTACTCACCAGCGACGCCCAGGCCACGGCGATGAGCGCCCCCGGGCGGCTGCCGGAGAACGTCGGCGAGAAGTAGATGCCTCCAGGCCACTCCGTCGCGGTGAAGTACTGGTGCGAGCGCAGCTCCGTGCCCCGGTACAGCACCACCGACGAGCCCTTGGCCGCGTAGCCGAACTTGTGCGTGTCCACCGACATGGACGTCACGCCCGGCAAGCGGAAGTCGAACGGCGGCACGTCTCGCCCCAGCTTGCGCGCGAAGGGCAGCACGAAGCCGCCCAGGCACGCGTCGGTGTGGAAGCCCAGGCGCTTCTTGCGCGCCAGCTCCGACAGCTCCGGGATGGGGTCGATGACGCCGTGGGGGAACCCCGGCGCCGAGCCGATGATGAGGATGGTGTTGCGCGTGAGGGCCTTGCGCATGGCCGTCACGTCGGCGCGGTAGTCCTCCCCCACCGGCACTCGCACCATCTTCACGCCGAAGTAGTGCGCTGCCTTGTCGAACGCGGGATGCGCGCTGGACGGCGCCACCATCTCCGGCTTCGTGATGCCCTTCGTGGCCCGAGCCCAGTCCCGATACGTCTTCACCGCGAGCATGATGCTCTCGGTGCCGCCCGAGGACATGGAGCCGCAGATGTGCTCGGCGGCGGGGCGCCCCGCGTTGGCCGCGTCCGCGCCCAGCATGCCCGCCGCCATGGCGACGACCTCGGCCTCGAACTTGGTGGCGCTCGGCCAGAGGTCCGCGTGCAGCGGGTTGCTCTGCGAATGCATGCCATAGACGCGGTTGAGGAACTCGATGTGCCCTTCATCGCCGTTGTACACGGCGCCCGACACCTTGCCCTCGCGCCAGCGCGGCTCCTCCTTCGACTCCATGGCCTCCAGCTCGCGCAGCACGTCCTCGCGCGAGCGGCCCGTCACCGGCAGCCGCTCATACGTCGGTATCGTCCCCCGGTAGGGCTTCAGCCCCTCCTCCAGGCCCGACAGCAGCGAGTCCGTCTCCTTGGACAACAGGTCGCGCACCAGCGGCACGGCCTTGAGATAGCGCTCGGCCGCCGAGAGCAGACGCGGCGGGACATGGTTCAACAGGTTCAGGGACTTCGGGTCTGGCAATGCCATACGCGCTCCTCTGCGTCAGGCGCTCCGCGCGCGGTTGAGGCGCGCGAAGATGGCCTTGTTGCTCTTGTAGAGATTGACGAACTCTCGGAACAGCTCGTCGTACAGCCCGCGGTTCGCGGGGTCCGGATGGAAGGTGCGCGCGATGGGAACAAGGGAGGGAATCTCCTCCACCGTCAGCTCGCCCAGCGCGACGGCCGCCTGGAACGCGGCCCCCCGCGCGTTGGCCAGCACCGGCTCGTCCACCTGCTGGATCGCCCGGCCCAGCACGTCCGCGTGTATCTGGCACCAGAGCGCCGACCGGGCCCCACCGCCGATGATGCGCAGCGACTCCAGCTTCCGTCCGACGAACTGCTCCACGTACGAGAACAGCCAGCGCGAGTTGAAGGCCACCCCCTCCATCACCGCCCGAACCATGTGCGCCCGCGTCGTCTTGAGCGATTGGTTGAAGAAGCCCCCGCGCAACGACTTGTCATCCACCGGGCTGCGCTCGCCGTTGAGCCACGGCAGGAAGATGAGGTTCTCGCTCCCCGCGGGCACGCTCCCGGCCTCGCGCTCCATCAGCCGGTACACCTCGCCGGAGTCCTCCTCCGCGTCGCCCGGCCCCCGACCATGGCCATACAGGATGTTGTCCTTGAGGAAGGCCAGGCAGATGCCCGCCGACTCCTGCTCGTTGGCCAGCAGGTAGCGGCCCGGCAGCGCGGAGGGCACCGACGCAATCTGGTGGAAGATGTCTGTCTTCTTGTACGGCACGTGACAGCACAGCCACGACGAGGTGCCCACGCACAGGTGCGGCTCGTGGTCTCCCACCGCGCCCGACCCCACCGCCGCCGCGAGGATGTCCGGCGAGCCCGACACCACCTGCACGTCCTCGCTCAACCCCAGCTCGCGCGCGGCCTCCGCGCTCAACGGCCCCAGCACACTCGCGGCCGGGACCAGGTCCGGCAGCTTGTCGCGCTCCAGCCCCGACAGCTTGAGCAGACGCTCGTCGTAGTCGATGCGGCTCAGCGCGCGGTTGTCCGTCACCCAGTGCAGGGTGATGGAGTCATAGGACGCGGCGAAGCGCCCGCTCAGCTTCAGGTTGAGCCAGTCCTTCGGCTCCAGGAACTTGTACGTGTCGCGGTAGACGTCGGGCCGGGCACTCTGGAGATAGAGGATGTGGCCCACCGGGTCCTTGCCGGAGAGGGTCGGCGCGCCGCCCGACAGGCGGATCCACTGAAGGAGCCTCGTCAGGCCATAGCCCTCGATGGGAATCAGGCCATGCGCCACCCGCCGGACATGCGGCGCCCCACGCGAGTCCATCCAGATGAGCGCGGGACACAGCGGCGTGCCGCGCGCATCCACCGCCACGGTGCCCGACCACTGGGAGCTGCAGTTGACGCCCACGATGTCGCGCGCGGACACCCCGCCCGATTCGAAGAGGCGCCGGGTGCCTCGGACCACCGCGCGCCACCACGCCTCGGGCTCCTGCTCGGCGCCTCCTTCCGGGAGCAACCGCAACTCGAGCGGCTCCACGTCACCGCCCAGGATTCTTCCGCGCAGCGTGACAACGGCCAGCTTCACGGCCGAGGTACCCAGGTCGATGGCCAGGATGGACTTGTCACCAGCGAGGGCCACTCAACGCTCCATGCGGGGGTGAAGGACGCCGCGGGCGAGCGGCGACGGGCCGGACTCTAGAGAGCGCGTCCGGCCTCCCGCCATCGACAACTCACGGCAAGGTCTCTTTTCTGAACGCCCGAACACCCGGACTCGCGCCCGCCCGAGGTGCTAGCGTGCACGGATTCCTCGGGGGTGGCATGCGCCGGTTCTTCGTCAGCGCGCGCGGGCTGTGGCAACAGCACCCGACGGCGCTGGGCATCGCGGTGACCTTCACGCTGAGCCTGCTCCTGCGCTGGCTCTATCTCCAGTCCTCACCGGACCGCACCTGGCCGTTCTCCATCTTCTTCTACGGCGACTCGCGCTTCTTCCACACGTACGCGCTGGAGCACGTGCGAGGCACCGAAGGCCCCGCCGCGCTCCCCTACCACCCGCCCCTGTTCCCCTGGCTCCTCGGGACGCTGTATCGGCTGCTCGGCGAGCCCCAGGGCAGCGCGTACCCGTACAAGCTGTGCCTCGCGGCGCTGAGCGCGGCCACGGTGGCGCTGTCGTGGGCGTGGTGGCGCAAGCTCCTGGGCACCGCGTGGAGCTTCGTGGGCGCGTGCCTCTTCGCCTCCAGCTTCGGGTGGCTGGTGCTCTCCACCACGTACAGCAACGAGGTCCTCTACGCCTTCTTCCTGTCCGCCACGCTCGCGCTCGTGCTGCGCCACCGCGAGGGCCCCACCCCCGTCGGCGCGCTGCTCCTGGGCCTCGTCATGGGCCTGGGCTCGCTTACCCGCGCCGAGCACCTCTACCTCTGGCCCTTCCTGCTCGCGTGGGCCTGGCTCCACCGAGGCGCCACGCCGCTCAAGTCCCTGGCCTTGCGCTGGGGCGCCGCCGTGCTCCTCAGCGGGCTGGTGCTGGCCCCCTGGGCCGTGCGCAACGCCCACGTGCTGCATGAGCTCAACGCCCGCACGCCCGGACTCGAGCCCCTCCCCGAGCTCGCGCCCATCACCGTGTACGGCCCCATCAACTTCGCCATGGCGAACAACGCCCGCGCGACGGGGGGCTTCACCCCCGCCTCCGTGAGTGAGCTGGGCCAGGACGGCCACCTGGATATCGCCAACCCCGCGCACCGCCACCTGCTCCTGCACGGCTACGCGGTGGGACTCGACTGGATGCGCCAGCACCCCGTGGACGCCGCCCGGCTCTGCGTGTCCAAGCTGGAGCGCTGGCTCGACGGCCTCAACCTGGGACTGGGTGCGTCCAATCTCCCGCTGGGCCTCACCGGCTCCCGGGCGCCCGTGGACCTGTTCGTCCCCGAGGGCACGTGGATGAAGTGGCCCCTGATGCTGCTCCTCCTCGCCGGCGCCGCGCTGTCGCTCCTGCGCCCGTGGCGGGACTTCAGCCTGCTCACCCTCGTCGTCCTGCACCGCGCCCTCATCACCGTGGCCTTCTTCGGCTACACGCGCGGCCTGCTCACCGTCTTCCCCGCATTGATTCCCCTGCTGCTCCTGCCCGCGGTGGTCCTCACCGCCCGCCGCCCCACGCTCGCATTGCGGGTGCCCGCCTTCGCGGTGGCCCTGCTGCTCCTGCTGTGGGTGGAGGCCGGCGCGCTCGCCCTGGGCGCCCCCAGGGGCTTCATGGCCAGCGGCAGCACGGACCAGACCCACGGCAAGCTCATCCAGGACGACTGGGTGCGCATCTGGCCGCGCTGACCCGCAACACCCCATCCGGAAATTTCCAATGAATTTGGCCTACTTGCGCGCTCCGCGCATGACTGGATTCACTTGCCGTATGCGTCAAAGTTAAGCAGTGAACACTCCCCGCACGCGTTTTTCTTAGAATTTGTGGTTCAAGCGACTAGCCGGGAATAGGGCATATTCATTTTTCTGCGGGGCACCAGTAAGCGTCTGCGGGCTCCGCTCCGGAGCCACCTCGGGTCCGTCCCTCGGGACCCCCCTAGAGGAGAAACGCATGCGCCACACCAAGGTGTTTGCAGCATGTTGTGCCTTGCTCCTGTCAGCACCGTCATGGGCCGTCCAACAGCCCGCAAAGGGCCAGAGCGCCATCGCAGACAAGGCGTTCTTCAAGCCGGAGTTCTACCTTCCCATCCAGAACACCCCCCTGGACCAGGCCGTACGCACCATGGCTCCCGGGGCGGCGGACGGATGGGATGAGTTCTTCGCCCGCAACGGGAAGGACTTCCGCGTCCACATCGACCCCCGCACCGGAACCCCGTCCGGCGTCGAGGGTCCCTACCCCCTCATCCCGGGCGACGGCTTCCGCAACCAGGTGTCCCTGGACGGCGTCCGTGAGTCCATTGGCCGCTCGGTGGCGAACGTGGACGAGAGCGTCATCGGCGACCTCGTCCTCAAGTTCGTCGCGGACAACGCCAAGGCGTTCAACGTGGATGTGATGCAGATGGGCTCGCCCCGCGTGACGAAGGTCACCGACCAGCTCTGGCACGTCCACATCCCGCAGCAGGTCAATGGCATCCCGGTGCGCCACGCGCGCATCGCGGCGGTCATCAGCCACGGCAACCTCATCCTCATCGGCACCGAGTCGTGGTCCAACGTGGCCATCGACACCCGCGCCGGCCTCTCGCCGATGGACGCCCTGTCCGCCGGCAACGGCTTCGTGGGGCTGAGCCCCAACCCGCAGCAGCTCTGGCAGCAGCCGTCGCTGGAGCTGGTCCCCACCGCTCCGGAGGGTGAGTCCTTCGCCGGCGCCGTGGGCACGGGCTACTCGCACGTGCTGGCGTACACCTACGGCATCCAGGACCCCGTCGGCCAGGAGCGCTGGAAGCTCACGGTCGACGCGAGCTCCGGTGAGACGCTCGCCATCGAGGACGACAACCACTACTTCGATGCGCAGATCTCGGGCGGCATCTACCCGTCCACCAACATCGGCACGTGCGTGGACAACACCGTGTGCGGCACGATGAAGCCCAACTCGCCCATGCCCTGGGCCAACACCGGCCTCGCCGCCCCGAACAACTTCACGGACGGCGCGGGCGTGTTCAACTTCAGCACCGGCACGGCCACCACCACGCTCTCCGGCAAGTACGTCCGCGTGAGCGATGGCTGCGGCGCCGTCAGCAACAGCTCCACCACGGGCAACATCGACCTGGGCGGCGTGAACAACACCCACGACTGCACGTCGATCGGCTCCGCGGGCAACACCCCCGCCTCGCGCTCCAGCTTCTACGAGCTGAACAAGCTGGCCGAGCAGGCCCGCGGCTACCTGCCGAACAACACCTGGCTGCAGAGCCAGCTGCTCTCCAACGTCAACATCCAGAGCACCTGCAACGCCTTCTGGAACGGCACCTCCGTCAACTTCTACCGGACGGGCGGCGGCTGCCGGAACACGGGTGAGATTGGCGCCGTGTTCGACCACGAGTGGGGTCACGGCCTGGATGACTTCGACACCAACGGCACGCTGTCCAACTCCTCCGAGGGCTACGCGGACATCGCCGCCATCTACCGCCTGCAGACCTCCTGCGTCGGCTACGGCTTCTTCGACGCCACCAACAGCCTGGGCTGCGGCACCACGCCGGACGGCACGGGCGCCAACCAGCAGGAGTCGCAGGTCTCCGGCTACTCGTGGTGCAACACCCGCTGCTCGGGTGTTCGCGACGCGGACTACGGCAAGGCGACGTACAAGACGCCCAGCATGCCGTCCGCCACGGCCGCTCCCCCGGCCACCCCGCAGAACTTCACGTGCACGATGTGCGGCAGCGGCTCCGGCCCCTGCAGCAAGCAGGTGCACTGCGCCGCCTCCCCCGCCCGCCAGGCCGCGTGGGACCTGGTCACCCGTGACCTGACCGCCGCGCCGTTCAACTACGACTCCAACACGGCGTACATCGTCGGCAACAAGGTCTTCTACCAGGGCAGCGGCAACATCGGTGCGTGGCACTCCTGCAACTGCTCGGGCGGCACGTCCGACGGCTGCGGCGCCACCAACGGCTACATGAGCTGGCTGGCCGCGGACGACGACAACGGCAACCTGGGTGACGGCACGCCGCACATGACGGCCATCCACGCCTCGTTCAACCGCCACAACATCGCATGTAACACCACCCCGCCCGTGAACTCCGGCTGTTCCGCCGGCCCCACGGCGGCGCCGACGCACACCGCGACCCCGGGTGATGGCCAGGTGGCCCTCAACTGGACGGCCTCGGCGGGCGCCAACCAGTACTGGGTGATGCGCACGGAAGGCATGGGCTGTGACTTCGGCAAGGCGAAGATCGCCACTGTCACGGGCACCACCTACACGGACACCGAGGTCGCCAACAACCGCGAGTACTGCTACTCCATCGTCCCGGCGTCCTCGAACGCGTGCTACGGCGCGGCGAGCACCTGCTCGTGCGCGAAGCCCGCGTGCACGCCTCCGGGCGTCGCGTCGCTGACCACGCCGGCCAACGGCGCGGTGGGCGCGGAGCTCGCCACGGCGCTCGACTGGGCGGATGTCTCCGGTGCCTCCACGTACGAGGTGCAGGTGGCCACGGACGCGGCCTTCACCAACGTGGTGGCCACGGCCAACTCGCTGACCACCAGCAACTGGACGGTGTCCCCGGCGCTGAACGTCAACGCCACGTACTACTGGCGCGTGCGCGCGGGTAACTCGTGCGGTGGCACGGGCAGCTACTCCTCCGCGTTCAGCTTCACCACGCGCGGCTGCGTGACGCTGGCGGCTCCCACGCTGTCCACTCCGGCGGACGGCGCCACGGGCATCGCGACGTCGGCTTCGCTCGACTGGTCCGACGTGCCGAGCGCCGCTCGCTACGTCGTCGAGGTCGCCACCGACGCGGCCTTCACCAACATCGTGCGCTCCAACAACGCGCTGACCACCAGCGCCTGGACGGTGTCGCCGGCCCTGAACAGCGCCACGCCGTACTACTGGCGCGCTCGCGCGGCCGACATCTGCAGCGAGGGCCCCAACAGCACCGCGCGCAGCTTCACCACCACCACGGTCTGCAGCCCGGTCCAGGCGACGTGGGACACCGCCCGCCAGGTCCCGACCTGCGGCAACGTCTGCGGCTGCGACACCGGTCCGACGATGGTCAACGGCCGCGGCACGCTCTCCGGCGGCGCCGAGCCCAACCAGCCCAACACCATCAACGACTCCTGCGCGGATGGCGTCTCCGGCACGTACCACTCGGACGAGAGCATTGACCGCGTGGTCATCAAGACCGTGGACCAGGGCCCGTTCGCCGCGGGCAAGCAGGTGACGGTGGAAGTCACCGTGTGGTGCTGGGGCACGACGGATGCCTTCGACCTCTACTACACCAGCAACGCGGCCACGCCCGCGTGGACCGCGCTGACCACGAACCAGGCCTGCACCACGGGCGGCGTGGCGCGGACCTTCACGCACACGTTCAACCTGGCCGCCACGGCTGGCACGCACGCCATCCGCCCGCAGTTCCGCTACGGCGGCACGGCGAGCTCCTGCACCTCCGGCAGCTACAACGACCGCGACGACATGGTGTTCACGGTCGGCGCGGCCGTCGCCGGCAAGGGCTCGGGCAAGTCCACCACCGCGCAGGGCCGCACGGCCCCCGCGAGCCGCTGA
The DNA here is from genome assembly GCF_000331735.1 of Myxococcus stipitatus DSM 14675. Classification (GTDB taxonomy): domain Bacteria; phylum Myxococcota; class Myxococcia; order Myxococcales; family Myxococcaceae; genus Myxococcus; species Myxococcus stipitatus. The sequence goes on along the minus strand of NC_020126.1, from coordinate 4,199,501 downwards.
CGTCCCCCCGCTCCTTCCCGCGCATCCGAGGCGGGCAGGAGTGGTGACGTCGCGTTGAGCTGAAGTCTCGAGGGCTCCCGGTCCACACGCCGGGGGCCCTCGTTGCGTTCAGGGGCCCCGCGCGCGAGGAGTGGCGCCTCAATGGGGCGTGTCGTGGGGCGCATCGTCCACGGGGCCCGCCAGCAGCAGCCCCTCCTCCACCGCGCCCTTGCCCACCTGCCTTCGCGCATGCTCGCGGCGGTGCGCGCGCCGCCAGCGCAGGTGACGCTCGCGGAGGACCTCCTGGAGCAGCACCTTGGCCGCGGCGGCCAGCGGCACGGCGATGACCGCGCCCATCAGCCCCGCGAGCATGCCGCCCGCGAGCACCACGATGGAGACCATCAGCGGGTTCATCCGGATGACCCGCCGCTGGACGATGGGGCCCAGCAGGTTCGCTTCAATCTGCTGGTACACCACGAAGATGACCAGCGCGATGACGGCGGCGCGCAGCCCCACGGTGGCCAGCGTGGTGAGGCTCACCAGCACGGCGCTGATGACGCTGCCGATGGTGGGGATGACGCCCAGCACCATCACCGCCAGCCCCAGCGCGAGGAAGAAGGGCACGCCCTGGATGAGCGCGACGACGGCGGCCACCGTTCCGCCGAAGGTCATCACCAGGAAGGTGCCCGCGATGTAGCTGCTCACCGCGGCGCGCATCCGGTCCACCAGGCCCCGGATGTGGTGACGCCGGCCGGGCTGCACCCACTGGAGCGCGCCCTCGTAGAGTTCATGCCCGAACAAGAGGCTGAACACCGTGAGCGCCACCGCGGTGATGCCCGCCGCCACCAGTCCCAGGGTGGATGACAGCACCGTGACGGCACGACCCGCCAGGTCCATGGGCTCGAAGCGCAGCAGCGCCTCCGGGCGGAAGTCCACGCCATACCGCTCGCTGATCTCCTGCGCCCAGCGCGTCTGGGAGAAGCGCTCCAGGAGGCCCGGCGTCGCCTGCACCAGCCCCTCTATCTGCTGGATGAGCGCGGGGACGAGCGTGCCCACCAACAGCCCCATCAATCCAAGAAGCAACAGCGCCACCACCGCCACGGCCAGCCCGCGCCGCAGACCCCAGCGCTGCAGCCGCTGCACCAGCGGGTTGAGCGCGAGCGACATCAACAGCACGACGGCCAACAGCGTCAGCAGCGGATAGAGCCTGCGCAGGATGAGCCAGCACACCACGAGCAACAGCACCTGCAGCCCCACGGCCCACACCGTGCGGGCTGGCACGTAGACGGGGAGCTGCCGGGGCGATTCCTTCATCCCGACAAGGTAGGGCGTGACTCGCCGCTTCGAGTTCGAGCCCGGCGCGTCGTGGAGTGAGCAGGCGGACGGGCTTTCTTCCCTTCGCTGACTCCACGAGGTGGGTGGCGACGAATGCATTCCAACCCATGAAACAGAGGCATTGGCGCCCCACCCTTCGGTGCGACGAGGGCGGGACACAACTGGGGCCGGGCCATGTCCGATAATCTTCAAGCAGACCTGGAATCGAGAGACCTCGAGGAGGGCGACGCGATGTGGATTGAAGCCATCGTCATGCCCCGGGAAGAGCGCCCCGCTCCCCGGAAGAGCGCACGCCAGGGGGGCAAGCGTGCGGCCTCATCACCGGTGAGCCGGACGGCGGTCCTGCGTCAGGCGGGGGAAGAGAGCCAGCGGTTTCGCGACTCCGTGCTGGGCTTCCTGCAGGCGCGCGAGCTGATGGGCGCGGTGCGGTGGGTGAGCGAGCCGGGGCTGTTTCCCCTGGTCACCCTGCACTGCACGCGAGGAGTGCTGGAGCAGCTGAGGCAGGAGCCTGGGTTCGAGGCGGGCCTCTCCGCGCCGCTGGAGCTGATGACCTGACGAGGACTGACGCTCGCCACGAGCATCCCTAGGTTTCTGGTGGATAGCCAGGGAGAGGGAAGCATCATGAGCGAGCTCACCATCAAGAAATTCTCCACACCCGACGAGCGTCGGCCCTTCGCCGGGCACGGGCACGCGGACATCCTCCAGTTCGAGGGGGACCACACCGTGGGCATGGCCGTCTTCGAGCCCGGCTGGCGCTGGTCTCAAGACGTCAAGCCCATCGCCGGCACGGACAGCTGCCAGGCCGCCCACTCCTGCTACGTCGTCAGCGGGCGGATGGTGGTGCGGATGGATGACGGCACCCAGCAGGAGATGGGCGCTGGGGATGTCGCCATCATTCCGCCCGGCCATGACGCGTGGGTCGTCGGCAACGAGCCCTGCGTCTGCGTGGACTTCGAGGGCATGGGCCAGTACGCGCAGCGCGCGGCGTCGGCGCGGCGGCCGGAGAGACCTTCGGAGCCAGCGCCGGGCCTGCACTGACCTCCAGCTAGAGCCGCGGGTCCACCGGCTCGCTCTCCAGCGCGAGGACGCCGAAGACACATTCGTGGACGCGGCGCAGGGGCTCCTTGCGCACGAAGCGCTCCAGGGCCTCGAGGCCCAGCGACAGCTCACGCAACGCGAGTGAGCGCTTCGTGGACACCCCACGCTGGCGCAGCCGCTCCAGGTGTTGGGGCGCGGTGTACTCGGGCCCGTAGATGATGCGCAGGTAGTCCTGTCCTCGGCACTTGATGGCCGGCTGGAGGAGTCCCCTCTTCCCGTGCACCACGTACGCACGAGGCTTCACCACCATGCCCTCGCCCCCGCGCGACGTCAGCGCCTCCCACCAGCGCACCGCGTCCGCCACGGCCTCCGCGTCGCTCAGCGACACCACGCGATAGGACGTCGCCACGAGGAAGGCCGGGTCCGCGCGACACACCTTCGCGAGCGCCTCCATGTGCCAGACATGGTCCTTGTCCACGTGCACCGCGCCTTCCGTCGCGAGCAGGTGGAAGGGCGCGAGCTTCACATCGTCGAGCGAGTTCACGGGCCAGCAGTAGCGGCGATACGCCGAGACATACCGCGCCACGCTGTCCGCCCGCTCCCGAAGCCTGTCCGTGAACGCGGAGACATCCAGCCCTCGCGCCGCCGCCTGGGCCATCACGGCCTGGACGTCCCCCACGGAAGCCTGTGCCGCCACCCCCACGGACGCGTACTGCTCTCGCACCAATTCCCGGGCCTTCAGCGACCAGGGCATCAGCTCACAGTCCAGGCAAGCCCAGTCCGTCTGGTGCTCGTCCCAGAATCCCGAGGACTCGAACGCCGCGCCCAGCCGGTCGAGGAACGCGCGCTCCAGGGCTTCGTCGTGGAAGAACCGCCGACCGGTGCGGGTGTAGCAGGCGCCTCGCTCGTCTCCCACGAGACCGAAGCGGCGGCGGGCCACGTCCGCGTCCCGGCACAGGACGACGACGGCGCGGGAGCCCATGTGCTTCTCCTCGCACACGATCTGCTCCACGCCCTCGCGCTGGTAGTAGCCGAACGCCTCCGTGGGGTGCTCCAGGTATCCCGGCAGTACGCTCGTCTCGGACGGAGACATCGTCGGAGGCAGGTAGATGAGCCACTTCGGGTGCAGCGCGAAGCGGCTCATGACCTCCAGCGCCGCCGTGGCGTTCTCCTCGCGAACGGTGATGTTCTTCATCCACCGCGTGGAGACGATGCGCTTGCCCGTGACGTCCGCCAGGTCCAGCACGTCGTCGTTCTGCTGCTGCGCGGTCAGCTCCCCGGCCACGGCCACCGCCGTGCTGCCCCCCAGCGGATTCTTGGGCTCGCAGTACATGCGGGCCGCGGGCACGGCGACGAGCTCCCGCTCCGGATAGCGCAGCGCCGTCAGCTTGCCGCCGTACACACAGCCGGTGTCCACGCAGAGCGTGTTGTTGAGCCACTCCGCCTCCATCACCGGCGTGTGCCCGTAGACCACCATCGCCTTGCCCCGGTACTCCGACGCCCAGTCGTGCCGCACCGGCAGCCCATACTCGTCCGTCTCGCCCGTCGTCTCGCCGTAGAGCGCGAAGTCGCGGACCTTCCCCGAGCCTCGCCCCTGCATGGATTCCTTGAGCCCCGCGTGCGCGACGACGAGCCGCCCTCCGTCCAGGACGAAGTGCGACACCAGCCCGTCGATGAACTTCGTCACCTGGGTGCTGAACTCCGGCGGCTCCCGCTCCAGTTGCTCCAGCGACTGCGCCAGGCCGTGGCTCACCTTGACGTCGGCGCCGCGCAGCTTGCGCATCAGCTTGACCTCATGGTTGCCGGGCACACACAGCGCGGTGCCCGCCTCCACCATCCCCATCACCAGCTTGAGCACCCCCACGACGCCGGGGCCTCGGTCCACCAGGTCGCCCAGGAACACCGCCTTGCGCCCCTCCGGAGGACACACCTCGAAGCCTCCGGTGCCATCCTCCCGGCGCGACACCTGATAGCCCAGCCGCGTCAGGAGGAGGACCAGCTCGTCCAGGCAGCCGTGGATGTCTCCGATGATGTCGAACGGGCCCGACTCCTGCTTGCGGTTGTTCCACAGCGGCTGGCGCTCGATGACCAGGCCCTCGAGCTGCTCGGGCTTCAGGATGTGGACATGGCGGAAGCCCTCGCGCTCCAAGCCTCTCAGCGACTGGCGGAGCTGCTGGAGCTGTTGGCGCACCACGCGTGCCCCGAACTGGCGCTCGGGTCGCTGCTGATTGCGCGCATGGCACATCGCCTCCGGCACATCGAGGACGATGACCACGGGCAGCACATGGAACTCGCGCGCCAGCGCCACCAGGGGCTTGCGCGCCTCCACCTGGGTGTTCGTCGCGTCGATGACCGTCAAGAGGCCCCGCGCCAGTCGCTTCGCGGCGATGAAGCGCAGCACCTCGAACGCATCGCGCGTCGCCTCCTGGTTGTTCTCGTCATCGGAGACCAGGCCCCGGCACGCATCGGATGAGACCACCTCCGTCGGCCGGAAGTGCGCACGCGCGAAGGTGGACTTTCCCGCTCCGGAGGGACCGACGAGCAGGACCAGGGACAACTCGGGGACAGAAATCTTCATCGCGTGAACACCGCCATCTGGGTCGGCGCGCCGACCTCTTCATCCACCGTTCCCACCGGAGCCACTCGCACCCGGTAGCCGAAGCGCTCCGCCTGCGTCCGCGCCCAGGACTCGAACTGCGCGCGCGTCCACTCGAAGCGGTGGTCGTCGTGACGGAAGCCCTCCTCGGTCAACCCGCCCGTGAAGCGGACGTTGTACTCGGCGTTGGGTGTCGTCAGGACCACGAGCCCCGGACGGGCCCACTCGAACAACGCGCGCTCGAACGCCGCCAGCCGGGGCGGGTCCAGGTGCTCCACCACCTCCACCACCGTCGCGGCGTCGTAACCGGACAGCCGCGCATCGCGGTACAGCAGCGAGCCGTGCAGGAGTTGGATGCGCTGACGTTGAAGCTCCGGCAGGCGCTCCAGTCGCAAGCGCTCGCTGGCGATCTCCAGTGAGCGGATGGAGACGTCCATGCCGGTGATTCGCGTGAAACCGCGCTCCTTGAGGAGCTCCCGCAGCAGCTTGCCCTCGCCGCACCCGACGTCCACGACGCTGGTGGCACCGTGCTCCATCAACACCGCGAGCACCGCGTCGCGCCGCTGCTCGTCCAGGCTCACGATGCGCGGAGGCGGCTCGGCCACCGCGTCTCGCAGAGGCACGCTCTCCGTCGGCTCCGTGGGGGCTTCTCCCTCCATCAGCCGGGACAGGGCTTCACGCGCGAGGCTGCTCTGGTTGCGCAGGTAGCGTCGGGCGATGACCTCGCGCTCCGGGTGCTCGGCCAACCACTGCCCGCCATGGCGCAGCAGCTTGTCGATCTCCGCCTCCTCCACCCAGTAGTGCTTGTCGTTGTCCAGCACGGGCATGAGCACGTACAGGTGGCTGAGCAGCGCCCCCAGCGGCTTGTCCGCCTCGAGCGTCACCGTGAAGTAGCGGCTGTCGCCCCACTCCGGAACCGTGGCGTCCAGGGGATGACGCTTCGCCGTGACGGTGTAGCCCAGGGGCTCGAAGAGGCGTCGCAGGAGTCCCTCGCCACCACGACAGGGCAGGACCGAGATGCGCGCCTGGAGTGGCAGAGGCCGCTGCGCCAACTCCGGCCGCTCACGGCTGCGTCCCGACAGCGCCGCGCCGAAGCAGCGCGCCAGGGCCACGCTCAGGAACGACGACGCGGCATAGGGACGGTCATTGACGTATTGCTCCAGCGTCTGGCTGCTCCCGGCGGACGGCTGTCGCGAGCGGACCAGGGCCACGGGGTCTACCTCCACCCAAAGCGCCGCCGTGCAGCGCTCCGCGGTGGCCTCTGGATAGAAGACGTGGGCCGTGCCGAAGGACAGCTCGACGGATTGAGGTCGGTGGGGGCTCTTGTGCAGCAGGTAGCCCAGGTCTGTCGCGGGAGCGGAGGTGGTCGAGAGTGTCAGGAGCATTCAGTGCCAGACCTTGGCCGAGGCCACGAGGGTGTCGAGGTCGATGCGGAAGGCGCGAGTCCCTTCCCCGCCGTACAGCCACGGTCCGCGCCCGCACATCCAGGTGGGCTGCCACCGATAGCCATCCGAGTCCACGAAAACGAAGCTGCCCGCCGGAGCCAGCTCCGACTTCCGACGGCCCTCCAACACGAAGAGCTCGAAGATGGAGCGCGCGGAGTAGGAGCCGCCAAACAAGACGTGGGTCGATCCCACCGCCAGTGCGTTGGCCCCCGCCACCGGTGTCCGCCACGTCGCGGGGCGACTCCCCGCGCGAAGGCGCACCAGCGGAAAGTCCGTGTAGAAGTACAGCCAGGTCTCCTCATCCGAGGCGACGTTGAGCGCGTAGCAGTCGATGATGATGTCCGTGCCCACCGCGCCCGCGTCGTACTCACTGAGGCGTTTGCCGCGTGAATCGAAGAGGACCAACCCGCTGCGGCCCATGGGTTCCTGTTCCGGATTCACCGCCGCCCAGCGACCGTTTCCCAAGACCCCTTCGTCGAAGTAGCTCACCCAGAGGCGGCCATCGGTGGTGGCTTGGACGTCTTGGATTCCGTCCCCCAAGGTGAGCTCGCGGCTCAGGACACCGTCGCGGGAATAGACCACCGCATTCCGGTCCGCGGGGGCTGCCTCCTCGCGGTACTCACAGCGGCCATCCACCAGCAGCAGTTCACCTCCGGGAAGCGGCTGCACGTAGTGGAACTTCCGCTGCCCCTCGGCAAGTCGAATGGACTCCGGTGGGGCGCCTGGCTTGGAGAAGCGCAGGACTTCGTGGCCGTCTTCATCCAGGGCCAGCATCCACAGGTCGAAATCCGGTCCAAGCCCGTGGGCCATCAGCTCGCGTCCCGCCAGCGCCTCCGAATAATCGACGAAGCACGGCACCTCGAGATGCGTCAACTCTCGCTCTGACATGGGTCTTTCTTTCGGGAAAGGCGCCAGGGCCAGCTTCGAGAACCGTGCTCCGGGGGCCTGTTTCGAGGCCGCTGACGCCGGGCCAGGAAGGCTCCTGACGCCCCGCCCGTGCTAGGAATCCCGCCATGCACACACATCATCGACACCTGCTGTCCAGCGTGGTGGCTTCGCTGTTGTTGCTGCCCATGCTCGCCAGCGCGCAGGCCGAGCGACCGAGAGCGCGCGCAAGGACCCTGGGCATCACCTTCGGAGGCGAGACGGGGCCGAACAACGCCATCACCGACGTGCCCGGTGTGGAAGTCGGCCACACGACGCTCATCTCCGGAGAGGGCCGCATCGAGCGCGGCAAGGGCCCCGTGCGCACTGGCGTCACGGCCGTGCTGCCCCGCGGCAAGAAGGGCGTCGCCGAGCCCGTGTTCGCCTCGAGCTATGCCCTCAACGGCAACGGCGAGATGACCGGCACCCACTGGATTCAGGAGGGCGGTCACCTCCAGGGGCCGGTGATGATCACCAACACCAACGACGTCGGCGCTGTGCGCGAGGCCGTCATCTCCTGGGCCCTGGAGAAGGACCTCGCCTGGGACCTGGGACTGCCCGTGGTCGCGGAGACGTGGGATGGGATGCTGCACGACATCTACGGCTTCCACGTCAAGCCGCCGCACGCCCTCCAGGCGCTGGAGTCAGCGAAGTCCGGCCCCGTCGCGGAAGGCTCCGTGGGCGGCGGCACGGGCATGGTGTGCCACGGCTTCAAGGGCGGAATCGGCACCGCGTCACGCAAGGTGTCGGTGGCCGCGGGCGGCTACACGTTGGGCGTGCTGGTGCAGTGCAACTACGGCTCGCGCCGCCTCTTCACCGTCGAGGGAGTCCCCGTCGGAGAGGAGCTGAAGGACGACATGCCGTGCTACCTCGGCACGAAGAAGCCGGACAGCCCGATGATGGACTGGGTCCCCGCTTGCGGCCCGGCGAGCAAGGCGGGCCCCGCGGCCAATCCGTTCGAGGGTGCGGGCTCCATCATCATCGTCGTCGGGACGGACGCGCCGCTGCTGCCACACCAACTCTCGCGCATCGCCCGCCGCGTCCCGCTGGCCATCGCGAAGATGGGCGGGCTGGGCGAGAACTACTCGGGAGACATCTTCCTCGCGTTCTCCACCCAGAGCATCCCGTCGCCCACCAAGACCGCCGTCGCGAGCGTGTCCTCCCTCCAGAACGAGCACCTCAACCCCCTCTTCGAGGCGACCGTGCAGGCCACGCAGGAGGCCATCCTCAACGCGATGCTCGCGTCCGACACCATGACGGGCGCGGACAGCATCCGCGTCTTCGGCCTGCCGCAGGACAAGCTGGTGAAGGTCATGAAGAAGCACGGCCGGCTCACGGCGCCCCCCAAGCCCCCTCCGGCTCGGAAGGCGCGGCCGTGAGCCTTCCCTGACGGGAGGAGACTCCCGCCGGGGAGGACGCTCCTACTTCCCGGCGGGCGCGTGTCCCGCCACCCACGCGTCGACCTTGCGCTCGAGCACGTCCAGCGGCAGCGAGCCCCCGAGCAGCACCACGTCGTGGAACTCCCGGACGTCGAAGCGCTCCCCCAGCGTCTGCTCCGCGCGCGTGCGCATCTCGCGAATCCGCAGCTGCCCCACCTTGTACGCGAGCGCCTGGCCCGGCCACGCGATGTAGCGGTCCACCTCGTTGGTGATGTCCAGCGCCTGCCGGGGTGCGTTCTCCATGAAGTAGTCGAGCGCCTGCTGACGCGTCCACCGCTTCACGTGCATGCCCGTGTCCACGACGAGCCGGACCGCGCGCCACATGTCATACGAGAGCTGACCGAACTTGTCGTAGGGGTCCGCGTAGAGCCCCAGCTCATCCCCCAGCGTCTCGCAGTACAGCGCCCAGCCCTCGCCGTACGCCACGTAGTACCCGTAGCGACGGAAGTCGGGCAGGTCCAGCTGCTCGGTGGCCAGCGACGTCTGGAGGTGGTGCCCGGGCACCGCCTCATGCAGCGTCAGCGGCACCATCTCCCAGCGCGGCCGCGTCTCCGGACGGTAGAGGTTCACCAGGTACGTGCCCGGCCGCGAGCCATCCGAGGACCCCGGGTAGTAGAAGCCCGTCGTCACATCCGGAGCCATGGCCTCCGGCGTGGGCTCCACCGCGTACGGCTGCCGAGGCAGCGTCTTGAACAAGCGCACCAGCAGCGGGTCGATCCGCTTCGACAGGGCCCGGTAGTGCAGGAGCAGCTCGTCGCCCGTGCGGTGGTAGAAGCGCGGGTCGGTCCGCACGAACTGGAAGAACTCCGCGAGCGAGCCCTGGAAGCCCGTCCGCTTCATGATGGCCTCCATCTCCCCGCGGATGCGCTTCACCTCCGACAAGCCCAGCGCGTGAATCTCCTCGGGCGTCAGCGGCGTGGTGGTGAACTTGCGCGCGAGGAAGGCATACAGCGCCTCGCCGTCCTCCAGCTGCCACACACCCACGGCCTCCGGCGCGGCGGGCAGGTACTCCTTCACGAGGAACTGGTGGAAGCGCCGCAGCGCGGGCAGCACCCCTTCCTGGACCGCCTTGCGCCCCGCCGCGGCCAGCCGCTGCTGGTCGGCCGAGGACAGCTTCGGGGGGAAGCGATGGAACGGCGTGTAGAAGCCACTCTTCGCCGGGTCCTCCACCAGCTGCTTCTCGAACTGCGGGGGAATCCGCTGGACGATGGCCTTGGGGTGCACCTTGTGCTGACGCACGCCCTCGCGCATCAGCGCGATGACCTGGTCCACGTAGGTCCCGAAGCCCTCCAGCCGGACAATCCAGTCCTCGTAGTCCTGCACCGTCTCGAAGCGCAGCGCGTCCGCGAGCTGATACGCCGTCTGCAAGCCCGGGGGCTGACGGATGCCCTCGGGGATGCCGCCCACCTGGTTCGTGGGGAACAGGTACCAGCCGAAGCCGTACTCCTCCACCCACGTCTCGTGCTCCTTCTGGAGCAGGTCCAGGTTGAGCCGGTCCTCGGCGGACAGCCGCGCGCGGTCCACCTTCTTCAGCTTCTCCAGCACCCCGCGCGAGTGCTGCTGGTCCGCCGCCAGCGCCGCGAGGCTCAGGTCATCCCAGCGCGTGTTCCAACGCCGGTCGCCCTGCACCGACGCATACGTGGGACTGCGCTCGAGCTGGTACCGCCAATCCTGCTCGATGAGGGTGCGCAGCGCCTTCGTGGCGGCGGCATCCGGCTTCTTCGCCTCGGCATCCGATGAGAGCATCAGGAGGAACCCCAGGGTGGTGAGCAGCAGCCACTTCACGAGAACAGTTCCAGCAGGTCTTCACGGGTGATGGCGGCGGCCCCGCCCGCCTCGCTCAGCGCGGCCTCCATCAGCGAGCGCTTCTTGTCCTGGAGTCCCAGGATGCGCTCCTCGACGGTGCCCTGCGACACCAGTCGGTAGACGTTGACCGGCCGCTCCTGGCCGATGCGGTGCGCGCGGTCCGCGGCCTGCGCCTCCACGGCCGGGTTCCACCACGGGTCCACCAGGAAGACGTGGTCCGCCGCCGTGAGGTTCAAGCCCGTGCCGCCCGCCTTCAGCGACATGAGCAGCACCGGAGGCCCGTCCTCCGCCTGGAAGCGGGACGTCACCTCGCCTCGGTTCTGCGTGGTGCCATCCAGCCGGTCGAAGGCGATGCCCTTCTGCTTCAGCGCCGGCTCGATGAGGTCCAGCAGCGACGTCCACTGCGAGAACACCAGCGCCTTGTGGCCCTCCGACACCGCGGTGTCGAGTGCGTCCACCAGCGTCTCCACCTTCGAGGAGCTGGTCGCCTTCTGGCCGGGCACGAGCGCCGGGTGGCACGCGGCCTGACGCAGCCGGAGCAGCGCCTCCAGGGCCTTGAGCATGCTGCCGCCCTCGTTCAGCAGCGCCACCACCTCCGTGCGCGTCGCCGCCATCACCGCGTCGTAGATGGAGCGCTCACGCTCATCCAGCGACACGTGCATCACCGACTCGATGCGCGGCGGGAGCTCGGGCGCCACGTCGCGCTTGAGCCTGCGCAGCACGAAGGGACGGATGCGCCGGCGCAGCTCGGCCGCGGCGCCCGCGTTGCCGTCCGAGATGGGCCGGGACACCTTGTCCTCGAACTGGCGACGGCCTCCGAGCAGGCCCGGGTTGGTGAAGTGCATCAAGCTCCACAGCTCGTCCAGGCGGTTCTCCAGCGGCGTGCCGCTGAGCGCCAGCCGGAAGCCCGCCTTGAGACCGAACGCGGAGCGCGCCACCTGGCTCTCGGGGTTCTTGATGGCCTGCGCCTCGTCCAGCACGAGCGTCGCCCAGTCCTTGGCGCCCAGCACCGCCGCGTCCAGGCGAAGAATCGAGTACGTGGTGAGCGTCACGTCGGCCGCCGGGTCCAGCGCGCGGCCCGGGCCGTGGTAGACGCAGACCTTCAGCGAGGGCCGGAAGCGCTTGAGCTCCGCCACCCAGTTGGGCAGCACGCTGGTGGGGCACACGACGAGCGAGCCCTTGCCCAACACGCAGATGGTCTGGAGCGTCTTTCCCAGACCCATGTCGTCCGCGAGGATGCCGCCCAGCCCCGCGCTCTTGAGGAAGCCCAGCCAGCTCACACCCGTCTGCTGATAGTGGCGCAGCGACGCGTTGAGGTCCTCCGGCAACACGGGAGGCGGAAGCTTCTCGAAGCCCTCCACCAGCGGGGCCAGCTTGTCCAGGCCCGGCGGAGGCGGCTGCTCCAGCGTCTCGCACAGCTGCGACAGTTGCGGCAGCGCGTGGTTCGCCACGCGGCCATCCGGCTGACGCGCCGCCAGCAGGTCCGCCACGCGCTGGCCATGCTTGTCCAACCACGCACGCGGCAGCGGCGCCCAGCCACCGCCCACGAGCGGCACCAATCCCAACCCCTCCGTCCACGCGCGCACCACCGCCGCGGCGTCCACCGAGCGGGCCTCGCCCTTGCCGCCCTCCACCTGGAACTCCAGCGTGAAGCTCACCTCGGGGACACCCTGCCCGTCTCCCGCGGACGCCACCGTGAGCGAGGGACGCAGGCGGACATCGGGGCTCACCACCGAGGCGCCATCTCCCGCCAGGTCTCCGCCCCACCGCCGCAGCCGATCCGCCCAGCGCACCATCTCCGGGCCCGCCACCGTCACGCGCCGGCCGGGCACCAGGTTCAGCTCCTCGCGCAGGTCGTGCACCAGCCGCTGCTCCAGCGCCTCGTCGCGCAGCGGCACCGCGCCGCGCAGGTACACCATGCGCCCGTTGTCGATGCGCACCGTCGGAGGCGCGCCGTACACCAGCGTCGGCAGCACCGACAGGCCCGCGTCCAGTTGGTTCAGCTCCAGGAGGATGCGCGGCTTGAGCTCGCGGTCGATGGCCGGCACGCGGCGCGTGCGCACATCGACGGGCATGCGCCGTCCCAGCTCGGGCAGCACCTTGGACGTCAGCTCGCCCATGTTCTCCACGCCGTAGTTGCGGACGATGGGGAGGTTCTGGAGCCACGGCCCCGTCATGCCCGTCTCACCCAACCGCGCGAGCGCATCCCCCACGCGGGCGACGCCCGGACTCACCACCTCCGAGACTCGCTCGTCGCGCATCACCGTCACCACGAACTGGCCGCCGCGCTCCTCCACGAGCGCACGCGGCACGACGACCTCATCCGGAATCGCGACGGGGCGGCCATCGAGCAGCACGTTGCGCGCCTGCACCAGCACCTTGAGCAGCGCGTCCAGCGTCTCCGGCGACAGCGCGCCGCGCGTGCGCCGCTGCTCCAGGATGCGGTCGGCCAGCAGGTCGGACTGCTCGACCTGGAGCGTCGCGGCCTGCGCGGGCTTGGCGATGTACGAGGCCAGGCTGCCGTCCAGCGCCTCTTCCCTGCCGTCCGCGTGAGCCAGCGTGCGCTTGAGCTGGAGGCCGTCCCCCGTGCGAGTGAAGTGGTACACCACGCGGGACCAGCGCGTGGCCGCCGTCTCCATGGGAGCGTCCTCCCGCTCCGCCTGCTGGAGCGAGATGGCGGCGGCGACCACGTGCTCGCACGGGTCCACGCGGCTGGGGCAGTCACACTCCCAAGCATCGTCGGCCGGATAGAGGGCCACCGTGAAGGGAACGGGCCGCCCCGCCGAGCGGACCCTCAACTCCAGCTCGCTGTCCGTCTTCGACTGGAGCACCACCGCCCCGGCCCGGGCGAGATTCACTCCGTTGGACCAGATTCCGGGGCGGGCTTCCTTCCGAACGGCTTCGAGCAGCTGGGCGAATGCGGACATGGGAGTGGGGACTCCCTACGCCCCCGGGGTGCGCGGCGCAATGGCGATGCGCACCCCGGGCCCTCGGCTCAACCGCAGGTCAGCGTCCAGCGGCAGGTACCGGACAGGCACTCCTTGCCATACAGGCAGGTCGCCCCCTTGGCCTTCTTCGGCTGGCACTTGCCGCTGTTGAGCCCCCAACCGCAGTACTGGCTGCTCGCGCAGTCGGTCTCCTGGTCGCAGATGCACGTGCCCACGCTGTTGCAGCCCGACGCGGTGCACGCGTCGCTGATGCACTCCTCCTTGAAGCGGCAGGACTCGCCCACCACCTTGGAGTCCGGGGCGTAGGCCTGGCCGCAGAGCTGCGGGTACTGCGCCTCACGCGTGCCCTTGTCCACGTACGTGGCCACGCCCGTGGTGTCGATGTCCGCCGCCGCGTCCGCCATGCCCGTGCGCGGGTTGACGGCGCGCTCCCACACCTTCAGGAAGGTCTCCGCGGAGCCCGACAGCGCGGAGGTGTTCGCGCCCACGCGGCCCAGGTCCTTCAGCAGGTCCGGCAGGTAGCCCACGTGCGCCAGGCCGTAGTCGTCGAAGCCCGTGCCCAGCCGCGCCGGCCCCGCGACGTCCTGCTGACGCGCGTGTGCATCCGCCTCCGCCTGGAACGTCGCGGAGCACGCGCCGTGGTCGCCGAAGCGCGGACGCGTCTGCTGGATGAAGCCGTTGAGGTCCGCGCCGAACGCCATGGGCACCTTCAGGCCCTGGCGGCCGAACTCGTACGCCTGCGCCAGCGAGCGCGAGGAGCCGTGGCAGTTGTTGGCCACGCCGGACTTCGTGTACGTGCGCGCCTCGTCATGCGCCGTGCGCAAGCCGAAGATGCCACCCGTCTGCCGCAGGTGACGAATCACCCAGGAAGGCGTCGTCTTCTCGTCGTCGGCCAGCTTCGGGTTCATCACCTCGCGGAAGTGGCCGTGCGAGATGACCAGCGGGTAGTAGGTGTTCGCCTGGGCCAGCGTGAAGGCGTCCTGGAGGCCGCGCTCGGACAGGTGCGCCACGTCGATGAGCATCCCCTTGTTCATCATCGCCTGCACCAGCGCCTTGCCGTCCGCGGTGAGGCCCTTGGTGTTGCGGCAGTTGCCGGCCGCGTCGCGATACACGTCGAAGCCCAGCGTCATGGTGCTCGTCGTCACGCCGCAGTCGGTGTCGATGTGACAGTTCTCCAGGAACTGCGCCGCCTGGAAGATGGCGTTGTGCAGTGCCGCGCCGCCGAAGCGGTTGTCCAACTGGTGCACCGGCTGGAGCGAGCGCACGCCCAGCGCGTGGAGCCGGTCCAGCTCCGTGCTCCAGTTCTTCGTGCCGAACAGCTTGCTCACCTCGATGGAGAGCACCATGGCCAGCTTGCCGGACGCGATGATGGTGCGCGCGTGCGCGGGCGACAGGGCAATCTCCACCCAGTCGTTGCGCGCGTCGAAGTCACGCGCCATCTGGAGCTGGACGTCCACGTCCGCCATCTCGTCACACGGGCGGGAGATGTTCTGGTACGGCAGCGCCTTGCAGAGGAACTCGTTGCTGACCAGCGACACCATGACCAGGGACATGCCGCCCTGGTGCGCCTGCCGAAGCCACCCTTCCCACGCCTGCTGGTGCGCGATGGTGTCCCAGCGCGGCCACTGGGTGTTGAGCTTGCTGCGCCCCAGGTGGAGGCCCGTGTCGCCCTCCGTGCCCTCGATCTTGCCGATGAACTCCGAGCCCACCGCGCCGCCCACGCCGAAGAGCGCCTTCAGGATGGGATTGCCGCTCAGGTCCACGCCGCCCGTGTTGGGACAGAGATTGAGCATGTTGCTCAGGTCCATCCGGACCCGGGCATGGTCGCTCTCGGGTAGACCGCCGTCACAGTCCGCCAGCGCGCCGGTGTAGCTGCCGTGGAACCAGCCCCCACCGAACGCCTCCTCCGCGAACATGTGGTGATGCAGCTCGGCGAACCCAGGCGCGGCCAGCTGCTGCGCGGTGTTCGCGGCGGGCTCGACGGGCGCGGGGGCCTCGCCCTCCTGGACAGGACCACACGCCAACCCCAACGCGAGAGGGACAAGAGCCAGGGCACCCCGGCTCCACAGACGACCAGACATGAACATAGGGGGGACTTCCTTCTCGGAACTCGTGGCGGAGAGCGCCGCCTTCGCGCGCATCAGGATACTCCCCGGACACTCCGCATTTCGAGTTACCGGATTGCATCAGTTGTCGCTGTGCGTCATGCGCGGTTCCGCTGCGGAGAAGCGTCCCAGTGTCCCTGGGTGGGCCCTGCCTGTTGAGTGGTGGATAGAGTGGCGTGAGGAGTCACACGCAGCTCCCGATTTCTCATGCCCTGTGACGCGAGTGCCTATCCTCGAAGGCGAACGGGGGCAGTGTGAGGCACACCGAGCTGCACGAACAGGAAGCGCTCAGCAGGATGGAGCGGCTGTACATCCGGATGGTCCGCGAGAGCTTCGAGCCGGGCCGGCTCGACACCGCCATCCGCTGGTGCCAGCGCTCGGTGGGGGCCCGGTGGATCCACTTCGCGAACCGCCACCTGTTGCACGTCGTGGGCTACGAGCGGGTGCCGCCGCTCGACCCCGCGAAGAGCTATGTCCTGGCGAGCAACCACCGGAGCTTCTTCGACCTCTACGTCACGGGCGCCTTCTTGATGCGACAGGGCCTGCACCACCGGATGGTGTTCCCGGTGCGCTCGAACTTCTTCTACGACTCCGCGCTCGGGTTCCTGGTGAACGGGAGCATGAGCTTCTTCGCCATGTATCCGCCGCTGTTCCGCGAGCGGAGCCGCCAGTCGCTCAACCTCGCCAGCCTCCAAGAGGTGGTCCGACTGCTCCAGCGGGGAGGCACCCTCACCGGCGTCCACCCCGAGGGCACCCGCAACCAGGGCCCGGACCCCTACACGCTCTTGCCCGCCCAGAGCGGCGTGGGCCGCATCATCCATCAGTCCCGGGCCACGGTGCTGCCCCTCTTCATCAACGGCCTCGGCAACAACCTCGTCCGCCAGTTCTCCGGCAACTTCCTGCGCACGGGCTCGCCCGTCGTCCTCGTCTTCGGCGAGCCGCTCGCCCTGGATGACCTGCTCGCGCAGCCAGGTGGGACTCGCGTCTACAAACAAGTCTCGGAGCGGCTGGTCACCACCATCACCGCGCTGGGCCAGGAAGAGCGTGCCGCGAGAGCCCGGCTCGGGAGAGAATCATCCGCTGAGTGGATTCATGACCCCTGAACGATGACCTGGACCCCCCCGAGGGCCTCATGCACCTGGATGACTACACCCGATTCGACGCCATCGGTCTGGCGGAGCTGGTTCGTCGCAAGGAAGTCTCTCCCGAGGAGCTGCTTCGCACCGCGCTCGAGGCCATCGCGCGCGTCAATCCCAAGCTCAACGCCGTCATCGACGTCCGGGAAGAGGATGCGCGGACGACGCTGAGGAACGGACTGCCTCAGGGTCCCTTCACCGGTGTGCCCTTCCTCATCAAGGACCTGGCGCTGCACGCCGCCGGGGTCCCGATGGAGGTGGGGAGCCGGCTGGCGCGCGGGCTGGTGATTCCGCATGACACGGTGCTGATGGAGCGCTTCCGCCGCGCGGGCCTGGTGATGATGGGCCGGACGAACACGCCGGAGCTGGGCAACAACGCGTCCACGGAGCCCGTGCTGCGGGGCCCCACTCGCAACCCGTGGGACCTGGGGCGCAGCTCCGGTGGGTCCAGTGGAGGCTCGGCGGCGGCGGTCGCCGCGGGCATCGTCCCCGTGGCGCATGGCAACGACGGGGGCGGCTCCCTGCGCGTCCCGGCGGCGCTCTGTGGCGTGTTCGGGATGAAGCCCACGCGAGGCAGGAATACGCTCGCGCCCGACGCGGGCGAGGCCATCAACGGCCTGGCCATCGAGCACGTGCTGACGCGCTCCGTCCGGGATAGCGCGGCGATCCTGGACGCCATCCATGGCCCCGGCGTGGGCGAGCCGCACTACGCACCGCCCCCGGCGCGGCCCTTTCTCGAGGAGGTCCGCCGGGAGCCCGGGCGCCTGCGCATCGCCGTCTCACGCAAGGCCGCCTCGGGGGTGCCCGTCAGTCCCGACAACGTCGCGGCGGTGGACGACGTGGCGCGGCTGTGCGCGTCCCTGGGGCATGAGCTGGTCGAGGCGGCCCCCGTCTACGACGACGCGGCCCTCGTGGAGGCCATGGTGACGGCCTGGAGCACGTACCAGGCGGCGACGGTGGACATGCTGGGGCAGATCATGGGGCGCCCGGTGAATCTCGACACGCTGGAGGCCACCACGCTGGCGGTGGTGGAGCATGGCCGCTCGCTGAAGGCCACGGACCTCCAGAACGCGCTCACCGTCTTCAACCAGGTCTGCCGCACCGTGGGCGCGTTCTTCGTGGACCACGACGTGCTGCTCACGCCGACGACCGCCGTGCCGCCGTTCGAGCTGGGCGAGCTCAACGCCAACGTCCCCATGAGCGCGCGGGAGTGGTACCGGCACTGCTTCACGCGGATTCCCTTCACGGCGCTCTACAACGTGACGGGACAGCCCGCGATGTCCGTCCCGCTGCACTGGAATGAGAAGGACCTGCCCATCGGCGTCCAGTTCGTGGGGCGCTTCGCGGACGAGGCGACGCTGTTCCAGCTCGCGGGGCAGCTGGAGGAGGCACGCCCCTGGGCCGTGCGCCGCCCGCCCGTGCACGCGTCCCGCGCCGAGGCTGGCTAGCCCAGGGGCGGCAGGTATCGGACGAAGCCGTCCATGACCAACGACTCGATGTGGACCACGATTCGCTCCGGGCCCACCTCCATCCGGTCGAAGCTCTTGCCGAAGTAGGTCCAGTCCGACCGCCGCGTCCGAGCCCTCAACGCGGCCCAGGGGATGCGCAGGGGCGGATGGAACGGCCTCATGAGGAACATGGGGGACAGATAGAGGCCCTCCTCATCTGCCCCCACGGTGACCGCCCCTCGATAGTTGCTCAGGCCGACCCGCACCGTGATGCCGCGGATGTTCGTGTCTGGCAGGGCCCGCTTCGTCGCGTAGCGCCGCCCGAGCCGGTACCAGCCCCCCACCAGCGAGCTCAGCCCGGTCATGCCCACGAAGAACACCACGAAGAACGCGATGGCGAGCCAGGGCGGCAACCCGGAGGACCTGGAGGACGCGGCGAGGAGGAGCATGGTCCTGGATGTTAGCCCAAGGCGCCTGGCGCGCTTCGAGCTGCCACGACGAATCCTCTACTCCGTCAGCAATCGTAATCAGGTGGCGTTCCGCCGTCCTCGACCCGCACGGGCGCGGGGCCGCCCTGCTTCGCCAGCGCATCCCCACAGTCCAGCGTCGTGTCTCGCGCCAGCGAGCGATAGAGCACACACGAGGCCCGCTCGACGAAGAACGCCTGCCTGGGCCAGTCCGCCCCCCTCGCCGCGAGGATGGCCACCGCGTAGTGGCCACCGTCCGGCAGCCGCACCAACCCCACTTCGTTGAGCACGTTGTAGCGGGAGTCATCGGAGCAGCAGCCCGGCGGCAGCCACCCGCCCTTGTGCCGCAGCGACGCGCGCACCTTGGGCGGGAGCATCGTCCCCAGCCATCCGCCACACCCCTCCCGAGGCGTCAGCTCCATCCACGCGAGCAGCCGCGCGGTGGACTTGGGCTTGAGCAGCTCCCCCTTCCCCAGGCGATGCAGGAAGCTCACCGCGTCCGCCGCGCAGAAGTAGTTGTCATTCCCCATCACCTGCGGCGAGTTCGTCGCCCGCCTCGGCTTGCCATAGTTCCACTTGGTCAGCGCGGTGTTCTTCACCTCGAGCGAGCGGAGATAGTCATTGATGGCATCGGGCCCGCCCACCAGGTCGATGACCGCCCCGGACGCCTCGTTGTCCGAGGTGCGGAAGACCTTCTCCGCCAGCGGCGTCACCTGGGACAGCTCCGCCTTCTTCAGCGCCGCGGCCACCCAGAACACCTTGGCCGAGCTCGCGGAGATGTGGGGCACCGTGTCGGCGCTCCCCGCGTACTCTCCCGTCCTCGAGTCCTTCACCGCGATGGCGATGTCCGCCCCCGGAGCCAGCCGGGTGGCCTCCACCGCCAATCCATCCACCACCGACTGGAGCGACACCCGCTCCGCCGCCAGCGCCTCCCCCGCCCAAAGCCAGGACAGCACCAGCGCCGTCATCCATCGCATCAGCGGCCTCCCTTGGTGTCTTGAAAGATGCCTTGCATGAGCCCCTCGACGAACTTCCAGAAGCTGGGGGCGCCATGAGTCTCCATCGCGCGCCGGGCCTCCATCCCACGCCAGCACAGCCGGATGCACTCACGCCGTAGAGCGGCCTGCTCACGCTCCAGGCTGGCGAGCCCCGAGGAGTCTCTCTTCAGCTGTCCGACCAGGACCTGTCCCCGCTCCAGCGCCGACCGGTAGTCGGGCGACAGCGTGCCATGGGCCTTGGCCCGGGCGATGGACTCTTCCTCCTCGGCCTCCAGCGCCTCGCGCCGCGCGTCGAAGTGCTGGACGAGCTCCTCGGTCCGCTGGGTGAACCCCGACAGCGCCTGGCGTCGCTCGGTCTCGGAGAGGCGGGCCTGGAGCTCCACGTCCCCGTCCCAGGCTCGCCGCTCCGCCTCCAGGTCCTTGCGGGCATTCAGCTCCTCGCGGTCCAGGTGTGCATGTCGGCCCTCGATGCGGTCCAGCTCCGACCGGTCCAGCTCGAGGTTCCGGCGGCGCACGTCCTCCATCCAGTCATGGAGCGCTGTCTGCTCCTGCTCGAGCCGCACACGCGCATCCTGCCCGCGCGCCACGCGGCCCTGGACGTCGGCGCGGAGTCGGGCAAGCCGCTCCTCGAACCGGGCTCGGGCCTCGCGCGCGGTGCCCCACTGCTTCCTCCACCGGGTGAACTCCTGGACCGCCGTCTCCTTGTGAAACAGCGCGCGCACCTGCGCGAGCCCCAGCCCGCCCACGAGCCCCACCCCCGTGAGCCAGAGGGGTGAGAACACCACGCTGGGGATGAGCCCCAGGCCCGCGGCGATGAGCAGCCCGCTGGCCAGGCTGCGCTCGGTCTGGTCGTCCTGGGAGAACACGCGCGGCGGCGGCCGGGGTGGCGCGATGTAGCGCTCCAGCGCGCGGGTGTGGGCCACCACCTTGCTGTCCTCCACGTCGGCCGCCGGTGCGGGACCGTCGGCGCGCACCTCCACCGCGCGCACCTGCTCGGGCGCCGTGGACAGGAGCGACGACAACGTCCCCGCCACGTACTCCCTCAGCGTCTCGTTCGACGAGGCACGCAGCGCCTGGAACAAGGGCGAGCGGTCCGGCGCGGCGAAGTCCCGGCGGCGGAACAGCAGACAGTCATCTCCGCCCTGGAAGCGCTCCCAGAGCGACGGCTCGTGCGCCAGCGCGACCAGGGAGAGCCACACCACCCAGCCCGAGAACGCGTCCAGCCGCGTGTCGAAGAAGCGCGGGTCCCGCCCGGGGTGCTGGTAGTTCGCGTGTCCCCGCTCGTGGCTCTCACGTCCCTCCAGGGCGGCCACACACATCCCATCGTAGTCGACGAGCCGCAGCCCCTCGTCCGTGACCAGGACATTGCCGTGCTGGAGGTCACCGTGCGCGACGCCCGCGCGGCGCAATGACATCAGGAGGTCCAGCCACTCCGCGGCGAGGCAGAACAGCTTCTCCTTCTCGTGCAGGTGGCGCCCGACGTAGCGCTCCAGGCTCTCGCCTTGAATCCACTCCATCTTCACGATGGGCCACCACCGCCCTCGCACGAAGATGCCCCGTGGGTGGAACGAGAAGTCCGCCGTGTACGGCAGCCGGCGCTTTTCCAGGGCCCGCTCGATCTCGAGGTAACGCGATTGCAAGTCGTACGGATAGGAGCGCGTGAAGCAGCGCACCGCATAGGACTTCTCGCCGCACGTCACCTTGTAGATGGTCGCGAAGTTGCCGGAGCGAGGCCGAGGCATCCCCGCCATGACGCCCGTCCCCCGCTCCACGACGCCGTCGCGCAGCTCCTCGTCCGCGAAGGCCCGCCGAGGGTTCTGGAGCGCCGTCTGATAGTCGCTGTCCGAGGGCAGGGACATGCCGTCACGCCCCCACGGTCAACCGGGCCAGCGTGACGTCGTCATTGCGGATGACCTTGCTCGCGCGCAGGCCCTCCACGAAGGGCTGGAAGCGCTCGTGCGGAGCCTCCGAGCCCCAGGCCGGCAAGGCCAGCCACGGGGTCCCCCCTCGCTCGTGCTCCGCCAGGAACCACTGCGCCAGGGCATCGGTCATGAGCATCAAGAGGTCTCCCGGACGCAGGTCGCCCGAGGCACAGCGCACGTACTCCCCCACGCGAGGGTTGTGTCCCTCCTGTGTGGACACGAGGAAGGGGCGCGAGCCGAACGCCGCCGCCTGCTCCAAGGGAAACGCACACACGAGCCGGCCGTCCCGCACCTGGAACAGGCACGAGTCCCCCACCACCAAGGCCGCCCACGTCCCCACGCCCGGCCGAGGCGACTGCTCACAGCGCACCCCCAGGAGCGTGGCGAAGGCGCCCTCGCGCAGCTTCTCCTGCGCATACCAGGGCAGGTCGCGCGCCTCGACGTCGGAGCGCCACCGCCGCTGGAGGCCGGGCAGCGACTCGAGCAGCACGGGCGGCTCGCACATCTTCCCCGCCACGTACTCGCGGGCCAGCAGCCGGGCCCACTGCCCGGAGAAGAGGCTCTCCGTGGCCCCATCGGCCACCGCCACCCGCAGCGTGTCGCCCTCCAGCGTGGAGGAGCGCTCGGACGCCCACGCGTCCTCGTTCTCCGCGGGCGTGTGCCCCGCCTTCTGCACGCTCACGACCTCGAGCTCGATTCGCACGTTCGCGCCCTTTCGACGGGAGGTCAGCGCAGGTTGCCGGGGCGGGTCCCGATGTTCAGGAACTTGATGAGCGACACGATGTCCGCGTTGAACGTGAAGGCGCGCGCGCCGTCGCGCACGGCGTGCCCCTCCTCCCGCGCCGCGTCGCGCATGCCGGGCGTGAGCGGACTGGAGAGGTCGAAGAGCAGCCGCGCGTGCGCGTCCGGCAGCACCACCTCCGCGTCGGGGAACTGGATGGGCTGCGCGGGAATCGACGACAGGTGCACGTTGAGCAGCAGCACCGCGCCGTCCTCGCCGCGCACCGAGCGCAACGCGGCCGCCGCCGCCGTCGGGTCTCCATCCGTGGGCTGCCCGTCGGAGATGTTCACCACGATGGGCGGGAAGCTCTCCGGGTGCTGGCGCATCCACTCCCGCACCCACTCCGTGGCCCGCCCGAGCACCTGGCACATGGGCGTGGGGCCGTGCGCCTTCGGCTCGAACCAGATGGGGAAGCGGACCTTCTCGCGCACCAGTCCCCCCATCCCGTCCTCGCGCTCGCGCGTGCGCTCCTCCAGCCGCGCGGGCGCATGGCCAATCTCGCTGACGGGAACCAGCCCTCGCCCCGCGAGCGGACCGGAGAAGGCGGACCCGACGTGCTCTCCGTACCCGAGCACCCCCAGGTGGAAGTAGTCCCGGATGCCGTCCTCGCGGGCGCAGCGCACCACCAGGTTCTGGAGCAGGCGGTTGGTGACGTCCGCGACACCTTCGGCCTTCTGGCGGGTGCCGCCGGGGCCCCCGAAGGGCTCCTCCATGGAGCCGGACTGGTCCACCAGGATGAGGATGCACGCGGGCTGGGTGCGGCTGATTTCCGCCGAGTAGGCCATGGTCCGGGGGACCATACACCGCACCCCGCCGCGTGGGACCCTCCACGCGGCGGAGCACGGGCCCTTCACTTCACGCGACTACTTGCCCATCTCGGCGACGTAGGCGCCGGCGAGCTTGGAGAACTTGAGCGCGTGGGTGGCCATGCCCGCCGTGGGCCGGGCGCGGGAGATGGTGTCGTTCACCGTGTGGATGTACGGGTTGCCCTGGCTGACGACGGCCTCATGCGGGATGGACGCCGCGAAGCCCGCGTTCGTCCACGACGCATGGTCCGAGCACGCGTAGCCGCACGTCGTGTTGACATGGGTGACGCCCGGCAGATACGCGGCGATGAGGTTGCGGAGGAACGTGTTCTGCGCCGCGTTGGTGTAGTCGGTGACGATGCCGATGTCCGCCGAGGTGCCCCGGTAGTTCGTCATGTCGAGCTGGAGCACGCCCACCACGTTGATGCCGTTGTTGCGGTGGTAGGTGGCGATCTCCTTCGAGCCGCGCAGACCCACCTCCTCCGCCGCGTAGCCGATGAACTTGATGGTGCGTTGCGGCCGGTAGTTGCAGACCACCATCGCCCGGATGACGTCCGTGAAGGACGCGATGCCGGAGGCGTTGTCATCCGCGCCAGGGGCCACGCTGCCCGAGGACGTGGAGTCCAGGTGACCGCCCACCACGACGACCTCGGTGGGGTACGTGGTGCCCGTGACGGTGAGGACCACGGACGGCTGCGCCCACGCCGCGTGGGTGAACAGCGACGCGGCCATGTCGGTGCGGCCGGACGCCAGGCTCGCCCAGTGCGAGCGCAGCCAGTTGGCCGCGCTCACGCCCGTCGAGGACGTGTAGTAGCGCGTCGTGTACGCGGCCATCGAGTTGATGGTGCCGCGCACGTTGGGCTCCGCCACCGTGCTGGCAAGGCAGTTGGCGACGGTGGCGTTCGTCAGCGTGTACAGCGGCGGACCGAGGGTCTCGATGCGCTGCGGCGGCTCGGGTACCAGCGCCTTCTCCGCCGCGTCCAGACTCTCGTACGTGACGAAGCCCGCGCAGCGGTTGAACTTCTCGTGCATGACATGCGCGATGCTCTCCAGCTGGGACTCACGGACGGGAATCACCGTCACGTCGCCCTTCGCCAGAGAGGCGGGGGGCATGGCCCAACCTTCCTTCGCGAAGGCTTCCGCGACGGGCTCGAGGGCATCGGAGCCCAGCGAAATCCACAGCTCTTGGTCATCGGCCCCAGCGAAGGCCGCGGTAGGGCTCAGCAAAAACAGGGCAAACGGAATCAACCGCTTCATGAGCAGCGCTCCTCGGTGTGTGGGTGGTGCGTCGCGGATCACCGCGGCCAGCCGAATCAAGCGGCCTCCGCGCGTGGTCCCGACGCCGTGAACACCAGGTGGCGAACGCGTCGTCGGGGACGGACCGGCACTTTCGGCTTATCCAGCAAAAGCCGACAACTCATCCCACCCAGAAACCCCTACCGGGAGTGTTCCGCAGTCAACAAACCCAGGGGGGCACGCGGTGTCACGTCCATGAAACGACACCGGCTCCCCCGTGGGTCAAGACTCACTCGCCCGGCACCGTGGCCAGGACGTTGGCGCCGGAGCGCAGGGTGACGGGCGCGTCGCCGGACTCCGCGAGGCTCGCCTCGGTGCGCACCCTGGGGAGTCCGTGGGGCTGCTCGCGCAGGAAGGCCATGAGCTTCTCGCGGACGATGCAGCGCAGCTCGAAGGCCTTGCCCGCGTCCGACGCGCTCACCAGCGCGCGCAGCTTCATGGTGCGCTCGGAGAGGTCCGTCACCTGGAGCGCGTGCACCTTGCCGTCCCACAAGCCCCGGGACTCGTGGTCCAGCACACGCTTGAGCTCCGCGCGCACCGCGGGCACGTCGGTGCGGAAGTCCACGTAGAGCTCCGCGGTGCCCATGATGTCGGGCGACACCTTGCTCCAGTTCTGGAAGGGCTTCTCCAGGAAGTGGCCCATGGGAATCACCAGCCGACGCAGGTCCCACACCTTCACCACGACGTACGTGAGGGTGATCTCCTCCACCCAGCCCCACTCGTTCTCCACGATGACGGTGTCGCCGATGCGGATGGGCTGGGTGATGGAGAGCTGGATGCCCGCGAGCAGCGTGGAGATGGACTTCTGCGCCGCCAGGCCGATGAAGAGGCCGGCGATGCCAGCCGAGGCCAGCAGCGACACGCCCACGTTGCGCACCGCCTCGAACTGCAGCAGCAGCAGCGAGGCGCTGATGAGCACCACCGCCACTTCAATCACCCGGCGCAGCACCGCCAGTTGCGTGCGCAGCCCGCGCGCACGGCCCACGTTGCCGCCCTGCTCCTCGCGAGCCACCGTCTGCTCGACGAAGCGCGCCGCCAGGTTCACGAAGCGCAGGAGGAACCACGCCATCGCGGCCAGTCCCACCGAGCGCGCCGCCAGCTCCACGCCCTGCTTCGCCGCGGGCGGCAGCTTCAGCGCCCACAGCCCCGTGGCCACCAGCACGACGAACAACAGGTAGCGCAGCGGGCCTCGCGCGGAGGCCGCCAGCTGGTCATCCCAACCGGACTTCGTCAGCGCCGTGGCCCGGTCCACCACCCGCATCACCAGCCACTCCAGGCCCCGGCCCAGCAGCCACGCCCCCACCACCAACACCCCCAGCCCCGCCCACTGCCACAGCTCCAACCCCCACCACGCCGAGTCCAGCGCCGGCACCGGCAGCGAGGCCCCCTCCCCGGGAGCCTCGACAGGTGCGGTGGACAGCAGCGACGGCAGGGGGATGGAACGGACCATGTCGGAAGACCTCTCGCGGTGGAGCGCCCAGAAGCCGTCCACCACGCGCCTCCCTCTCGCGGATGTCCCCCTCGGGCATATAGTTTGAGGTCAAAGTCACTACCGGGCCTGCTCGGACGGGTCCAGCAACTTCTCCAGGCGAGGACACGCTCCAGGCCCCGACGCGTCGTCCCGTCGACACACGAGGGTGGCGCCGCTCAGCCGGCGCGACGCCCCCACTCGACGTGTCACTTCAGACCGGGCGCAGGCGGCTCAGTCGTCCCGCGAGGGGCCCTGCTTCAGCACGAGCAGGCGAATCTCGGTCATGTCCTCGATGGCGTACTTCACGCCCTCGCGGCCCAGGCCGGAGCTCTTCACGCCACCGTAGGGCATGGTGTCGACGCGGAAGCTCGGCACATCGCCCACCACCACGCCGCCCACCTCCAGGTCGTCCCAGGCCCGCATCGCGCGGGACAGGTCGTTGGTGAAGAGGCCCGCCTGCAGGCCGAAGCGGCCCGCGTTCACCCGGCGCAGGGCGTCGGTGAAGGACTCGAAGGACTCGAGCAGCACCACCGGTCCGAAGGCCTCTTCGGTGTGGAGGGGCTCGTCGGTGGGGACTCCCTCGAGCACGGTGGCCTCGAGCAGCGCGCCCTGACGTCCACCGCCGGTGAGCACCCGCGCGCCTCGCGCCACCGCGCTGTGGATCCAGCCTTCGAGCCGACGCGCCGCGGGCTCGTCGATCATGGGGCCCAGCGTGGTGGCCTCGTCGCGGGGATTGCCCGCGCGAAGGGCACGGGCGCGGGCCACGAGCAGCGCCTTGAGCGCCTCGTAGTGCGTGGTGTGCACCAGCACGCGCTGCACGGAGATGCAGCTCTGCCCCGACTGGAAGAAGGCCCCGAGCGCCACGCGGTCCGCGATGGCCTCCAGCGGCGCGCCGGGCTCCTTGTCCACGACACACGCCGCGTTGCCGCCCAGCTCCAGCACCACCTTCTTGCGTCCCGCGCGGGCCTTGAGCTCCCAGCCCACCTTCTCCGAGCCGGTGAAGGACAAGAGCATGAGCCGCTCGTCCTCGATGAGCGGGCCGATGTCCGCGAGCCGGGGCGTGACGACGGAGAACGCGCCCGCGGGGAGGTTCGTCTCCGCGAGCACCTCCGCCAGCACCATCGCGCTCACGGGGGTGCGGTCCGACGGCTTGAGGATGAAGGGGCAGCCCGCGGCGATGGCGGGGGCCACCTTGTGGGCCACCAGGTTGAGGGGGAAGTTGAACGGGGTGATGAGCGACACGGGGCCCACCGGCACGCGTCGGGTGAAGCCTCGGTAGCCCTCCGCGCGGGCGGAGACCTCCAGGTCGAGCACCTCGCCTCCGCCGCGCACGGCCTCTTCGGCGGCGGCCTTGAAGGTCTCGATGAGGCGCGTGACTTCTCCGCGTGCGTCGCGCAGGGGCTTGCCCGCCTCGACGCAGAGAATCAGGGCGAGCTCCTCCGCGCGCTCCCGGAAGCGGCGCACGCAGTGCTCCAGGATGGCCTGCCGCGCATGCGGGGGCAGCTTGCGCATGGGCTCGGCGGCGCGCACGGCGGCGGCGATGGCCTCCTCCACGTCCGCCGCGCTCGAGAGCGCGACGCGCGTCACCACCTCGCCGGAGAACTTGTCGACGACGGGCAGGTCCTCGTTGGGCTGCCGGGGACGGTTGGCCAGGTAGAACGGATAGCGGTCAGCCAACATGGTGTGCCTCCTCTTCCTTCTCCCCCACGCCCAGCGCGCGGGTGTTGTCCGAGTAGTCAATGGGCAGGTCGATGACGTGCACGCCGCCCGAGTCGAGGCAGCGCGCGAGCGTGGCGCCGAACTCCGAAGCGCTGGTGGGACGGTGTCCCTTGGCGCCGTACGCCTCCGCGTAGCGGACGAAGTCGGGGTTGCCCAGCGTCATGCCGAAGTCCGGCAGGCCCATCTCGCCCTGCTTCCAGCGAATCATCCCGTAGCCGTCGTCGCGCACGACGATGACCGTCAGGTCCAGGCCCAGGCGCACCGCCGTCTCCAGCTCCTGGGAGTTCATCATGAACCCACCGTCGCCAGCGACAGCGACCACCTTGCGGCGCGGGTGCACGAGCTTCGCGGCGATCGCCGACGGCAACCCCGCGCCCATCGTCGCGAGCGCGTTGTCGAGCAGGAGCGTGTTGGGCTTGCGCGTCCGGTAGTAGCGGGCGAACCACAGCTTGTACATGCCGTTGTCCAGGCAGACGATGCCGTCGTCGGGCAGCGCGCGCCGCACCTCGGCCACCAGCCGCGCGGGGTAGATGGGGAAGCGGTCATCCGCGAAGCCGCGCTGGAGCTGCGTCTCCAGTCCGGCCCGGGCCTTCTCGAACGGCGTGAAGTCCCAGTTGCCGCGCCCCTCCAAGCCCTGGGTGATGCGCCACACCGCGTTCGCGATGTCGCCCGTCACCTCCAGCTTCGGGAAGTAGACCGGGTCCACCTCCGCCGAGGAGAAGTTGAGGTGCACCACCGCGCGCTTGTTGTCGCGCATGACGAACGGCGGCTTCTCGATGACGTCGTGGCCCACGTTGATGATGCAGTCGGAGTCCTCGATGGCACGGTGGACGAAGTCACCGTCCGTCAGCGCGGCGGTGCCCATCCACAGCGGGTGGGACTCGTCCACCACGCCCTTGCCCATCTGCGTGCTCGAGAAGGGAATGCCCACCCGGTCCACGAGGACCCGGAGCATCTCCGAGGTGAGCTTCCGGTTGGCGCCCGCGCCAATCATCAGGAGCGGCCGGCGCGCGGAGGCGATGGTCTCCACGGCTTGCGCGATGGAGCCCTCGTCCGCCACGGGCCTGCGCCACGCGCTGGGCGCCAGGAGCGGGGCCTCGGTGGACTCGCGGGCCACGTCCTCGGGCAGCTCCAGATGCGTGGCTCCGGGGCGCTCCTCCTCCGCGCGGCGGAAGGCCTCGCGCACGGCCGAGGGGACATGCTCCGACGAGACCAGCGTGCGCGTCAGCTTGGTGAGCGGACGCATCATCCCGACCACGTCCACGATCTGGAAGTGGGCCTGCTTGCTCACCTTGATGGGCTTCTGCCCGGTGAGCATCACCATGGGCATGGCGCCCAGTTGCGCGTACGCGGCGGGGGTGACGAGGTTGGTGGCGCCCGGCCCCAGCGTCGCCAGGCTCACGCCCGCGCGCCCCGTCAGCCGGCCCCACGTCGCCGCCATGAAGCCCGCCGCCTGCTCATGGCGGGTGACGACCAGGCGCAGGCTGGAGGAGCGCATCGACTCCAGCAGGTCCAGGTTCTCTTCTCCAGGGAGCCCGAAGACGTAGCGAACACCCTCTGCCTCCAGTGCCTTGACGAACAGGTCCGATGCCTTCATCGCGTCCTTCCTTTGTGTGACACCGCATGTTCTATGCGCGAGGGGTCGATTCGCGCATTCGTTTGTTCGCATGGAGTCGATAGATGGCATCTATGATGACGCGATGGAGCTTCGGCACCTGCGCTACTTCACCGCCGTGGCGGACACGCTTCACTTCGGCCGGGCCGCACGGCGCGTCCATGTGTCCCAGCCCACGCTGTCCCAGCAGGTCCGGCAGCTCGAGGAGGAGCTCGGCACGCCCCTGTTCGAGCGCGCCCGCACGGGGGTCCGCCTGACGCAAGCCGGCGAGCTGTTCCGTACCTACGCCTCGCGAGCGCTGGAGGACGTGGACGCGGGGCGAGTGGCCGTGGGAGCGCTGCGGGGGCTGGCCACGGGAGCGCTGCGCGTGGGCTATCCCCCCAGCATGCGCGGCCTGGTGGTGCCCGCGCTGGCGGCGGTGCTGCGGCGGCATCCGGGGCTCGCGCTGAGCGCGGAGGAGGCCGTGGTGCGCAAGCTGGAGCGGCGGCTGGCGGATGGGAAGCTGGACGTGGGGTTGGGCTATGCGCCGGCCCGCTCACCGGACCTGGACACGGAGGCCGTGTTCGACAGCCGGCTGGCGCTCGTCGTGGCGCGAAGCCATGCCCTCGCGGGAGCCGAGAGCGTGGGGGCCCGGCAGCTCGCCAACGAGCGCTTCGCCCTGCTCGCCCCGGGACTGCGCGCGCGCTCGCGCGTGGATGCGTACTTCGCGACGCTCAAGCTGTCGCCGCGCGTCGCGCTGGAGTCCAACGCCGTCGCGACGGTGCTCGCCATCGTCCGCGCGGGGCTCGCCGTCACGGTGCTCCCGGAGCCGCGCCTCGCCGACGTGGAGCGACTGGTCGTGAGGCGGCTGTCCCCCGCGCCGCGCACGGAGCTCGCCGCGCTGCTGTGGCGCAAGGGAGCGCCTCGCGAGCCCGCGGCGGAGCTGTTCGCCGCGGAGGTGCGCGCGCGGGCACAGGAGTCCGGCGACTGAGGGGTTCCACGCACCATCGGATGATTGACTGCCCGAGCGCCAGGACTATCCTCAACGAGTTGGTTGAACGTCGCGCGGAATGGTCCGTGCCGGTCCACCCACTCCCGAGGGACGATGAGAATCACGCTGAGCAGTGTGTTCGTCGACGACCAGGCCAAGGCGCAGAAGTTCTACACGGAGGTCCTGGGCTTCGTGACGAAGGTGGACATGCCGATGGGCGGTGGCGCGCGGTGGCTGACCGTCGTGTCGAAGGATGACCCCGAAGGTGTGCAGCTCCTGCTCGAGCCCAACCAGCACCCCGCGGCGACCACCTTCCAGAAGGCCATCTTCGCGGACGGCATTCCGGCCACGTCGTTCGCCACCCTGGACATCCAGAAGGACTTCGAGCGGATGAGTGCCCTGGGCGTGGTGTTCCGGCAGAAGCCCACGCCGGCCGGCCCCGTCCTCACGGCGCTGTTCGAGGACACCTGCGGCAACCTCATCTCGATGCACCAGATGCTCTGACGAAGCGCCCCGCCCCTCCGGTGATTCTCGACGGACCGGAGGGACACCCATGGCAGCATCGCCGGCAATGCTGAAGCCTCTCGCATCGCTCCTGCTGCTCGCTGTCGCGACTCCCGCCTGCCGCCATGCGCCCGAGGAGCGCCCCGCCGCCCCCGCCCCGCCTCCCGGGACGCCGTTCGACGCGCCCTCCATTCGCGCCGCCATCCACGCGAACAGGGACCACGTCACCGACTGCTACGAGAAGGCATACGAGACCCGCCCCTTGCGCTCCGGGAACGTCACGGTCAAGTTCACCCTCGACCCGGAGGGAAAGGTCGCGAAGTCCGAGCTCGTCAAGACGACCATCCATGAGCCGGCGCTCGAGCGCTGCATCCTCGCCCACACGAAGACATGGAGCTTTCCCAAGCCCACCACCCAGGGCGGCGTCGTCACCTACCCGTTCGTCTTCAAGCCCAAGGAGTCGAGGGAAGCAGGAGGCCCCGCACCCGAGGTCCCGGACGGATCCGAGACCTGGCCGTTCAGGGTCGACACCACGCAACGTCAGCCACCGCCATGACCTCTCCCGCTCTGAGCGACCTCCAGATTCAGCGGTTCATCGACGAAGGCTTCGTGAAGCTCGACGGCGCCTTCCCACGAGCGCTGGCCGACACCGCGCGCGACCTCCTCTGGCGTGACACGGGCTGTTCGCCGGACGATGCGTCGACCTGGACCCGACCCGTGGTCCGGCTCGGCGAGTACCTGCAGGAGCCCTTCCGGCAGGCGGCCAACACACCGAGGCTGCATGCGGCCTTCGACCAGCTCGTCGGACCCGGCCGCTGGCAGCCCCGCATGAGCCTGGGCTCCTTCCCCGTGCGCTTCCCCCGTCCGGAGAGCCCGGGTGACGATGGCTGGCACGTCGACGCCAGCTTCCCTCCTCCCGATGGAGGCACGGGCTCCTTCTTCGAGTGGCGCATCAACGTCGCCTCGCGAGGCCGCGTGCTCCTGATGCTGTTCCTCTTCTCCGATGTCGGTGAGGACGACGCCCCCACGCGCATCCGCGTCGGCTCGCATCTCGACATCGCCCGCCTCCTGGCGCCCGAGGGAGAGACGGGCCTGTCCTTCATGGAGGTGGCCTCGCGGCTCGAGCCCACCGCGGCGCGACCGCTCGCGCTGGCCACGGGTGAAGCGGGCACCGTCTACCTGTGCCACCCGTTCCTGGTCCACGCCGCGCAGCCCCATCGAGGCACCCGGCCTCGCTTCATGGCCCAGCCGCCGCTGTTCCCCGCGGCCCCGCAGGACGAAGGCGCGCCCATCCGGGTGGCGATCCAGCGGGCGCTCGGCTCCGCGCCCTGACGTCAGCCGGGCGTCACGTCCAACATCGCGCTCCGGATGCTCAGGTCCAGCTGACTCTGGAGCACGCGAAGCAGGCTCGTCAGCTCCAGGCTGTCCTCGCCCAGCCGGGCCGCGAGCCGCGCTCGCACGTCCAGTCGCAGCTGCTCGCGGAACTGGGCCAGCCAGCGTTTCACCGTGGAGCGGTCCACCTGATACGCACGGGCGATCTGCGCGGTCCCCATGCCCTCCACCAGGTGCAGGCGCAGCAGCGTGCGCGCCCTCGGCTCCAGCGCGCGGAGGGCCTCCTGGAAGGACGCCGTGAAGTCCTCGCGGTAGTTGTCCTGGATGAACCGCTGGTCCGCATCCACCTGCGCCACGCTGCTCTCCGCGAGCCGGGCGTCGTCCAGATCAAGCGAAATCTTCCGCTCGCGCATCAGGTTGAGCGCCGTGCGCAGCGCCGCGACGCGCAGCCACGACACCAGCGAGCCCTGCCCCTCGTAGTCCAAGATTCTTGGAGCACGCTCCCCGCTGGGGAGGAAGAGCTTCACCCGCAGGAGCTGGAGGGCCTCGTCCACCACCCCGAGTTCCAGACCTCGGTGGATGAGCGCCTTTCGGAGCAAAGGTGTGTAGCGAGACTCGAAGTCCGCGAGGGCCTGTTCATCACCATGTGCGCAGGCCTGCGCGAAGGCCACATCCGCCTCATGCTCAGTGCCACTCATCTTCTTGACCGCCCCCGTTGGGTGTATTCGTTGCCTCGTCATGGACTGCATCGAGACGCGACAACTCTTCGCCTTCGCACAGGGAGAACTGGACGCTGAAGCGACGCATCGGATGGAGCAGCATCTTGATTCCTGCGCGTCCTGTCGAGCACTCGTCGCGGAGGCGGCTCGGGATGAGAACGCGCCCCCCACGCCATCCCTCTCCCCTCCTAACGCCCCGCTCCCACAGCCGCCCTGGATTGAGCGCGGCGCCCTGCTGGGCCGTTATGTGGTCCTCGAGCGTATCGGCTCCGGGGGCATGGGCGTGGTGCATGCCGCATATGACCCGGAGCTGGACCGCCGCGTCGCCCTGAAGCTGATTCGCATCGACTCGACGAACCCCGTGCACCTGGAGCGGGCCCAGGCCCGGCTGCTGCGCGAAGCCCAGGCCACCGCCCGCGTCATCCACCCCAATGTCATCACCATCCACGACGTGGGGCACTTCGGGGAGAACGTCTTCCTGGCCATGGAGCTGGTGGACGGGGCCACGTTGCGCGCGCACATCCGGCGCAACAAGGTGCGTGCGCCGTGGCGGGAGACGCTGGCCCTGTTCATCCAGGCGGGCCGAGGGCTCGCCGCCGCGCATGCCCAGGGACTGGTCCACCGCGACTTCAAGCCGGACAACGTGCTCGTCGGAAAGGACGGGCGCGTGCGCATCACCGACTTCGGCCTCGCGCGCATCGTCGAGGGGCTCGACGAAACCCCCACGCCTCCGGGCACCGGGTCCACCTCCCACCGCTCCGAGTGGCTCACGCGCTCCGACATCATGCTCGGGACACCGGCGTACATGTCCCCGGAGCAGAAGCGCGGCGAGCCCTCCGACGCGAGCAGCGACCAGTACAGCTTCTGCGTGGCGCTGTACGAGGCGCTCTATGGCAAGCGGCCCGCCCTCGACAGCCCGACGGCGAAGGACACCGCGGGCGCGGCGCACGCCTCCGTGGGCGCCAGGCCTCCGCCCGGCACGGATGTCCCGGCGTGGATTCATCAGGTGCTGCTTCAAGGCCTCGCGGCCTCGCCCCAGGCCCGACACGAGTCGATGGAGGTGCTGCTGCGCCGGCTCAGCCATGCGCCGGGAGAGCAGTGGCGCCGGGTGGCGCTCGCGGCCGGCGCGAGCCTGCTCTTCCTGGCCGGAGGCGCCGTCCTCCATCGCTCCACCTCCGGAGACCCGTGCGCGGGCAGCGAGCAGGCCCTCTCCGGCGTCTGGGACGACGCGCGCAAGGGCGCGGCGAAGGCCTCCTTCACGCGCAGCGCCCTGCCCTACGCGCCCGGCGCCTGGACCGAAGTGGAGCGGACGTTGGATGGCTATTCGCGGGCCTGGGTGTCCGCCAGCCACGAGGCCTGTGTCGCCACCCGCGTGAAGGGCCAGCAGACGGAGCGGCTCCTCGAGCGGCGTGTCATCTGCCTGGACCAGCGGCTCAAGGACCTGGGCGCCGTCGTGGACATGCTGGCCAGCGCGGACACGCAGGTCATCCAGAACTCGCCCCGGCTGGTGCACTCGCTGGAGAACCTGTCCGTCTGCGAGAACCTGGCCGCGCTGGCCGCCCCCGAGCCGCCCCCATCGGACGAGCCGAGCCAGAAGCGCATGGAGGCCGTGCGAGTGAAGCGCGCGCAGGTCCGCGCGAAGCTCAACGCGGGACAGGTCGCGCCCGCGCTCCAGCTCGCGAACGACGCCGCGAGCCAGGCCCACTCCATCGGCTACGGCCCGCTGGAAGCGGAGGTGCTGGACCTCGTCGCGGAGTCGCAGGGAAACAACCTGGCCTACCGCGACGCCATCAAG
Organism: Myxococcus stipitatus DSM 14675; assembly: GCF_000331735.1. GTDB lineage: Bacteria > Myxococcota > Myxococcia > Myxococcales > Myxococcaceae > Myxococcus > Myxococcus stipitatus. Next base: position 4,164,907 of record NC_020126.1, on the reverse strand, counting down.
ACGCTGCACCAGGCCATCCAGCTGGCCCACGCCAGCCGCCATGACCGGCAGGTCGCCAAGTCCTGGGCGGACATGATTCGGCTGGTGGGCCTGGTGGGGCCGGAGGTGGACCCGGACGGCGTGGTGCCCGGCCACGCCGAGGCGGCCCTGAAGCGGGTGGGAGGCGATGCCCGCATCGAGGCGCGGTACTTCCGCAACCTCGCCAGCCTGTACCGCAAGCGAGGCAGGAAGCAGGAGGCGCTGGCCGCGAGCCAGCGCGCGGTGGAGCTCGCCCGGAGCATCTACACGAACAGCGAGCCGGAGCTCGGCACGGCGCTGCTCACCATGGGCCACGTGCTCTACGAGTTCGCCCGCTTCGAGGAGGCGCTGCGCTTCCTGCACGAAGCGGAGGCCATCTACCGGAAGACCTACGGCCCCAAGCACCCCTACCTCGCGACGGTGCTGTCGAACATCGCGGTCTTCAGCGTCCAGCTCGGTGACTACGCGGCGGCGATGAAGCACGGGCGCGAGGCGCTCGCCATCAACCGGGATGTCTATGGCGAGGACAGCGAGCCGGTGTCCAGCGGCCACTACAACCTGGGTGGCTTCCTGCGGGAGCAGGCGCGCCATGAGGAGGCCCTCCAGCACTACACCCAGGCGGTCCGCATCCGGGAGAAGGTGCTGCCCGACTCGCAGGACCTGGCCCAGGCGCACTCCCGCATGGGCCTGACGCTCGCGGCCCTGGGCCGACTCCCGGAAGCCCTGCCCCATCAAGAGCGGGCCATGGCCATCTACGAGAAGAAGCTGGGCCCGCGGCACCCCAAGGTGGGAATCGAGCTGACGCGGCTGGGCCAGCACCAGCTGGACCTCGCGCAGCCCCGGAAGGCCGTCCCGGTGCTGGAGCGGGCCGTCGGGGTCCTGGAGCAGCCGGGCCCGGACGCGAACCCGGGGGAGCTGGCCGATGCGCGCTTCCTGCTCGCTCGCGCGCTCGAGAAGGAGCCGGGCGGGCTTCCTCGGGCCATCGCGCTCGCGAAGGCCGCGCAGCTCCACAACCAGGATGCGGGCACGTCCCGACGCCAGGAGCACCAGGACGTGGAGCAGTGGCTGGCGCGCCATCACGCCGTGGGGGCTCGATAGTCGACGCGGCCTCGCTGCTCTATCCTGCGGCCATGGCCAGCCCGTACGACGTGACGACGGTGAGCAGCACCGCGCAGCTCGCGCGCATCATCGAGCTGCAGCGCAGGAACCTGAAGCAGACGCTCGACGCGGCGGAGATGCGCGACCAGGGCTTCGTCACCGTGGAGCATGAGCTGCCGGTGCTGGAGCGCATGCACGCGCTGGCGCCCAGCATCATCGCCCGGCACGGCGAGGACGTGGTGGCCTATGCCCTGTCGATGCCTCGGGAGTGCCGCGCGATGCTGCCCGTGCTCGTCCCCATGTTCGACCTCCTGGACGGCCTGGAGTACCGGGGGCGCGCGATGAAGGACCTGCGCTTCTACGTCATGGGACAGATTTGCGTCGACAAGGCCCACCGGGGACAGGGCCTCGTCGACCAGCTCTATGACAAGCACCGCGAGGTATACCGAGAGCGCTTCGAGCTGCTCGTCACCGAGGTCTCCGTGCGCAACACCCGCTCCCTGCGCGTGCACGAGCGCGTGGGCTTCAAGACGGTGCACACCTACCGCGACGCGACGGACGAGTGGGCCGTCGTCGCCTGGGATTGGAGCCCTCCGGCCGGGTAGCGGCTACCACCAGGCCGTGCACTTCCGGGTGCCCGAGTTGCACAGCCGGATGACGAAGCGTTTGACGCCGCGATAGCTGCCGTCCCAGGCCAGGTTGTAGGTGCGCCCGTCCGCGTTGCCCTGGAGGTACGAGCCCGCGGAGTGGCTGCTGGTGTCCCACGTGCCTCGGTAATAACCACCCCCGATGGCGTACCAGGTCCTGCAAACGCGGGCCGTCTTGCCACCGGGGGCGCGCAACGTCTTGCAGGCCCGGGCCAGCTCCGCGTCCGGGGCCTCCTGTTCGTCATAATCCGTAACAGGTTGGGACCCGGCGACACCCGCCGCGGCCAGGATGCCTGCGAGGAGATGAAACATGGCTTGAGCTCCTGCCCGGGAGGGCGTTCAGCCGGACCGGCTGTGGGGAGCAGCCAAGCTGGGCGTGCGGGCGCACGCTGGCAACGTGGACGCGAGGCTCGAGGGGGTTACCCCATCGGACCCGACCCCTCCCCTCCAGAGGAGGAATCCCGGCCGTCTGTCATTGGCCCGCCCTCGGGGGCCTGGGCCCGAGGAGCATGCGCCGCCGTGCCATCCCACCCACGACCACCACCCGGTGTTCAATCCACCTGGGACTTCAGGGACTCCACGTACGCCCCCGCGCAGGGACGAAATGGAGCGCGGCTTGCGCCACCTGCGGGCTTCAAGGGTTCTGGTGAATGCAAGGGGGGGAGCGTCCGTCCACCGTGGCAATGCCCCCATTGAGGCAATTGTCGCGTATAAGATGCTTTGGTAGAGGACCGTCGCACGAAGCACCTCCAGCTCCCCACCAACATGGTTTTTTCCGTCCACCACTGGGCCGCGTGGGCTCCTGGGCTCGTCGGGCAGGATGCCTGGAGGGCCTGGCTCTCCCAGCCATTTCCTCTTCCGGCCGAGGGCACGCCGCCCCTGACCGAGATGCCGGCGATGATGCGCCGCCGAGTGGACCGGTTGGGGCGCATCGCGCTGCAGGCCACGTACACGTGCCATGGGGAGGCGCCCGCATGCCCCATGGTGTTCGCGTCGCGGTACGGTGACATGCGCCGCTCGGTGGAGTTGCTGGAGCAACTGGCCCAGGGCACGCCGCTGTCGCCCACGTCCTTCAGCCTGTCGGTGCACAACGCCATTGGCGCGCTTTACTCCATCGCCCGGGGCGACCTGACGGCGCAGAGCGCGGTGGCCGCGGGCGCGGAGACGGTGGAGGCCGCCTTCGTGGAGGCGTGTGGCCTCTTGAGCGAGGGGGCCCCCGAGGTCCTCGTCGTGGTCTACGACGAGCCGCGCCCCACCCCCTTCGAGCACTTCCCCGAGCAGGTGGCGTTCCCCCACGCCTGGGCCTGCAGCGTGAGGCCCGCGGGACAGGGTCCGACCTACCGGCTCGCGTGTGGCGCGGTGTCTGGCGAGACGGCCCCCGCGACGGGGGCGCTGCCGGAGGAGCTGGCCGTGCTGCGCTTCCTCGCCTCCGACGCGGAGCGGTTCGAGCACCCGGTCGGTGCCCGGGTCTGGCGGTGGCAGAAAGATGCTTGAGCGGCTCGACTACGTCTGGCGGGTGCTGGCGACGGGCTTCTGCTTCGCCACCTTCGGCCTGGGGGGCCTGGCGCTGCGCGTGCTGTACTTCCCGCTGCTGTCGCTGTTCGTGCGCCACAAGCCACGCCGCACGCGGCTGGCGCGACTGGCCGTCCACTACTCGTTCCGCTTCTTCATCGAGCTGATGCGCATGAGCGGGGTCTTGCGCTACCGCGTGGAGGGCGTGGAGAAGCTGTCGCGCTCCGGGCTGCTCATCCTGGCCAACCACCCGACGCTCATCGACGTGGTGTTCCTCATCTCGCTCGTCCCCAACGCGGACTGCGTCGTCAAGGCGAGCCTGGCCAACAACCCCTTCACCCGAGGCCCCGTCGAGGCCACCGGCTACCTGTGCAACGACTCCGGGCCGGAGCTGGTCAAGGCCTGCATCGCCTCCGTGAAGGCGGGCAACAACCTCATCATCTTCCCGGAGGGCACGCGCACGCCCGTGTCGGGACCCATGAAGCTGCAGCGAGGCGCGGCCAACATCGCGGTGCGCGGCCCGTGCGACATCACCCCCGTCACCATCGAGTGCAAGCCCTTGAGCCTCACCAAGGGCCTGCCCTGGTGGCGGGTGCCCCCCTCCAGGATGAACTTCACCATCGTGGTCCGCGACGACATCGCCGTCGCGCCTATGGTCGAAGAGGCGCAGGGCGAAGCCCTGGCCGCCCGCTCCCTCACCGAACGATTGCACACCTACTTCTCCACGGAGACACAACGCCATGCAGGCGCTTGAGCAGGAAATCACGAAGCTGGTCATCGAGACGCTGAACCTCGAGGACCTCCAGCCGTCGGACATCGACCCGATAGCCCCGCTGTTCGTCGAGGGGCTGGGGCTCGATTCCATCGATGCCTTGGAGCTTGGCCTCGCGCTCCAGAAGACCTATGGGGTTGCCCTGGCGAGCGATTCCACGGAGAACCGCCGTCACTTCGCCAGCGTGCGTGCCCTCGCGACCTTCGTGAGCACCCACCGCAAGGCCTGAGAGCACCCGCACCACCCATTCGAGGGGGAGATTCACATGACCAAGACCGAGCTCTACGAAAACCTGCGCACGCTCCTGCAGGACACGTTCGACATCGACCCGGCCCGCATCACGCCCGAGGCGCGGCTCCGCGATGACCTGGACATCGACAGCATCGACGCGGTGGACCTGCTCGTGAAGCTCAAGCCCGTCACGGGCAAGCGCGTCCCGCCGGAGGTCTTCAAGTCCGTGCGCACCATCCAGGACGTCGTCGACGCCCTGCACGGCCTGCTCGAAGAGTCCGTGGCGGCGTGAAGCACCTGCGTCCAGCGCTGCTCGCCGTGCTGAGCCTGGCATACCCGCTGCTCGTGTACAGCGGGCTGGGCCGGTTCGAGCCTCGCTGGATGGCGCTGCCCCTGGTGGGCATGGCCGTCATCCGCGCCGTGGCCACCCGCGAGCGCGTCTGGCTGGTCACCGCCGCGGGCGCGCTGGTGCTCGCGGGCCTCAGCCTCTTCGGCAACCATGCCCTCCCGCTGAAGCTCTATCCGGTCCTCGTGAACGTGATGTTGCTCTCCGTCTTCGCCACCAGCCTCGTGTCCCCGCCCAGCGTCATCGAGCGCCTGGCCCGGCTGCGCGAGCCGGAGCTCCCTCCGTCCGGCGTGGCCTACACGCGCAAGGTGACGCAGGTGTGGTGCGGGTTCTTCGTGCTCAACGGTGGCATCGCGCTGGCCACGGCGGTGTGGGGCAGCGACGCGACGTGGGCGCTGTACAACGGGCTCATCGCCTACGGGCTGATGGGCGCGCTCTTCGCCGGAGAGTGGCTGGTGCGTCGGCGCGTGAGGGCGGGCCCCGCCCATGGCTGAGCGCATCGCCATCGAACAGCTCCTCTCGCAAGGCCGCCCCGCCCGCTTCCCGGTGGCGCTGCGAGACGGCGCTGCGCTGGGCTTCGAGGACTTCGAGGTCCGGGTCGCGGGCTGGCGCGCGGCCTTCGCGGCGAGAGACGGCCGCAGGTGGGCGCTCTACTTCGAGGACACCTTCGAGTTCGCCGCCGCGATGCTGGGCGCCTGGCACGCGTGCAAGTGTGTCTACCTGCCGTCGGACATCCAGCCCGCGACGCTGGAGCGGCTGCGCGGCGAGGTGGATGGCTTCGCGGGAGATGTGCCCGCGACACTCGAGCCCCTCGCGTTTCGAGAGGGTCCTCTCGGCTGGGCCGCGTTGGTCTCCCAGGTGAAGAACCTGGTGGTCTACACGTCGGGCTCCAGCGGAGAGCCCGTCGCCATCTTCAAGCACCTGGGCCAGCTCACCCGCGAGGTCGACACGCTCGCGAACCTGTTCGACGCCCGGCTCGGCGACGAGTCCCGCATCCTGGCCACCGTCTCGCACCAGCACATCTACGGGCTCCTGTTCCGGGTGCTCTGGCCGTTGACGTCGGGCCACCCGTTCCTCGCACGCGCCCTGCCCTACCCGGAGGAGCTCCTCGCGGTGCTGGAGACGGGCCCGGCCGCGCTCATCGCCAGCCCCGCGCACCTCAAGCGGCTGCCGGAGTCGCTGGACTGGTCCCGCGGCCGGCCCCACCTGCACGCGGTGTTCTCCTCGGGAGGCCCCTTGCCCACGGAGGCCCTTCACGCCTGCCGCACGCTGCTGGGACAGGCCCCCATGGAGGTCTACGGGAGCTCCGAGACGGGCGGCATCGCCTGGCGTCAGCGCGCGCAGGACGATGCGCTGGGGTGGACGGTCATGCCCGGCCTCGAGGTCCAGCTGAACGACGAGGCGCTCGCGGTCCGCTCCCCTCACCTGCCCGATGACGGCTGGTTCCAGACGGAGGACCGGGCCCGGCTCCTGCCCCAGGGCTTCGAGCTCCTGGGGCGCAAGGACCGGCTCCTGAAGCTGGAGGAGAAGCGCGTCTCCCTGAGCGCCATGGAGCGGTCGCTGGTGGCGGGCGGGCTGTTGCGCGAGGCGCGCGTGGTGCCGCTGCGCGAGGGCCTGCGGACGACGCTGGCGGTGGTGGCCTGCCCCACCGACTCCGGGGCGAAGCACCTCGCCGAGGGGGGGAAGCGGGCCCTGAACCAGGCCCTGCGCGAACAGCTGGCGCGGGAGTTCGAGCCCAGTGTCCTTCCCCGCCGATTCCGGTATCTGGAGGCAATGCCAGTCAACAGCCAGGGCAAATCCACCGAGGCGGCCCTCACCGCGCTCTTCGACTCCCGCCGGCCGCCCCTGCGCGTGCTGGAGCACACCGCGGAGCGGGCCGTGCTGAGCGTGGAGACCCCCGCGAGCCTGCCGCAGTTCCAGGGCCACTTCCCCGAGAAGCCCCTCCTGCCCGGCGTGGCGCAAATCGAGTGGGCCATCCAGTGGGGCCAGGAGCTCTTCGCGCTGCCGCCCCGGTTCCTGCGGATGGAGGTGGTGAAGTTCCAGCAGCTCATCGTCCCCGAGACGCTCCTCACGGTGGAGCTCACCTGGACACCGGCCAAGGGCAGCCTCCACTTCAAGTACACCTCCGCGACCGGCACCCACGGCAGCGGCCGGGTGCTGTTCGGCGAGGTCCAGGGATGAAGGTCTGCGCGGTGATTCCCGTCTACAACCACGGCGAGGCCGTGGGCGCGGTGGTGCAGGCGGTGCGTGCGCACGGGCTGCCCTGTGTGCTCGTGGACGATGGCAGCGAGCCGGGCTGTGCCCGGGTGCTGGACACGCTGGCCCAGGAGGACCGCTCCGGCGTCCAGTTGGTGCGCCTGCCCCAGAACGAGGGCAAGGGCGGAGCGATGATGGCGGGCCTTCGCGCGGCCCACGCGTCCGGCTTCAGCCACGCGTTGCAGATTGACGCCGACGGGCAGCACGACACCGGGGACATCCCTCGCTTCGTCGAGCTGGCGTCCGCGTCCCCCGGCACGCTCATCTGCGGCACGCCCGTGTATGACGAGTCCGTGCCCAAGGGCCGGCTGTACGGCCGCTACGCCACGCACATCTGGGTGTGGATCAACACGCTGTCCTTGGCCATCCGCGATTCCATGTGTGGCTTCCGCGTGTATCCGCTGGAGCCCACGCTCGCGCTCATCAACTCGGTGAGCATCGGCAAGCGGATGGACTTCGACGTGGAGGTCCTGGTGCGGCTGTACTGGCGGGGGATGCGCGTGCACAACCAGCCCACGCGCGTGCGCTACCCCACCGACGGCATCTCCCACTTCGACGTGCTCTGGGACAACGTGCGCATCTCCGGCATGCATGCCCGGCTCTTCTTCGGGATGCTCGCGCGGCTGCCCATGCTCCTGTGGCGGAAGGTCACCGCATGAAGTCACCGCACTGGGCACAGATGGGCGAGAGCACCTTCGTGCTCGGCATCTGGCTCTTGTACTGGGTCCACCGGTTCCTGGGGCGCTGGCCGTTCCGCCTCTGCGTGTATCCGGTGGTGCTGGTGCATTGGCTGGCCCGTCCGCTCGTGCGCCAGGCGTCGCTGCAATACCTCTCACGGGTGCAGGAGGCCACCGGCGCGCTGGGACGCACGCCCCGGCGGCGCGACAGCCTGCGCCACATGTTCAGCTTCGCGGAGACGATGCTCGACAAGCTGCTGGCCGTCAGCGGCAAGTACCGCTTCGAGCAGGTCCACACCGAGGGGCGCGAGCAGTTCTACGACGTGGCGAAGCTGGGCAAGGGGGGCGTCATCGTCACCGCGCACCTGGGCTGCCTGGAGCTGTGCCGCGCCATGGCCGAGAAGCGCGGCGAGGTGAAGCTCCACATCCTGGTGCACACCCGCCACGCGGAGCAGTTCAACCGCCTGCTCAAGCGGCTCAATCCCCACAGCGAGTTCCAGCTCGTGGAGGTCACCGACCTGGGGCCCGGGACGGCGGTGGCCCTGGAGAAGTACGTGGCCGCCGGTGAGTTCGTGGTGATTGCCGGCGACCGCATCCCGGTCAATGCCAGCCAGACGGTGACGACGGACTTCCTGGGGTACCCGGCCGCGTTCCCCGTGGGCCCCTACGTGCTCGCGTCGTTGTTCAAGTGCCCGCTGTATCTCCTGGGCTGCATCCACGAGGGCAGCGGCTACACCATCCACTTCGAGTGCCTGTCCGAGCGCGTCGTGCTGCCCCGAGGGCAGCGCGTGGCCGCGCTCACGGGCCATGTCCAACACTATGCCGAGCGGGTGACGGCGCTGGTGAAGCGCTCGCCGTTCGATTGGTTCAACTTCTTCCCCTTCTGGGATCAGGCGAATGTCTCCGCCAGGAATCAAGAGTGAGCGTGCGGTCCGGTTCGATGGGAGCCGGCTCGCCATTGAAGACGTGTCCTCGCTGTCGCGCCGAGAGCGCGAGGCCGAGCTGGGCACCACCTCCGACTTCCGCCAGCGAATCACGCGCGGCGCGGAGTTCCTGGACCGGCTGCTGGCCGAGGACGGGAACATCTACGGCGTGACGACGGGGTACGGCGACTCCTGCACCGTCTCCATCCCGCCGGACCTGGTGGCCGAGCTGCCGCACCACCTCTACGCGTACCACGGCATCGGCGCGGGCCGGTTCCTCACGCCGGAGGAGACGCGCGCGGTGCTGGCCACGCGGCTGGCCTCGCTGACGCAAGGGGTGTCGGGCGTGGGGCTGGGGTTGCTCACGCAGCTCGAGCAGCTCATGCGCCTGGACATCCTCCCGCTCATCCCGGCCGAGGGCTCGGTGGGCGCCAGCGGAGACCTGACGCCCCTGTCCTACGTGGCGGCGGTGCTCTGCGGCGAGCGCGAGGTCTGGCACCGCGGCGAGAAGCGGCCCGCGGCGGAGGTGCTGGCCCAGCACGGGCTGAAGCCCCTGAAGCTGCGGCCGAAGGAAGGCCTGGCCATCATGAACGGCACGTCGGTGATGACGGCGCTGGCGTGCCTGGCCTGGGAGCGCGCGGAGTACGTGAGCCGGCTGGCCACGCGCCTCACCGCCTTCAACGTCGTGGCGAGCGCGGGCAACGCGCACCACTTCGACGAGGCGCTCTTCGCCCTCAAGCCGCATGTCGGCCAGCAGCGCGTCGCCGCGCGGCTGCGCCAGGACCTGGCCAGCGAGCGCCCCAGCCGCAACGAGCAGCGCCTGCAGGACCGCTACTCCCTGCGCTGCGCGCCGCACGTCATGGGTGTGCTCGAGGACGCCCTGCCCTTCTTCCGCGCGCAAATCGAGAACGAGCTCAACAGCGCGAACGACAACCCGCTCATCGACCCGGACAGCGAGCGGGTGCTGCACGGCGGGCACTTCTACGGCGGCCACATCGCCTTCGCGATGGACGGCCTGAAGAACGCGGTGGCCAACGTGGCGGACCTGCTGGACCGGCAGTTGGCCCTGCTGGTGGACACCCGCTACAACCACGGCCTGCCGTCCAACCTCTCCGGGTCCACGGGCCCGCGCGCGGCCATCAACCACGGCCTCAAGGCGGTTCAAATCAGCGTCTCCGCGTGGACGGCGGAGGCCCTCAAGCAGACGATGCCCGCGTCGGTCTTCTCCCGCTCCACCGAGTGCCACAACCAGGACAAGGTGAGCATGGGCACCATCGCCGCGCGGGACTGCCTGCGCGTGCTGGAGCTCACCGAGCAGGTGGTGGCCGCGATGCTCATCGCCGCGCGACAGGGAGTCACCCTGCGCCGCCGCATCGCACAAGAAACGGGGCTGTCGCCGTCTCTGGCTTCGATGCAAGCCGACCTGGAGCAGCGCATCCCGCTGGTGGTGGAGGACCGGGCCTTGGACAAGGAGCTGCAAGTGTTGCTGGGCGCCATCCGTGCCCGGGAATGGAGGCTCTATGAAGCCTGAGCTCCACCATGAAATCGAGCTGACGCCGCCCTTCCATGACATCGACCTGATGGAGGTCGTCTGGCATGGGCACTACGTGAAGTACCTGGAGCTGGCGCGCTGCGCGCTGCTGGCGAAGTTCAACTACGACTACCCGCAGATGCTGGAGTCCGGCTTCGCGTGGCCCGTGGTGGACATGCGGCTGAAGTACGTGCAGCCCGCGCTCTACGGGAAGACGCTGAAGATTCGCGCCGAGATCACCGAGTGGGAGAACCGGCTGCGAATCGACTACCTGGTTCGAGACGCCGCCACGGGCCGCAAGGTGAACCAGGCCCACACCATCCAGGTCGCGGTGTCGTTGGCCACCAAGGAGCTGCAGTACGTCTGTCCGCCGGTGCTCTGGCAACGGCTGGGGGTGAAGCCCGAATGAAGCGCGTGCTCTTGCTCGTGACGTTGCTGGCGGGGATGACGGCCAGTGCCCAGGACGTGGTGACGCAGGTCCGCGCCCGGCTGGCGGATGTACCGCTCTTGCGCGGCGACTTCGAGCAGAAGAAGACGGTGTCGGGCTTCAAGAAGCCCCTCGTCTCGCGCGGCGTGTTCCTCCTGGCCCGCGAGCAAGGGGTCCTCTGGGACACGAAGACGCCCTTCGCGTCCACGCTCACGCTCACGCGCAAGTCGCTGAGCGCGCAGCAGGCTTCCGGGGCCGCGGCCTACCACCTGGACGCCAGCAAGGAGCCGGGGCTCGCCGCGGTGAACGAGGTGATGTTCGCCCTGTTGTCCGGAGACGTCGCGGCGCTGTCCAAGCGCTTCCGCGTCCAGGGCGCGCTGGAGGGCGCGGAGGGCTGGAAGCTGACCCTCACGCCGACGGACGCGGGCCTGGTGCGCGTGTTCCGCGTCATCCACCTGGAGGGCGACAAGTACGTGCGGCAGGTCCGACTGGAGGAGGCGCGCGGCGACGTGAGCGTCATCCTGTTCGACAAGCTCGCCCAGGCTCCTTCTCCCTCTGAAACGGAAGCCCAGCGCCTTGCGAAGTAAGTGGGCCATCCTCTGGTTGCTGGTGGTGCTCGCCGTGGGCGCGCACCAGGTGTGGTTCTGGTTCTCCGCCCGCCTGGACACCGACGTCCTCGCGCTCCTGCCCGAGGATGAGCAGGCGCCCGAGGTCGGCGCCGCCACGCGCAAGCTCGCGGACGGGGCCAGCCGGGAGCTGGTGCTGCTCGTGGGCGCGAAGGACTGGGAAGCCGCCCAGCGCGCCGCGGACGTCGCTCGCGAGGAGCTGTCGCGAGACCCGTCGCTCCTGAAGCCCTCCGCGCTGGATGCGTCCTCGTTGGACGTGGCGCTGGAGCTGTATCGCCCCTATCGCGACAGGCTGCTCACGCCCGCGCAGCGCGCATGGCTGACACGCGCGACGGCCGAGGAGCTGGGGGGCACCGCGCTCATGAAGCTCTATCAGCCCGCGGGTCCTCGGCTGACGGACTGGGAGGCGGACCCGCTGGGCCTGTGGCCCGACTGGTGGGCGGCCCGCGCGGCGGAGAGCACGGCGCGTCCTCGCGATGGACGGCTGTGGCTGTCCGGTGAGGGGCGGGAGTGGGTGCTCCTGGCCTTCCACAGCCAGGTCTCCGCCTTCGCGCTCGGCGCGGACGGACGCATCACCGGCGTGGTGGAGCGCGCGCGCGCGGCCGTGACGGCGGCGGTGCCGGGCAGTCGGATGGTGGTCGCGGGCGTGCCGCTGTACGCGGAGGCCGCCGCGTCCCAGGCCAGCAATGAGATGTCCACCATCGGCATCGGGTCGATGGCGGCCGTGCTGCTGCTCGTGTGGCTGACCTTCCGTTCGGTGCGCCCCATCCTCCTGGTGGGTGTCTCGCTGGTGATTGGCTGCGCGGTGGCCATCAGCGTCACCGCCCTGGTCTTCGACCGCGTCCACCTGCTCACGCTCGTCTTCGGCTCCAGCCTGGTCGGCGTGGCGGAGGACTACGGCTTCCACTACTTCGCCGCGCGCCAGGGCAAGCCGCCCTCCGAGCGCGGCGCGCTCATGCGGGGCCTGCTGCCGGGCATGGTGATGGCGCTGCTCACCAGCGTCGTGGCCTATCTGGCGCTGGGCATCGCGCCCTTCCCCGGGCTGCGGCAGATGGCGCTGTTCTCCGCCACGGGCCTCGTCGGTGCGTTCCTCACGGTGGCGTGCTGGTTCCCCCACCTCGACACCGGCGCGCTGCCGGTGACGCCCTTCGCCCAGCGCTTCGCGACGTCGCTGGCGCGCTGGCCCCGCTTCACCTCCACGCGCGCCTGGTGGACGGGGACGGCGGTGCTCGCGCTGTTCATCCTGGGCGGCCTGTGGCGCCTGAAGACGCGCGACGACGTGCGCCAGCTCCAGGGTGCTCCGGCCCACCTCATCGCCGACCAGCGGGAGCTGGGACGCCTCCTGGGACTGCCCAGCCCCGCGCAGTTCTTCCTCGTGAGAGGACAGGACGCGGAGCAGGTGCTGGAGCGCGAGGCGAAGCTCAAGGAGCGGCTGGACGTGTTCGTGGCGGACCGGATGCTCCCGGGCTACCGCGCCGTGTCGGACTGGCTGCCCAGCGCCGAGCAGCAGCGCGCCGATGCCCGCTTGAGCGCGAGAGCGGAGGCCCAGGCCGTGGCGGCGGTGGCCGAGGCCACGGGCGAGGCCCCCACCCGCGCGCGCTTCGCGGACGGCGTGCTCACGCCCGAGCAGCTCCTCGCCAGCCCCGCGTCGGCGGCCATCCGGCAGCAGTGGCTGGGCGCGATGGGCGACCAGCACTTCAGCATCGTCATGCTGCGCGGGCTCGATGCCCCGTCGCTGCTCCCGCACCTGGCCGAGGCCGCGCGAGGACTCGAGGGTGTGCGCTGGGTGGACAAGACGCAGGAGATTTCAGGGCTCCTGGAGCGCTACCGCGAGCTCATGGGGGGGCTCATCGTCCTGGGCTATGTCGCGGTGCTGCTCCTGCTGGTGACGCGCTTCCGGCGTCAGGCGTGGCGCGCGTGGCTGCCCACGGTGGTGGGCACGCTCTTCACGCTCGCGGTCTTCGGCTGGGTGGGTGAGCCGCTCCAGCTCTTCAGCGTCCTGGGCCTGATGCTCCTCTTGGGCATGGGCGTGGACTACGGAATCTTCATGCTGGAGCACCCTGGAGAGGGCTCCGCATGGCTCGCGGTGGCGCTCGCCGGCGTGAGTACCCTCCTCTCTTTTGGACTCCTGGGGCTCTCGGCCACTCCGGCCTTGCGCTCCTTTGGACTGACCATGCTGCTGGGCGAGGTGGCCATCTGGCTGCTGACCCCCTGCTGCAGACTGCCCGCGGGCAAGGACGTGTCGTGAAGGTAGAGAAGACCGAAGTCGTCATCATTGGTGCGGGTCCGTCGGGCTCGGTGGCCGCGGGGCTTTTGCGCAAACAGGGCCGTCAGGTGTTGATCCTGGAGCGTGAGCAGTTCCCTCGCTTCTCCATCGGCGAGAGCCTGCTCCCGCAGAGCATGGAGTACATCGAGGAAGCGGGCATGCTGCAGGACGTCGTCGAGGCGGGCTTCCAGTACAAGAACGGCGCGTCCTTCGTGCGCGGCACGAAGTACACGGAGTTCGACTTCCGCGAGAAGTTCACGCAGGGCTGGGGCACCACGTACCAGGTGCAGCGCGCCCACTTCGACCACGTGCTGGCGCTCGCCGCGGAGCGCAAGGGCGCGACGCTGCGCTTCCGCCACACCGTCGAGTCCGTCGACGTCTCCGGCGCCACGCCCGAGCTCACCGTGCGCTCGCCCGAGGGTGAGCAGTACCGCGTCCAGGCCCGCTTCCTGCTCGACGCCAGCGGCTTCGGCCGCGTGCTGCCCCGGCTCCTCTCGCTGGAGACGCCGTCGAACTTCCCCGTGCGCGGCGCGCTCTTCACCCACGTCGAGGACCGCGTGGCCCCGGGCACCTTCGACCGGAACAAGATTCGCATCACCACGCACCCCAAGCACGTGCACGTCTGGTACTGGACCATCCCCTTCTCCAACGGCCGCTGCTCGTTGGGCGTGGTGGCCAAGCGCGAGTACCTGGAGCAGTTCCAGGGCACGGAGACCGAGCGGCTGAAGGCCATCGTCGCGGAGGACCCGGAGCTGACGAAGCTGCTCAAGGACGCCGTCTGGGACACGCCCGCGCGCGCCATCACCGGCTACGCGGCGAACGTGAAGTCCCTGTGGGGCAACGGCTTCGCGCTGCTGGGCAACGCGGGTGAGTTCCTGGACCCGGTGTTCTCCTCGGGCGTCACCATCGCCGTGAAGTCCGCGAGCCTCGCGGCCCGGTGCATCGCCCGTTCGTTCGCGGGCGAGACGGTGGACTGGGAGCGCGACTACGCGGTGCCGCTCAAGTCCGGCGTGGACACGTTCCGCACCTTCGTCGAGTCCTGGTACGAGGGCGGCTTCCAGGACGTCATCTTCCACCCCAACTCCTCGCCCGAGATTCGCAAGATGATCTCCTCCATCCTCGCGGGCTACGCGTGGGACAAGGAGAACCCCTTCGTGGCCGACAGCAAGCGTCGGCTCGGAGTGCTCGAGAAGCTGTGCGCGCCCTGATTGTCAGCCTGGCCCTGCTCGGCCTTGCTTCCTGCGCCACCCCGGCTCCACGACCCGTGGCGCCGGAGGTGGCGTTGCCGTCGCTCGCGTTGTCGCCGTCGGACTTCGGCGGCAGCGTGAGCCTGTCGCAACAGCTGAGCTTCGCGCATGAAATGGACCCGGGCGGCCCGCGCTCGCTGGAAGCCCTGGTGGAGATAGATGCCTCCGCGGTGCGGCTGGCCGGGTTCGCGCTGAGCCAGCGGGTCATCACCCTCCAGTGGGATGGTGCCCGTCTGGAAGAGGAGCGCGACGCCCGGGTGCCCGCGCAGTTCCAATCCCGGACCGTGATTCGGGACCTCCAGCTCGTGTACTGGCCGGCCGCCACGGTGCGTGCGGCGCTGCCCGAGGGCTGGACGCTGGAGGACGCCCCGGGACAGCGCGTCCTGCGCCAGGGGGACAAGGAATGGCTGTCCGTGCGTTATGCTGGCCAACCCCCTTGGGTGGGCCGCGCGGAGCTGGTCAACCTGGCGGAGCACTACCGGCTGACCATCGAGTCACGCCTCTCGGAGGAATGAGCCCATGTCTCCGCCCGTCTTCTTGAACGACCTGGGTCTGGTGTGCGCCCTGGGCGTCGGCCGTCGCGAAGTCACCCAGGCCCTCTTCGGTGACCAGCCGACCGGCGTGGCCTCGAGCCCCGACTTCGCGGACCGCCCGCTCCACGTCGGGCAGGTCACCGCGCCGCTCGTCTCCACGGACGCGCTGCCCGTGCCGCTGCGCAGCCGCAACAACGCGCTGCTGCTCACCGCGCTGGAGCAGATTCGCCCCGCGGTGGATGAAGCCCTGCGGCGCCATGGCCCGGAGCGGGTGGCCGTGGTGCTGGGCACCAGCACCTCGGGCATCGGCGAGAGTGAAGCCGCCATCCTCGCGCGCGAGGCCTCGGGCCAGCTCCCCGGGCACTTCGATGTGCGGCAGCAGGAGTTGGGCTCCCCGGCCCTGGCGCTGACCCACGTGCTGGGCACGCGGGGCCCCTCGCTCGTCATCTCCACCGCGTGCTCCTCCAGCGCCAAGTCCCTGGCCACCGCCGCGCGGCTGCTGCGCATGGGGGTGGCCGACGCGGTCATCACGGGAGGCGCGGACGCGCTGTGTCGCTTCACCGTGGCGGGCTTCTCGTCGCTCGACTCGGTGAGCGACGCGCGCTGCAACCCGATGAGCGTCCACCGCCAGGGCATCAACATCGGCGAGGCCGCGGCCCTGTTCCTGATGACCCGTGAGCCGGGGCCGGTGTGCCTCGCGGGCTGGGGCGAGTCCTCGGACGCCCACCACCTCTCCGCCCCCGAGCCGGGAGGCCGAGGCGCCCTCATCGCCATGCGGACGGCCCTGGAGCGCGCGGGAATCACCCCGAGCGACGTGGGCTACGTCAACCTGCACGGCACCGCGACACCCCAGAACGACGCGATGGAGAGCCGCGCGGTGCGGGCGCTGCTGGGTGACGGTGTGCCGTGCAGCTCCACGAAGCCGCTCACCGGCCACACGCTGGGCGCGGCGGGAGCGCTGGAGGCCGCGCTGTGCTGGCTCACCCTCACGGATGAAGCCCGAGGACGCCTGCCGCCCCACTGGTGGGATGGCGAGCCGGACCCATTGCTCCCCGCCCTGTCGCTGGTGAAGCCCGGGACGGCGCTGGGCCAGCCCCCGCGCTATGTCCTGAGCAACTCGTTCGCCTTTGGCGGCAGCAATGCCGCGCTGCTGCTGGGAAGGGCCTGATGCGCACGCCCATCACCTTCGACATCTCCGAGATCGTCCCCCACGCCGACCGCATGCGGCTGATTGACCGCGCGGTGGAGGGGGACGAGGAGAGCCTCGTCGCCGAGGTGACGATTCGCGAGGACTGTCTGTTCCAGGAGTCCGGCGTCGTGGGCGGCTGGGTGGGCATCGAGTTCATGGCGCAGGCCATCGCGGCCTACGCGGGCTGGAGACAGCGGCTGCGCGGCGAGCCCCAACCCCTGGGCTTCCTGCTGGGCACGCGCAAGTACGAGTGCCACCGCCCCACGTTCAAGGTCGGCGAGCACCTGCGCATCGAGGTCCGCCGGCAGTTCTGGACGGACAACGGGATGAGCCAGTTCGACTGCACCCTGGGGATTGAAGGAGAGACGGTGGCCACGGCGGCGCTGACGGTGTTCCAGCCTCCGGCCTCGTTCGACGTGACGAAGGTGGGCAAGGATGAGTGAGAAGACGGTACTGGTGACGGGCTCGAGCCGAGGCATCGGCCGCGCCATCGCCCTGCGGCTGGCGAAGGATGGCTTCGACGTGGTGGTGCACTGCCGCTCGAAGGTGGAGGAGGCGGAAGCCGTGGCCGCGCAGGTCCGTGAGCAGGGCCGAGCCTCGCGCGTCCTGCGCTTCGACGTGGCCGACCGCGCGGAGACGGAGCGAGTCCTGGCCGCGGACCTGGAGGCGCACGGCTGCTACTACGGCGTGGTGTGCAACGCGGGCATCGCCCGGGACAACGCCTTCCCCGCCATGCCCGCCGAGGACTGGGACGCGGTCATCCACACCAACCTGGACGCGTTCTACAACGTGCTCAACCCCCTCTGCATGCCGCTGGTCCGCCGGCGCAAGCCCGGGCGCATCGTCACGCTGGCGTCCGTGTCCGGCCTCATCGGGAACCGGGGACAGGTGAACTACAGCGCGGCGAAGGCGGGCATCATCGGCGCGACGAAGGCGCTGGCGGTGGAGCTGGCCAGCCGAGGCATCACGGTGAACTGCGTGGCGCCGGGGCTCATCGACACGGAGATGGTGGAGCCCCACGTCGTCGAGGAGGCGCTGAAGATGATTCCGGCCCGGCGCATGGGCAAGCCCGAGGAGGTCGCCGCCGCGGTGAGCTTCCTGATGAGCGAGGACGCGGGCTACGTCACGCGGCAGGTCATTTCGGTGAACGGGGGACTGTTCGGATGAAGCGGGTCGTCGTCACGGGTGTGGGTGCCCTGAGTCCCCTGGGCCATGACTGGCCTCAGGTGGAGGCTCGGCTGAAGTCGCTGCGCAATGCCGTGCAGGTCATCGAGGACTGGAAGCAGTACGACGGGCTCAACACCCAGGTGGGTGCGCCCGCCGCGCCCTTCGAATTGCCGCCGCAGACGTACTCGCGCAAGACGATGCGCGGCATGGGCCGGGTGGCGCTGCTGGCGACGCGCGCCAGTGAGCTCGCGCTCGTCGACGCGGGGCTGCTGGGAGACCCGCTCCTGTCGAGCGGGAAGATGGGCGTGTCCTATGGCTCGTCCACGGGCTCTCCGCCCGCCATCGCCGACTTCGGCCGGATGCTGATGGCGAAGTCGACCGAGGGCATCACCGCCACGTCCTACGTGCGGTCCATGTCCCATACGGCCGCGGTGAACATCGGCGTCTTCTTCGGCCTCACCGGCCGCATCATCACCACGTCGAGCGCGTGCACCTCCGGCAGCCAGGGCATCGGCTACGCGTACGAGGCCATCAAGATGGGCCGCCAGGTGGCGATGCTCGCCGGAGGCGCCGAGGAGCTGGACGCCACGGGCGCCGCGGTGTTCGACACCCTGTTCGCCACCAGCACGAAGAACAACGCCACCCCGGAGCTCACGCCCCGCCCCTTCCACGCGGAGCGCGACGGCCTGGTGCTGGGTGAAGGCGCGTGCACGCTCGTGCTGGAGGAGCTGGAGCACGCCCGGGCCCGAGGCGCTCGCATCTACGCGGAGCTGGTGGGCTACGGCACCAACAGCGACGGACGGCACATCACCCAGCCCCACTCGGAGACCATGGCGCAGGCCATGCGGCTGGCGCTGGAGGACGCGGCGCTGGAGCCGGGCACCGTCGCGTATGTGAATGCGCACGGCACGGCCACCGACACGGGCGACGTCGCGGAGAGCACCGCCACGCACCAGGTGTTCGGCGAGCGGATGACCATCTCGTCACTCAAGAGCTACATGGGCCACACCCTGGGCGCGTGCGGTGCGCTGGAGGCGTGGATGACCATCGAGATGATGCGGAGCGGCTGGTTCGCGCCCACGCTGCACCTGGACGCGGCCTCGGTGGACCCTCGCTGCGCCCCGCTGGACTACGTGACAGGCGATGGACGAAGAATCGAGACCGACGTCGTCATGTCCAACAACTTCGCCTTCGGCGGCATCAACACGTCGTTGATCTTCCGCCGGTGGCACTGACGGAGCACTCAATGAAGAAGCCCCTGTTGCTGTCGCTGCTCGCGCTCACCGTGTCCAGCCCGGCCCTGGCGCGGGACACCGTCTACATGATTCCGCTCAAGTCCGTCCTGGAGATGCCGCAGGCCAAGGACAAGCTGGACGGCTCGGTGAAGTTCTACCTGGCGGGCGCGAAGACGCCCGCGGTCCAGGAGGAGCTGGGCTCGGAGACCACCAACAAGAAGACCAACGGCGTGGGCAAGTCGGACGAGGAGGGCTGCAAGTGGGCCACCCTGTCGGCGCTGATTTCGCTCCAGGAAAGCGCCAAGAAGCGCGGCGCCAACGCCGTGGTGAACATCGTCAGCTATTACAAGAAGAACGAGCTGCAGAACGCGGCCGAAATCGAGTGCCACGCCGGCTCGTTCGTCGTGGGTGTCGCGCTCAAGGGGACCTACGCGAAGGTCTCCAAGGGCGGCTCCAAGTAGCGGCACGCCCGCCACCGGGCGGATGAGGCGAGGCCAGGCCCGCTTCATCCGCCGGGGCACCTGGCGAGGGACTACTCCTCGTCTCCGTAGTGACGCTGGATGTAGCGGTCACAGATCTCCAGGTACTCGTCGCTCGTCATGTCGAGCGCGAAGACCCGCAGCGCCTTGCGCTTCGGCTTCTTCAGCCGCGTCGTGACGCTGATGAACCGGCCCGTGGGGATGCCCATGTAGGACTGGCTCAGGTACGTGTTCTCCTCGATGTCCTCCCAGGCAATGAGCACCCCATCGGGGAAGAGGATGCCGTCCGCGCCAATCACCAGCACGGGCGTGTTCAGGTTGGTGAGGCCCCGGATGCAGCCGATGAGCATCCAGACCATCGTCGCGGCGATGGCCGCCGCCAGCCAGCCCGCGTTCGACTTGGAGATGGCGACGACGGAGAGCGCGATGGCGCCCATGCTCACCACGGACCAGAGGACGGTCCCCGCGATGAGCTTGTTCTTCGAGTAGTAGAACTCGTGAGGCTTCTCGGCCTTCGCCTTCGACTTCTGAGAGCGATAGATTTCCATGATGTGATGTCTGTGTTGGGTGAAGAGAAGTCAGCTCTCGAGGCGTGCCGAGAGATAGGCCAGGAGGACGGGAGCGTTGACGATCTTCTCCTCGTCCACTTTGTGAAGCCGGCCGTTGGCGGTGAGGAACAAGGTGCGGGACGCGAGGCCGCTGTCATCCGAGTCCTGGAGACGGATGCTGTCGATGTCGTCCCACTGGAACAGCTTTCGCTTGAGCGCCACCCCGTCCTCGCTGAGCGTCAGCGGGCCGAACGCAACCTCCTCGCCGGCGACCACCTGCTTGTGGACGCGCGGGAGCAAGGTCGAGATGACGCGCTCGGTGACGTGCTCCTCGAGGTGGTCCGCGTCGCTCCACAGATGCATCCGCAGCCGGTACTTCCCGTGGCGGTGCCGGAGGTCCATCCGGTCCTGGTCATGCCTGCGAACCACCGACTGCAAGTCGCGCCACGAGAAGGCCGTCTTGCCCGAGCGGAGCCCCTGCGCGTCCACCACCAGCAAGCGCGGCGACAAGGCCCACAGGAAGAAGTCGATGCCCCTCCACCCCAGCATGTAGAGCCCGGAGGGAATGCCCAGCAGCAGGAGGAAGAACCCGAACTGACTGCGCAGCAGGGCCCTCAACACGGCGTGGGGCAGCAGGTAGATGGAGAGGGACTCCAGCAACGCCGCCGAAGACAGGTAGATGAGGATGAGCCCCATCACGACCCAGTGGACGGTGTAGCGGGGGAAGACCAGGACGTACGAGTGCTTCAGGGGACTACTCCCAGCAGGGCCGAGATGGGCGGACGAACTTAACGAATGTTCGTTCCGCCTCTATAGCCAGATGCGGGCGCCAATTCGACCCTGAAGCAGCACGCCGTGACGAATCCGCGCGCCGAGTCGCCGGACATCCGGCGGAAACGGCGCTCTCTCGGATTCCTAGGGACTGGGGTGAAGCAGGCGAGCACTCACCCCGTGCCCGTCGCGGCCAGGTCCATGCCGTTCTTGCGGTGCAACCGCTGGAGGAACTCGTGGTTGGTGGGCAGGCCCTGGAGCAACGCCTGCTGCTGGAGCTTCACGCGCTGGAACGCCTCCTCCGCGTGCGCCACCGACGACGGCCGGTACTTCAGCGTCGTCAACGGCTGCTCCGGCATCCACCCCATTCCAGACAACACGCAGTAGTAGCTGCTGTTCGTCCAGAAGTTCCGGAACTCCGTCTCGAAGTTCCCGTAGTACGCCTCCTCGCCCGACACCGGCATGTTGACGGTGAGGCCCGTCTTCCACGTCTCCAGCTTGTCCTTCAGCGCGTCCGAGAGCTTCAAGTCGTTCTTGTTCGCCAGCCAGAACGGCGTGTCGTCCCGGGACGACGTGAGGAAGTGCGCCTGCAGGAAGTCCCTCGTGTCATCGAACATCATCTCAACCTCTCGGTTGAAACGGTCCATCAGCACCGGGTTGAAGCCCTTGTCCGGGAAGTGCTTCGCCAACTGGTAGATGGACGCCGTGATGAAGTAGATGCCCGTCGACTCCAGCGGCTCCACGAAGCACGACGCCAGCCCGATGCTCACGCAGTTCTTCACCCACGCGCGCCGGTTGCGGCCCACGCGGAAGCGGATGCGATTGAACGCCGTCTTCTCCGGGTCCAGCCCCCACTTCGCCGAGAACTCTCGGATGGCCTCGTCTTGCGAGCAGAACTCGCTCGAGTACACGTAGCCCGTCCCGAAGCGCCCCAGCATCGGAATCTTCCACATCCACCCGTGCTTCGACGCTATCGCCGACGTGTACGGCTCGATGCCGTGCTTCGCGTCGTCATGCTCGATGGCTGTCGCCACCGCGCTGTTGCACAGCAGGTGGTCGCTCATGTCCAGGAAGGGCTCTTCCATCGCCTGGTTGATGAGCAGGCCCCGGAAGCCGCTGCAATCCACGAAGAGGTCTCCTCCCAACACCCGACCTCCCTTCGTGTGCAGCGCCTTGATGTGTCCGTCCGGCGTCTTCTCCACGGACGCCAGCTCGTCCACCACGTGCTTCACGCCCCACCCTGTCGAGAGCCTCCTCAGGTAGTCCGCCACCAACTGCGCGTCGAAGTGCCACGCGTAGTTCACCGCGGGCCGTCCATCCCGGAAGCGCGGCGCCAGCTTCGCGTCCATCATCGGCGGCTCGCGATAGCACGCGTAATCCACCTGCTCGTCAGGCGTTGCCCGCCCCTCGTTGCGCAGCACCCAGTAGTGAGACAGGGGGATGTTGTCCACGTTCGGGATGAGCCCGAACGCGTGGTAGAAGTGATTGTCCGGCGCCCCCGGCTCCTTCTTGCGCCAGTTGACGAACTTCACCGCCGTCTTGAACGCGGCGTTGCACTCGCGCATCCACTCGTTCTCGGGGATGCCCAGCCGGTCGAAGAAGACGCGTTGCAGATTGGGGACCGTCGCCTCCCCCACCCCAATCCGCGGAATGGTGGCTGCCTCCAGGAGCGTCACCTGGACGGTCCCCTCGAAGACCTTCTGAAGGTACGCCGCCGTCATCCACCCCGCCGTCCCACCCCCGAGAATCACCACTTCACGAATCGCGGTGTCCATGTCCCCTCCTCGCGCATGTGCGGACGTGCAATCACGCCCGCGATGATTGGACCCTGTGCTCGCTACTGAACCTTTGGTTCCTATTCCTGAGATACGGGCCTGTCCTCAAGTGACTGGCAGTCACATTGTTCGCTCTTGGCCCGCGTCAGCCAGCCATGGAGACACATTTTAGCGGTTCGAGCGGAATGACCGGAAGGGTCCAGCGTGCTCACACAGCGGGCACGCGTTCTCATTTCTTTTCGCCGGGCGATGCGTGCCACGGGGTGGACTGCGACCCTCGACCCAGCGGCGATACATGTCTTGATTTCAGTGCCTCGAGGGGCGGTCACACCTCGGACTCCGCGATGGAGAGACTCGAGCTCAAGCCATGGGCCCACGGATGACTCGCTGCGTATTGCCTGGGGGGGTGGTCGTGGTGTTGCTGGCCCTGTGGGGGCTCGCGGTCCAGGCCGGCAAGGCGCCGTTGATGCCCTCGCCCTGGCAGGTCGTCGTGTCGTTGGGGCAGTTGGCGATGGACGGCCGGCTGGTGCGGTTCACGGTGGCCTCGCTCTTCCGGGTGACGTGGGGGCTGTTGTGGGCGGGGGTCATCGCCATCCCGTTGGGCATCTGGCTGGGCTGGTCGCCTCGGGCCGAGCGGGCGCTGGGGCCGGTGCTCCAGTTGCTGCGGCCCATCAGCTCGCTGGCATGGACGCCCCTGGCCATTCTCTGGTGTGGGGTGGGTGACCTCTCCGCCATCTTCATCATCTTCATGGCCTGCTTCGGGCCGCTGATGGTCAACACCCTCCTGGGGGTGCGCAAGGTGCTGTCCGTCCATCTCAACGCGGGCCGAAACTTCGGGCTGTCCACGCTGGGATTGATGAGACGTGTCGTGTGGCCCTCGCTGTTGCCGCAATTATTGACAAGCCTGAGGCAGAC